>NZ_KV813992.1:0-3186 GCF_001813805.1 Streptococcus sp. HMSC066F10
ACGAGATGATGTAGTTACCGAACAAGTCTATTGAACCGTCTGTTGTAATTGCGTTAAGAATTTCAAAGTTTTCTGAAGAGTTTTTAGAAAATATTTTCGAAATTATATAAACGCTTACATTTTCGCTTTTGTTTTGTTATAATAGACCTAAAACAGAGTTTTAGATTAGAAAGGATGAAACACGGAAAACAATAATATCTAAAATTCTAAGCAAACTAATTTTATTACACAAATACATCTAAAGAAAGGAGTTATGGGATCAAAATGATGCCATTCCTAACAACGGAAGAATTAACTTTTAATCATGAGATATACAATAAAATTAATTGGGTATAACGTATTTTCGTTGTTTATATTCTTTATCTTATCAATGTTGTTTAAAGTTCCCTTTAGGTGGTGGATGAGCATTGCAATGACGACTTCGTCGTACATTGTATATAATTACTTAGAGAAAAAGAGAGAAAAGGAATGATCTTATACCAGATCATTCCTTTTCTGCTTTCTGTAAAATCCCTCGGAGTGTGTTTGGCGCTTTGATACGAAGTGTCAAAGCTGTATAAACGTTACTATTTCTAAAAAAGTAACAGAAAAGTCCTGCTTTGTAGGACTGCTTTGGGTGAGTAATAGACATGTCGACTCACCCTATTTCCTGATGGCGATAAAGCGTCGCAGACCGCACTTTTACGAAGTAAAGTATAGTGCACTATACTTTACATGGAAGTTGTGCCGAAAATGTGCTAAACTACTAGCTAAGATGTTAGGTATTTAGGCAAGCAATAGCCTGGGCGACTTGCCTGTCATTCGTTATTCGAATGACCACCTGGAAAGGAGCTGAAGGATAAGCTATCTCGTTGCGAGAATGCAGAAGATGAAAGCTGGTAATTTGGGAGGAGCTTATAAGCACAATGAACGTGTTTTTGAGACGCACTCAAACAAGGATATCGACACGAGCAGGTCACACCTCAACTATGAGTTGACGGATCGCGATCGCTCTGTGTCGTATGAACGTCAAATTAAGGGCTCTTTGTTAACTGTAGTGGGTTGATGAAAAGTTACAACCTGGAGAGGATCGAATTTGCCCTCTCCTTTTTGATGTTCAAAGCAATAAGGATTCTAGTTTTAAAGTTATCAAAGTTCCGGAATCCAAAAGTATTTCGCTTGATAACTTTGATGATGTTGTTAGTAGCCTCCAGTTTTGCATTAGAATAGGATAATTCCAGAGCGTTCATGCTCTTGTCCTTATCTTTCAAAAAAGTCTTAAAAACAGTTTGAAAAATAGGATTAACACAAGAAATTGTCTCTTCAATAAGGCCAAAGAAATAATCAGCTTGTTTCTCTTGAAAATGAAAGAGTAAGAGCTGATAGAGGTCATAGTGTTCTCGTAGTTCTTGAGAATAAGAAAGTAGCTTTTCAAGAATCTCTTGATTTGTCAAGTGCATGCGAAAAGTAGGGCGATAAAAGCGTTTATTGCTGAGTTTCTGGCTGTCTTGCTGGATCAGTTTCCAGTAGCACTTCAGCGCCCTATATTCATGAGACTTTCGATCTGGTTGCTTCATGATTTAGATGCGAAGACGACACATAGCCCGGCTGAGATGTTGTACAATGTGAAAGCGATCAAGGATGATTTTAGCGTTTGGAAATAGTTTTCTGGCGATGTCGTAATAAGGACTAAACATATCCATTGTAATGACTTTAACGCCGTTTCGGACCTGTCTGGAATAGCGCAGAAAGTGATTGCGAATCGTTGCTTGAGTCCGTCCGTCTAGGATAGTTATGATTTGTCTTGAATCGAAATCCTGTGCAATGAAGCTCATCTTGCCTTTCTTGAAACTGTATTATGAGTTGGAAGGGAAGATAGATCTGTCTTGAACTTGAATTCATGTAGTTTACGAATGACAGTTGAAGTAGATACAGATAAACTTTCAGAGATGGCCGTCATAGGGACTTTCTCGATCAATTTTTGTATGATTTTCTGGTTGACGATAGTTGCGATTTGGTGATTTTTCTTGACTAAGGAAGTCTCAGCTACAACCATTTTCCCGCAATCCTGACAGCAGAAACGGGGTTTTCTCAATCGAATGAGAGTCTTGTATCCCGCACATTCTAAATAGGGAATTTTTGATTCTTTTTGAAAGTCATATTTAGCCATTTTTCCTTGGCAGTGAGGACGTTTAGGTGCAGGACAATCTAGCTTAGCGATGATTGCTTTAAGTGTTCCAGCATCTAGAACATCCAAAATCGTAATGTTAGTGTCTTTTATTCCCAGTAAGTTTGTGATAAAATGTAATTGTTCCATATGAATCTTTCTAATGAGTTGTTTAGTCGCTTTTCATTATAGGTCATATGGAACTTTTTTTCTACACAAAAATAGGCTCTATAAGATCTATAGGGGATTTACCCACTACAAATATTATAGAGCCAAAAAAGAAAGGACGAAATTCGTCCTTTCTCGAGCTTAGCTTTTTTCAATCATTTACAGTTGATAGATAGCCAAGACTTTCAGTTTTTAGTCTTCTTTTTTCTTGCGAGAAAGAAGTCCAAATCCGCTAAGGGCTCCAAGAAGTCCAAGTGTTGCTAGGCCTGCATGGGCTTCTGTACCTGTATTAGGCAATTCCTTCGCTTCTGCTTTCTTAGCTGGAGTGCTATCAGATGCTTGTGCTGAATTGTCCGCAACAGTTACCTTAACTGGAACTTCATCTTTAGAACCATCTGGGTATGTTACTACAACTGTTGCGTCTTTGTCGCCTGGTGTTGTAGTGTCTACTGGTGTCTTGAATTCGAACTTAGTTCCTTCTGGAAGGTCTCCAACGTTTCCGATTGATTTCTTAGGATCTGGAGTTTCGCCAACATTAACAGTTTGTTCCTTAGGTGTTGGTGTGTTCTTATCTGCATCAGTACGTGGATCTGTAACAGTTACCTTAACTGGAACTTCATCTTTAGAACCATCTGGGTATGTTACTACAACTGTTGCGTCTTTGTCGCCTGGTGTTGTAGTGTCTACTGGTGTCTTGAATTCGAACTTAGTTCCTTCTGGAAGGTCTCCAACGTTTCCGATTGATTTCTTAGGATCTGGAGTTTCGCCAACATTAACAGTTTGTTCTTTAGGTGTTGGTGTGTTTTCTTCGGCTTGTGTCGGCGCTTTTGTAACTGTAAATGTACAGGTTTTCCGTCAGCACCTTTAACTGG
>NZ_KV813993.1:0-30573 GCF_001813805.1 Streptococcus sp. HMSC066F10
TTACATTCTTTTCAGCGGATAAAGTTAAAATTAACAGATGTCTGTTTGGGAGTTTTCATGATAAATTCAGCATTATAATTCTGTAAATTCTGTAGTGAAGCATCGATTATGAAATTCTAAAAAACGCCTGCTTACGAAATTGTTTTTTTGTAAAAGCAATTTCGTAAACAAGCGTCTACGTTTCTTATCATAAGATGAGTGTTCCCGCTAGGAAAAATCCTAGCGGTAGACCAGAGCTAGACTAAGAGTAACATTACTCCATCATCATAACACTCAACAAAATTGATAAAAATTATACTAATTCAATGATTGCCATTGGAGCAGCATCACCACGACGTGGTTCAGTTTTAAGGATACGAGTATATCCACCGTTACGTTCTGCATAACGAGGAGCTAAATCAGAGAATAATTTTTGAAGAGCAGTAGTTGAAGTATACTTTTCTGTTTCTTCATCATAGTTTTCTGAGGCAATTTCGTTACGAACAAAAGCTGCTGCTTGACGACGAGCATGCAAATCACCACGTTTACCCAAAGTAATCATTTTTTCAACTGTTTTACGGATTTCTTTAGCACGAGCTTCTGTTGTCACAATTGATTCGTTGATAATCAAGTCAGTGGTCAAGTCGCGAAGCATTGCTTTACGTTGTGAGCTAGTGCGTCCTAGTTTACGGTAAGCCATGTTTTCCTCCTTTATTTATCGTTTTTTAATCCAAGACCGAGATCAGCAAGTTTTACTTTCACTTCTTCAAGACTCTTACGTCCTAGATTTCTTACTTTCATCATTTCAGGTTCAGTTTTTTCTGTCAAATCAAATACAGTATTGATACCAGCACGTTTCAAACAGTTGTACGAACGAACTGACAAATCTAATTCTTCAATTGTACGATCCAACACACGATCATCTGAAACTTTTTCTGTTTCTCTCATCACATCAGTAGATTTTGCTACTTCAGTTAAGTTAGTAAACAGGTCTAAATGTTCCGTTAAAATGTGCGCAGAAAGCCCTAGGGCATCTTCTGGAATAATCGTCCCGTCTGTCATGATTTCAAGAGTTAATTTATCAAAACCATCATTGCTACCAACGCGAGCTGGTTCAACTTGATAATTAACTTTTTTCACCGGCGTATAGATTGAATCTACCGCAAGCGTCCCTACTGGTGCATCATCTTTTTTGTTTTCATCAGCCGGTACATAACCACGACCTGTATTTACGGTCATAATAGCTTTTAAGCTAGCACCTTCACCAATTGTAAAGAGATAATGATCAGGATTTACAATTTCAATATCACTATCCGTCAAAATATCACCGGCAGTAATTTCTGCAGGACCTTCAACATCCAGTTCAATTGTCTTTTCGTCTTCGACGTAAGATTTTACAGCAATCCCTTTGACGTTCAGAATGATTTGCATCACATCTTCACGGACACCTGGAACTGTATCGAATTCGTGCAATACACCTTCAATATTGATAGATGTCACAGCAGCACCCGGTAGAGATGCAAGAAGTACACGGCGAAGTGAGTTCCCAAGCGTTGTACCATAACCACGTTCTAGTGGTTCTACTACAAATATGCCATAGTCTTTCTTTTCATCAATTTTTGTTATATTTGGTTTTTCAAACTCAATCATTTAGTTACTCCCTCTTAAACGAAAAGCAGTGTAATGGTTTATGATTATACACGGCGACGTTTTGGAGGACGAGCACCATTGTGTGGCACAGGAGTCACATCACGAATAGCTGTTACTTCAAGACCAGCGGCAGCAAGAGCACGAATAGCTGACTCACGACCAGAACCTGGACCTTTAACAGTAACTTCAACTGATTTAAGACCGTGTTCTTGTGCAGACTTTGCAGCAGCTTCAGATGCCATTTGGGCAGCAAATGGTGTAGATTTACGAGAACCTTTAAATCCAAGAGCTCCGGCAGATGACCAAGCAATTGCGTTACCATGCACATCAGTAATCATAACAATAGTGTTGTTAAATGTAGCGTGAATATGAGCAATACCAGATTCGATATTTTTCTTCACACGACGTTTACGTGTTGGTTTAGCCAAGACTTTTTACCTCCTTATATTATTTTTTCTTACCAGCAATCGCAACAGCTTTACCTTTACGAGTGCGAGCGTTGTTCTTTGTGTTTTGTCCACGTACAGGAAGTCCACGACGATGACGGATTCCGCGATATGAACCAATTTCCATCAAACGTTTGATGTTTAAGTTTACTTCACGACGAAGGTCACCTTCAACTTTGATAGCATCCACTTCACGACGGATAGCGTCTTCTTGATCAGATGTTAAATCTTTCACACGAATATCCTCTGAAACTCCAGCAGCTGCTAAAATTTTCTTAGATGTTGGAAGACCAATACCGTATACATAAGTCAGTGAAACAACTACACGTTTGTCATTTGGAATATCAACTCCAGCAATACGAGCCATTTTTTCTCCTTTCTATTATCCTTGACGTTGTTTGTGTTTTGGATTTGCTGGGCAAATCACCATAACACGACCATTACGACGAATAACTTTGCAGTATTCGCAAATTGGTTTGACCGATGGTCTTACTTTCATTTCTTATCCCTCCAAGTATTTCGATTATTTAAAGCGGTAAGTGATCCGTCCACGTGTCAAATCATAAGGACTCATCTCGACAGTAACACGGTCTCCCGCTAAAATACGAATATAGTTTTTACGAATTTTACCAGAAACTGTTGCTAAAATCTGATGTCCATTTTCAAGTTCAACCGTAAACATTGCATTCGGCATTGTATCAACTACTTTGCCTTCAACTTCAATCACATCGTCTTTTGCCACGCAAAAGCACCCCCTAAATTTCGATTCATTCCTCTGAACACAGAGGTAACAATTATAAGTCAGACTAATTCATTGTATCACTACTTGTCAAATATTGCAAGTGTAAAAAACGCTTTTATTTTAACTTTAACAAGACTTTTTCAATATCTTTAAATACATCATCAATCTCTTGATTTCCTTGAATATCATAAACCAAATTTTGAGAACGATAATGCTCAATAATTGGTGCTCCTTGAGCGATATTGACATCTAAACGGCGTTTCACGGTTTCTGGCTTGTCATCCTCACGTTGATAATAATCCTCTTCATTATAATCTGCTGGTGGATTGAAGACTTTATGGAAGGTTTCTCCCGTTTTTTTGTGAATAATCCGTCCGCTCAAGCGCTCTAGCAAGCTGTTAGGATCCACTTCGATATTAACAACCCCGTCTAAAGTAAGCCCAAGTTCAGCAAGTATCTGATCCAGTGCATGAGCTTGATCAATGGTGCGTGGGTAGCCATCTAATAAAAAGCCTTTTTCTTTAATATCATCTTGTGCTAAACGTTCTTTGACAATCCCATTAGTCACTTCATCTGGCACTAATTCACCTTTGTCAATATATGATTTCGCAAGTACCCCCATTTCAGTTTGGTTGGCCATGGCTGCACGGAACATATCCCCTGTTGAGATATGCGCAACACCAAATTCCTCAACGATTTTGGCCGCTTGAGTCCCCTTGCCTGCACCTGGCAAGCCCATAATCAAAAGATTCATGATCCTTCTCCTTTTTTGTTTTTAAATAAATCTATTACAAATTCTTAATAAACTTGTTTAAAAACAAAATAGAAAGAGTGGGACAGACTTCAGAAAATCTATGATTTTCGATTTGCTCTCCCACCCCGCAATATAGTTGATTCAGGATGAAAACAAAAACTCATTTTCATCATCAACCACTGCGTTCGTACTTTAACGCAAATTGCTTTTAAAGTATAGAATATCTTTCTTTACTCTGTTTCTATTCTGTTGTATTCATAAAGCCAGTATATTTTCTCTTCAGAAGGTAGCCTTCAAGCTGTTTCATTCCTTCAATACCAGTTGCAATAATAATCAGCAAACTAGTACCACCTAAAGCAACAGCATCTGTCAATCCAAACAAATCTTTTGCTAAAATCGGTAAAATCGAAATAAAGCCTAAGAAAAGTGAACCAACTGTTGCTAAGCGACGAAGCAACTTAGACATATATTCTTCTGTTCCTTTACCAGGACGTACACCATGAATATAGGCACCGCTCTTTTGCAAATTCTCTGCAGTTTTCTCTGGATTGATTTGTACAAATGTATAGAAAAATGTAAACAAAATAATCAAGAGTGCGTACATCACAATTCCGCTTGCGGTTGTTGTTGCAAACAAGGACTGGGCCACTCGAACCCATTGTGCATTATGACCTGTAGCTGTCAAAAATTGGAAAATAGCTGCAGGTGCGGCAGTAATCGAACTTGCAAAGATAACCGGAATAACACCCGCCGGATTGACCTTCAAAGGAAGGTATGAGCTAGAAGGCGCACCTTGCGCAATCTTTGTATACTGGATTGGAATTTTGTATTCTGCTTGTTGAACGAAGGTTGTAAAGTAAACAATGAGTAAAACAGCTATAATCAGAATAGTAACAAAAATGATAGATGAAGTAATACGGCTGCTTGGTACATTGACAAAGTAGTCTACATATATACTCTTAATCATTCCTGGAATTGCTGCTACGATACCTGCAAAGATAATCATAGAAACACCGTTACCATAGCCTTTATCTGTAATTTGTTCCCCTAACCAAGTCACAATCATAGAACCCGTCGTTAACAGAAAACCAATCAGCAAATAAGTTTGCCAGTTAGGCGTTGCCACCAACTTAGCACTAGACAAGGTATGGAAACCTGCTGTAATACCGATAGATTGAACAAACGCCAAGACTAAGGCAATATAGCGCGTTGCTTGATTTAACTTTCTTCGTCCAACTTCACCTTGCTTGCCCCATTCTACAAACTTAGGTAAAATATCCATTTGTAGCAATTGAACAACAATAGAGGCGGTAATATACGGACTAACTCCCAATGCAAATACTGAGAAATTTCGCAAAGCATTACCTGACACAAGGCTGAGCATGTTTAGAAATGAAAGCCCGTTAAGAGCTTCCAAGCTTTTTGCATTAACACCTGGAACAGTAATCGTCGTACCAATTCGAAATACTAATACAATAAAAATTGTAAAGAGAATTTTTGAACGAACCTGTTTGATTTTTAATGCATCTTTTAATAGTTTAAAAAACATAGGTCACCTCGCTTAGATGACTTCCACTGAACCACCTTTAGCAGTGATAGCTTCTTCGGCTGATTTAGAGAATTTAGCTGCTTTCACAGTCAATTTCTTTGTCAATTCGCCGTTACCAAGAATCTTAACACCAGATTTTTCAGCTTTTACAATCCCTGCTTCGATAAGGACAACTGGAGTTACTTCTGCCCCGTCTTCAAAAACATTCAATTGATCAAGATTTACAATTGCATATTCTTTACGATTGATGTTCAAGAAACCACGTTTTGGCATGCGACGGAACAATGGTGTTTGTCCACCTTCAAAACCAAGACGAACTTTACCACCACTACGAGCTTTTTGACCTTTTTGACCACGTCCAGCTGTTTTACCATTACCAGATGAAGTACCACGACCAACACGGTTACGGACTTTACGAGAACCTGTAGCAGGTTGTAATTCATGAAGTTTCATTATATTTTTTCTCCTCTTTTGTAAAATGCTAGCGCTTATACTGAGAAAAAGGTGTCCTCAGGATAAACTCGCCTATACATATATTTAGTTTAAGGGGCTGAGAAAATCCTCTCATCCCCTAGTTTATTTCAATTTAAAGTTTTGTTAGCAAAATGATTACTTACTTAACTTCTTCAACAGTTACCAAGTGTGATACTGCTGTAATCATACCACGAACAGCAGCATTATCTTCTTTGATAACTGAGCTATTTAATTTGCCAAGTCCAAGTGCTACAACAGTTTTACGTTGTGACGGAATGCGTCCGATTGGAGACTTTGTCAAAGTAATTTTAATTTGAGCCATGTGAATCTCCTTTCTTATGCTAAGTCAGAAACTGAAATACCACGAAGGGCAGCAACTTCTTCAGCGCGTTTTAATTGTTTCAAACCTTCAACAGTTGCGCGAACGATGTTGATTGGAGTGTTAGAACCAAGTGATTTAGATGTTACATCTGCTACACCTGCCAATTCGATGACGGCACGAACAGCACCACCAGCAGCCACTCCAGCACCTTCTACAGCTGGTTTCAACAAGACACGAGCTCCACCAAATTCAGATGTTACTTCATGAGGAATTGTTGTGCCAACCATTGGTACTTCAATTAGGTTTTTCTTTGCATCTTCAACGGCTTTGCGAATTGCTTCTGGTACTTCTTGAGCTTTACCAGTACCAAAACCAACACGACCATTACGGTCACCAACAACTACAAGAGCCGCAAAACGAAGACGACGTCCACCTTTAACAACTTTTGTAACACGGTTAATCGCAACTACGCGTTCTTCAAGTTCAACTGCATTGTCTTTAAATGCCATTTTTTAGTGTCCTCCCTATTAGAATTTCAATCCGTTTTCACGAGCTGCATCAGCCAAAGCTTTTACACGTCCGTGATATAGATATCCACCGCGGTCAAACACCACTTCAGTAATACCTTTAGCAACTGCACGTTCAGCAACAAGTTTGCCGACAACAACGGCTTGTTCAGTTTTAGTTCCTTTTGAAACTTCTTTGTCAAGAGTTGAAGCGCTTGCGAGCGTTACACCCGCTACGTCATCAATTACTTGAGCGTAGATGCCTGTATTAGAACGGAATACGTTCAAACGTGGGCGATCAGCAGTTCCAGAGAGTTTTCCGCGAACGCGACGGTGGCGTTTTTGGCGGACTTTATTTTTATCTGGTTTCGAAATCACAATTTTCACCTCTTAATTTTATTTCGTGCCTAAGCACAAAGTTGGAAATAAATATTTTGGTTAAAAAACAACCTTATAATATTATTTACCAGTTTTACCTTCTTTACGGCGGACGAATTCACCAACGTAGCGGATACCTTTCCCTTTATATGGTTCAGGAGCACGCAAGCTACGGATATAAGCAGCAGTTTGTCCAACTACTTCTTTTGAGATTCCGTTCACAACAATAGTCGTTGGATTTGGAAGTTCAAAAGTAATACCTTTAGGAGCTTCCACTTCATCTGGATGAGATTTACCAACTGAAAGTACCAATTTTTTTCCTTGAAGTTGAGCACGGTATCCAACCCCACGCATTTCAAGTTCTTTCTTGAATCCTTCTGATACACCATGAACCATGTTGTTCAAAAGAGCACGAGTTGTTCCGTGGATTGTTTTCATTTCTTTTGTATCGTTTGGACGGTGAAGAGTTACTTCAGTTCCTTCCACACGAATATCAATATCTTTAGAGAACGTACGAGTGAGTTCTCCTTTAGGTCCTTTTACAGTTACGACATTGTCTTTGTTTGTCAATTCGACACCAGCAGGCAATGCAATAACTTTATTACCAATACGTGACATTTTTTGTTTTCTCCTGTTAGATTGTCAAGCCGCAGAACGACTAGTTTTCACGGGGGAACTATCATAGTAGTTTGTACGATAGTTCTAACGTTTTATTCAAATACATCATTCAAATTAGTTTTGCCAATTTGAACACGAGCTACGGCCTGTGTGAAAAAGATAAATCTATCTTGAATGCGGGCATTCATCGCTAGATTTCCTATTTTCACTTTGTCCGTCACGCTCTTTGTATCATGCAATTACCAAACGTAGGCGATTACTTCCCCACCAACATTCTTTTGGCGTGCTTCTTTGTCAGTCAACAAGCCTTCAGATGTTGAGATAATCGCAATTCCAAGTCCATTCAAGACTTTTGGAAGATCTTCACATTTTTTGTAAACACGAAGTCCTGGTGTTGAAACACGTTTCAAACCAGTGATAACTTTTTCACCGTTTTGACCGTATTTAAGGAATACACGAATAACACCTTGTTTATCATCTTCAATGTACTCAACGTTCTTCACAAAACCTTCGTGTTTAAGAATTTCAGCAATCCCTTTTTTGATATTTGATGCAGGTACTTCTAGCACTTCATGTTTTGCTTGATTCGCATTACGAATACGTGTCAAAAAGTCTGCAATTGGGTCAGTCATAACCATTTTGTTTTTCTCCTCTTACTAGTAGTTTGATAATTCACTTGCTAGTTAATGATTGAGCTAGGCTCAGTTTGATGGATACACTCTAAACAGACTTGCTGATTAGAACACGGACTACAAGCTGTGCAAAATAGATAGATTTCTCTAGGAGCATCGCTCCTGAGCGAAATCCCCTATTTTTGCTGGGCTCGTTACGCCTTTTGTATCATGTTTTAATTGAGTTCAAGCTAAGAACTTGGTGAAAAAGATAAGTTTGCCTTGGAGCATCGCTCCTACACCAAACTTCCTATTTTCATTGCGTTTTCTTAACGCTCTCACATCTTAAATTACCAAGAAGCTTTGGTAACGCCTGGAATTTGTCCTTTGTATGCTAACTCGCGGAAGCAAACACGGCAAAGTTTAAACTTGCGGTAAACTGAATGTGGACGACCACAACGTTCGCAACGAGTGTAAGTTTGCGTAGAGAACTTCGCAGGGCGTTTGTTCTTAGCAATCATTGATTTTTTAGCCAATTTATTTACCTCCTAGATTATTTTGCAAAAGGCATTCCAAGGCCTGTAAGCAATTCACGTGATTCTTCATCCGTGTTAGCAGTTGTTACAATAACAATGTCAAGACCGCGAGTCTTGTCGACATCATCAAAGTTGATTTCTGGGAAAATCAATTGTTCTTTCACACCAAGTGTGTAGTTCCCGCGTCCATCAAATGATTTTGTTGGAACACCGTGGAAGTCACGAACACGTGGAAGTGATACAGTAACCAATTTATCCAAGAATTCATACATGCGTTCACCGCGAAGAGTTACCTTAGCACCAATCGCTACACCTTCACGAAGACGGAAGCCGGCGATAGATTTTTTAGCTTTAGTGATAAGTGGTTTTTGACCTGAGATAAGAGCAAGTTCTTCAGCAGCTTTTTCAAGATTTTTAGCATTTGATACAGCATCTCCAACACCCATGTTCAAAACGATTTTATCCACTTTTGGCACAGCCATAACAGATGAGTAGTTAAACTTTTCAGTCAAAGCAGGAACTACTTCATTAAGATATTTTTCTTTTAAACGATTAGCCATTATACTTCTCCTTTCCTTCGTGATTAGTCAAGCACTTCGCCTGATTTTTTATTGTAACGAACTTTTTTGCCGTCTACAAACTTGTAGCCAACACGTCCTGCAACACCATTTTTGTCCAACACTTGAACATTAGACACATGGATTGGTGCTTCTTTTTCCACGATAGCACCTTGAGGATTTTCGTTATTCGGTTTTTGGTGTTTCTTGATGATGTTCACACCTTCAACAACAACTTTATTTACTTTTGGAAGTGCGGCAACGACTTTGGCTTCAACACCTTTGTCTTTACCAGCAATCACGCGAACTTTGTCGCCAGTTTTTACAAACATTGGTTTCTCCTTTGATTTCTTACGCCCTGACGGGCACCCTATCTATCAAAGATAGGGGACTTAGTTTGTTTTTGATTAAAGTACTTCTGGAGCAAGTGAGACGATCTTCATAAATCCACCTTCACGCAATTCGCGTGCAACTGGACCAAAGATACGTGTCCCGCGAGGTGTTTTATCATCACGGATAATCACTGCAGCATTTTCGTCAAATTTGATGTATGAACCATCTTTGCGACGAGCACCTGATTTAGTACGAACGATAACCGCTTTTACAACGTCACCTTTTTTAACCGCACCACCAGGAGTAGCTTGTTTTACAGATGCAACGATGACATCGCCAATGCTAGCGAATTTACGCTTTGAACCACCAAGAACTTTGATTGTCAAGATTTCGCGGGCACCGCTGTTGTCAGCAACTTTCAAACGAGTTTCTGTTTGAATCATTTAAGTTTTCTCCTTTCTGGTTTGATTAGATGATAACTGCTTCTTCTACAACTTCTACAAGACGGAAGCGTTTTGTAGCTGAAAGCGGACGAGTTTCCATGATACGAACAATATCGCCTTCTTTAGCGATGTTATTTTCATCATGCGCTTTGTATTTTTTAGAGTAGTTAATACGCTTACCATAGACTGGGTGGTTACGTTTTGTTTCAACTACAACTGTGATTGTTTTATCCATCTTGTCAGAAACGACGCGTCCAACAAGCGTTTTACGTTGATTACGTTCCATTTTAGAATTTCTCCTTTCCCAAGTCTATTATTTCATTTCTGATTGAACAGTTTTGATACGAGCGATTTGCTTTTTCACTTCTTTCAAGCGTGCAGTTTGTTCTAATTGACCCGTTGCTGCTTGGAAACGAAGATCAAACAATTCTTTCTTCAATTCTCTTTCACGCTTCGCGAGTTCTTCTTGAGAAAGACCACGAAGTTCTTTAACAAATTCTTTTACTTCATTAAGTTTCATGCCTTCTCCTTATTCTGCTTCACGTTTCACGAATTTTGTTTTAACCGGTAATTTGTGGCTTGCAAGACGAAGCGCTTCGCGAGCAACTTCCTCAGGCACACCAGCGATTTCAAACATCACTTTACCACGTTTAACTGGTGCAACCCAACCTTCTGGAGCACCTTTCCCAGATCCCATACGAACCCCGATAGCTTTGGCAGTGTATGATTTGTGTGGGAAGATTTTAATCCAAACTTTACCACCACGTTTCATGTAACGCGTCATAGCGATACGAGCAGCTTCGATTTGGCGGTTTGTGATCCAATGGCTAGTAGTTGCTTGAAGGCCATATTCTCCAAATGCCACTTCCTTACCACCTTTAGCTTCACCGCGCATTTTACCACGAAATTCGCGGCGGTGTTTAACACGTTTAGGTACTAACATTGGTTATTTACCTCCTTTAGTGTTTTTACGAGCTGGAAGAACTTCTCCGCGGTAAATCCATACTTTAACACCAAGTTTACCGTAAGTAGTATCTGCTTCTTCCCAAGCGTAATCAATATCTGCACGAAGCGTATGAAGCGGAACAGTCCCTTCAGAATACCCTTCACTACGAGCGATATCAGCACCGTTCAAGCGGCCAGATACTTGAGTTTTAATTCCTTTAGCTCCCGCACGCATGGTACGTTGGATTGCTTGTTTTTGAGCACGACGGAAAGCAACACGTTGTTCTAATTGGCGAGCAATTCCTTCACCAACAAGATGAGCATCCAAATCTGGTGATTTGATTTCAATGATGTTGATGTGGACTTGTTTACCAGTCAATTTGTTAAGTTTTGCACGAAGTGCATCAACGTTTGCTCCACCTTTACCGATAACCATACCTGGTTTAGCAGTGTGAAGAGAAACGTTTACTTTATTTACTGCGCGTTCGATTTCAATAGTTGAAACAGCTGCGTCAGCTAATTCTTTTTGAACGAATTTACGGATTGCAAGATCTTCATGAAGGTAATCCGCGTATTCTTTTTCAGCATACCATTTGGCATCCCAGTCACGGATGATACCGACACGCATACCTATTGGATGTACTTTTTGACCCACGATTTTACCTCCTTATTTTTCTGCAACGACCACTGTGATGTGGCTAGTGCGTTTGTTGATTGGTGAAGCTGAACCTTTTGCACGTGGACGGAAACGTTTCATTGTTGGTCCTTCGTTTGCGTAAGCTTCAGATACTACCAAGTTTGCTTTTTCCAAGCCAAAGTTGTTTTCTGCATTAGCGATTGCTGAATTCAACACTTTTTCGATAATGCCAGCAGCTTTGTTTGGTGTGAATTTCAAGATTGCGATTGCGTCAGCGACGTCTTTCCCGCGGATATTGTCAAGAACTAGACGAGATTTACGAGGTGAAACGCGCACTGTACGAGCCATTGCTTTAGCTGAAGTAATTTCTGCCATGTTTTTCTCCTCTCTTATCTACGTGTCTTCTTGTCGTCAGCAGCGTGACCTTTGTAAGTACGAGTTGGTGCAAATTCACCAAGTTTGTGCCCTACCATGTCTTCTTGGATGTAAACAGGAACATGTTTACGTCCATCATAAACTGCAATTGTATATCCGATGAAACTTGGGAAAATCGTAGAACGACGTGACCAAGTTTTGATGACTTTTTTCTTTTCGTCGTTGGCTTGAGCTTCAACTTTTTTCATCAAATGCTCATCGACGAAAGGTCCTTTTTTAAGACTGCGTCCCATTTTTATGTTTTCTCCTTTAAAATATGTACCACAACGGCTTGCACTGACAATCAGCGCTACCGAGCTGGCGGAATTTTGCGAGTTAGCTCGCTAATTATAAGTATGTAACAACTCACGAGGGGCAGTAGTTGATTGCTAGTTAGCTATAGCTATCAGCCTTGCTACACATCTAATCAACTTTGCCAAGGTTTCGCAATGAAGTTTGGCAGCTAAACCGCCAAACTTCTGCTCAGCCGCCTATTTCTCGTTGCGACGACGAATAATAAGTTTGTCGGATTTCGCTTTCTTGTTACGAGTTTTAAGTCCAAGAGCAGGTTTGCCCCATGGAGTAGATGGTGCTTTACGACCAACTGGTGCTTTACCTTCACCACCACCGTGTGGGTGATCGTTCGGGTTCATTACAGAACCGCGGACTGTTGGGCGGATGCCTTTCCAGCGGCTGCGTCCAGCCTTACCAAGGTTAACCAATCCATGTTGTTCATTTCCAACAACACCGACAGTTGCACGGCAAGTTCCAAGAATCATGCGAACTTCGCCTGATTGCAAACGAACAAGAACATATTTACCTTCTTGTCCCAATACTTGGGCAGAAGCTCCAGCAGCACGTACTAATTCACCACCATGTCCTGGTTTCAATTCAATATTATGAATCAATGTACCAACTGGGATATTAGCAAGTGGAAGAGCATTTCCGACTTTAATATCCGCTTCTGGTCCAGAAACGATGCGTTGACCAACTTCAAGGCCTTTAGGAGCGATGATGTAAGCTTTCACACCGTCAGTGTAATGTACAAGAGCGATGTTTGCTGAACGATTTGGATCGTATTCAATTGTTTTAACAACTGCTTCAACACCGTCTTTGTTACGTTTGAAGTCAATCAAACGGTAATGGCGTTTGTGTCCACCACCTTGGTGACGAACTGTGATACGACCGTTGTTGTTACGACCAGCTTTGTTGTTCAAAGAAACAAGCAAAGTTTTTTCTGGAGTGCTCGTTGTGATTTCAGCAAAATCCAAAGAAGTCATATTACGGCGACCATTTGTAGTTGGTTTATAAACTCTGATTCCCACGATATTTCCTCCTTAGATTATTCTGCTTCAGCACCGAACAACTCGATTGCTTTTGAATCAGCTGTAAGAGTGATGATAGCTTTTTTAGTTTTGTTTGTAAAACCAGTATAACGCCCTATACGTTTTGCTTTTGGTTTTACATTGATTGTGTTCACATTTGCAACTTTCACTCCGTCAAAAGCAGCTTCAACCGCTTGTTTGATCAAAAGTTTATGAGCACGAGTGTCCACTTCAAATACGTATTTACCTTCTTCAAGAAGAGCCATTGTGCTTTCTGTGATGATAGGCTTTTTGATTACGTCATACAAATTCATTATGCAAGAACCTCCTCGATTGTAGAGATAGCTTCTTTAGTAACAAGAAGTTTGTCGCTATTTACGATATCAAGAACACTTGCAGTTGTTGCTGTTGCAACTTTCACATTTGGAAGGTTACGAGCTGAAAGTGCAGCAAATTCGTTTCCTTCTTCGAGAATTACAAGTACTTTTGTATCAAGGCTAAGCGCAGCAAGTACTTTTGCAAACTCAGCAGTCTTTGGAGCTGTAAATGAAAGGCTGTCTACAGCTACGAATTTGTCCTCAGCAACTTTTTCAGAATAAACTGATTTAAGTGCCAATCTACGAACTTTTTGTGGAAGTTTGTAGGCGTATGAACGAGGAGTTGGACCAAATACGGTACCACCACCACGCCATTGTGGAGAGCGAATAGAACCTTGACGCGCACGTCCAGTTCCTTTTTGACGCCATGGTTTGCGTCCGCCACCTGATACTGCAGAGCGGTTTTTAACAGCGTGAGTTCCTTGACGAAGGCTTGCACGTTGACTGATAACAACGTCAAAGACAACTGATTCATTTGGCTCAATACCAAATACTGCATCGTTAAGAACTACTTCACCAGCTTCTTTACCAGTTTGGTCAAATAATTTTACGTTTGCCATTGTGACTGATTTCCCCTTTCTTTATTATTTACCAGCTTTAACTGCTGACTTGATAGTGATAAGAGATTTCTTAGCACCAGGCACGTTACCTTTGATGAGGATAACGTTTTTCTCTGGAACAACTTGTGCGATTTCAAGGTTTTGAATCGTTACACGATTGCCACCCATGCGTCCTGCCAAGTGTTTGTTTTTGAAAACACGGTTAGGCGCAACTGGTCCCATAGAACCAGGACGACGGTGATAACGAGAACCGTGAGCCATTGGACCACGTGATTGACCGTGGCGTTTGATAACACCTTGGAAACCTTTACCTTTTGAAGTCCCTGTTACATCAACAACATCGCCAGCTTCGAATGTATCTACTGCGATTTCTGCACCGACCTCTAAGCCTTCAATGTTTTTGAATTCACGAATGAAGCGCTTAGGAGCCGTGTTAGCTTTCGCTACATGTCCTTTAGCAGGTTTGTTGCTCAATACATCACGAAGGTCGTCAAAACCGACTTGAACAGCGTTATAACCATCTGTTTCAACTGTTTTTACTTGAAGAACCACGTTTGGTGTTGCTTCAACAACAGTTACAGGGATCAATTCGCCAGCTTCAGTGAAGATTTGAGTCATTCCCACTTTTTTCCCTAAGATTCCTTTTGTCATGAGAAAATGTTTCCTTTTCTATATTTTTTCAAAAAGTTTTTAACGAGCGTTTTTTATGCTCAAGATTAAGATATTAAGGGCGTTAAGAGAGCCTGGTAAAAATAGGAAACTGACGCAGTGTTCGACGAACACTAGGAAGTTCATCTTTTTTGCAGAGCTCTTAGCCCGTATCCAGTTAAGCCCGAATACTTTTACCTTGCATCTGATTATAGTTTGATTTCTACGTTCACACCACTTGGAAGATCCAACTTCATCAAAGCATCAACTGTTTTTTGAGTTGGGTTGATGATATCAATCAAACGTTTGTGTGTACGCATTTCAAATTGTTCGCGAGAATCTTTGTATTTGTGAGTCGCACGAATGATTGTGTAGAGGCTACGTTCAGTTGGAAGTGGGATTGGTCCTGCAACTTCTGCACCTGTACGAGTAGCAGTTTCTACGATTTTTGCAGCCGCTGTATCAAGTGTACGATGTTCGTATGCTTTCAAACGGATACGGATTTTTTTGTTTGCCATCTTTTTCTCCTTTTCGTCTATTTAAGATAATAGGCTAGCTCCACAAGAAAACCGAGACGCCATTGCGTGGCAATGCAACCGAGCGTGTCGCAACCTCTTGCATCAAAGCTACAGACTGTTTTTCACAGCACCATAATAGAATAACACAAAGCCTTACTGATTGCAAGGGATTTGAGCAAGTTTTTTAGTTTTTTTATTTAAAAGCGTTCCCCTTTCTTATTGAGCTTTTACTATCTTCTGAAAAAGCAAGAGATTAAATATAGAAATCTTTATTAGTCGTGAGTACCAACACAAAAAAATCAAGTCTCATTTAAAATGAGGCTTGACATTTACAAATCATTTTTTCTTTAATATGAATAAGTAGAATTGCCTGGTAAGAAGACAAACTACCCCTTCCACGCTTAAAGTCAGTTTGTTTCCTACATGCTTAGTTGAAGGGCTTGCACAGATTTTTAACTACTAGGATAAATCGAATAATCAATACAAACTTGCACTTCCCCATGCACTAAGAATTTACTTGTGCTTTACAGACCCATCTGCTGCTTTTGTGACAGCCTTTTGAATTTCCTGCGCATAGAGTCGACCACCTGCAGCAATTGTGTCGGCATCTTCTCCAAAGTGGATATGATCACTACCTACCCAGATTTCTGGGTGCTGCTTGGCAGTAGTGTTCCAATCGGCAATAGTGACGTAAGCATATTTCTTGGCTAACTCTCTGGCATATTGCGCATGTTTTTCGGCGACAGGATTGTCATATTTGTCTGAATTACCATCGTAAGGAGTTACCAGAATAAGCCGATGTCCCTTCGGTAGGGTCTTGACCAACTCATTCAGTTCTTCTTCGTAGTTAAAGACAATATTAACACCGGTTGCTACCACGACGGTCTTGAGCAAGCCGCCAACTGCGGCATTATTGCTCATAATTTCGCGAGCCTAAGCTGTATTGCGACTGCCTTGAGCATCGACTTGTGCATCCGGCAGGACTTCCTTCAGCGGAGTACTAGCCCGTAAGGTAACGGAGTCACCAATAATCGTCACACCATCTGCAATATTGTAACTACTAGCTTCTCCTTTTTCTGCAAGACTTTTAGTCCGATTTAGCTTGGTGTCAGCCTGATGAAGACCATTGACTAGCATATCTGTCTCAAACGCCCCAATCTTCGGAGCAAGTCCGATAGCCAGCAGGCTGATAAGAAGCAAACCTACGAAACTCATTGCCAAGACCTTTTTCAACTGCGTAAAATGCCAGTCCCAACCGAGAAAAGCAGGGGATTTCCCAGCAATGATTGGCTCAATAACATAAAAGGACAGTCCAGCAAAAGCAAGAGAAAGAAGACTTGTTAAAATCACCGCAGGCAGATTGCCCATCAGCTGTGAAAAAATCGTGTAGAAAGGCCAATGGAAAAGATAGACTCCATAACTCGTATCAGCAATCACTGTCAAAACTAGCGGTTCTTTTAGGTCGAGAGTCTTCTCATGCAAGACCCGTGTAGCCAATATCATAGCCGCCGCTGACAAACTAGCCAAAAGAAAACCAAGCAAATAGGTAAAAGCGAATCAAACTTGATCCAAAGCATCATCACGCCTAAGAGACCCGCTCCCGCCGCAAAGACCAGACAAGCCTCTCGCAAAGACCAGGAGCGAATTATTTTCTTTAACAGGCCTGTCATCTGTTTGATACCGGTCAAGGTCGCTAGGATACTGCCGACAAAGAAAGGATAAATGTGAGTCCAGGTCGAGAAATAAAGCCCCGAAAAACTGAGTCCTAAAAGGCTGCCAATAAACATACTGAGAAAGCTGATAAGCAAACCAAACTAAGACAGCAAAAAGATACTGCCCCTCAGCTGACCGGCTGTTTTGCAATATTTGGCTAGGAACCAGACAGCCAGTCCCCAAAGTAGATAATAATGAACCTCTACAGCCAGACTCCAGTTATGGACAAATAAATGTGGAATAAACTGAGCCTCGTAGCTTCCACCCGTCATCATTTCGTCAAAGTTAGTCACAAAGCCCATGACTGCTGCAATCTGCGTTCCAATACCGGCTACAAAATCCCGCCGAATCAAAAAGGTAAAGGGCATGACCACCAATACCATGACGATGACAGGGGGAACAATCCGATAAAAACGCCGTCGAAAGAAGGCTAGAAGCTCTATTTTTTTACTCTGAGAAAACTCATCAATCAAGAGCGCTGTAATCAGAAAACCTGAAAAGGTGAAAAAGACATCAACACCGAGAAATCCCCCAGGAAATAATTTTTAAAAAAAGTGATACAAGAGAACCAGCAATAAGCCTGTCACTCGAACCATTGAAAACCATTTAATACGCATATTTCTCCTAAATCCTTTTCACTACTGATACAGACCGACCAACTCCCGCAAGCCTACATCACTGCTGAATCAAGCAAGCCAAAAATTCTGTTAATTGCTGCATTTAGCAACGTTGCTATAAAATCTATTTTATTCTATTTTACCAAAAAATAAGCCAAAAAAACAAAAGACCTGGAATTTTATTTTCCAAGTCCATTGCTTATTTTATCTATTCCAAAGCCCTCTTCAGTCTGGCTGATGAGAAAATCAGCCTCTTCCTGATACATTTTATAGTAGTGTTCATATTGCTGGCGGCGGCTGGTGTGCGCTTGCCGAATCCAGTGCACATTGCGACCTCGAACGGCTGTATCTCGAGCCAAGCGGCGCTCTAATTCCGTCGCTGTATCGGTGTAAAAACAAATGGACAAATCAAACAATTCTTTCGGCAGAAAAGCAACTGACATGCCTTCCACAATTAGAATTGGTTTTTCCGCTGAAAGTCGCTGACTTGGTGCCCAAGGCTAGTCAATCGTCACTATATCGCAGCCAGATTGCAAAGCTCTTATATCACGTTCCAAGCTCTTCAATTCATGAGCCACTGGAAGACAGGCTGTCACTTTTTGCTCAGGAAATTCTTTAACCGCCAGCAAGTCACGATATTCCCCGTCTATTATATAAGGATCAGCCACAAGCAGATTAACTCGCTCTCGCCCCAGACTTTCTACTAAACGTTTGGCAAAAGTAGATTTTCCAGAAGCACCGTGTCCGTAAATCGCAAGCGTATGTTTTTTTCCCATCCAGCAAATAATCCTTGACTACTTCTACTAACGACTTCTCACCGTGATTCATCTAGAAATTCCTCTTTGAATGATTGTAACCATAGCGCTCGATGAAATCTTCACGAAATTCAAGCAAATTGTCATCTAGAATGGCTTGGCGGACATTTTTCATCAGATTGATGAGGAAATAGAGATTATGATAGCTGGTTAGGCGGAGTCCAAAGGTTTCATCAGCCTTGAGCAAATGACGAAGATAAGCGCGCGTATAGTTTTTGCAGGTGTAGCAATCACAGTTATGATCGAGCGGTGTGAAATCCTCTGCAAATTGAGCATTTTTCACGACCAAACGCCCCTCACTGGTCATGCAGGTACCATTTCTGGCAATTCGTGTTGGTAGCACGCAGTCAAACATATCCACACCACGTATTACCCCGTCAATCAGACTGTCTGGCGCTCCAACTCCCATGAGATAGCGAGGCTTGTTTTCAGGCAGCATCGGAGTTGTAAAGTCCAATACGGCATTCATCTCTTCATGAGATTCACCTACAGCTAAACCACCAATAGAATATCCTGGAAAATCCATACTAACCAAATCATGGGCTGACTGGCGGCGCAAATCTTCAAAACCAGCACCCTGCACAATCCCAAAGAGACCCTGGTCATGCGGACGGCGATGCGCTTTGAGTCCACGCTCTGCCCAGCGGCTGGTCCGCTCAATGGATTTCTTGACATAATCGTACGGTTGATAGAACTGCGGGCATTCATCAAAGGACATCATGATGTCACTGCCTAGATTGTTTTGAATAGAAATGGCCTTTTCTGGAGAGAGGAACATTTTTGCGCCGTTCAGGTGATTCTTGAAGGTCACCCCTTCTTCGGTGATGTTACGGCTGTCTGCCAAGGAATAAACTTGAAAACCACCGCTGTCTGTCAGAATAGCCTGATCCCAGTTCATAAATTTATGAAGCCCACCAGCACGCGCAATCAGCTCATCACCCGGCCGCAGCCAGAGATGGTAGGTATTGGATAAAATAATCCCTGAGCCCATTTCTTTGAGTTCTTCTGGTGACTGCGTTTTTACAGTTGCCTGAGTTCCCACGGGCATAAACATGGGAGTTGGAAAAGTGCCATGCGGCGTGATAATTTCTCCCAAACGAGCACCTGTGTGCTTCTCTTTTTTAATCAAACGATATTGAATCGGTGAATCTGACATTTTTACCTCCGATACTGGGAAAAACAGTCCCAGACCTTCATTTTACAGTGTGTGAGTTCATTTGACTCACAACATCCTGTATGATTTTATCAAAAAAAGGAAGAAAGATAAAGTAGATAAAAACTTTTCTTTCTCTTAGAAGAATATGGTATAATATTTTTCAATATAGGAGGCAAATATGAACTTAAGTGAATTTCGGGCAGAAGCTCGTCGTATCCAGCGCCAAACCAAGGGAATCTACGCACTCTTTTTAGTGCCAATTGTGACTGCGATTGTTTCCGTTGTTTACAATTATTCTTCAGACACCTTGTCCAATAATATCTTACAATATGGTATCCAAAATACGGTTGTCCACGGGATCAATCGTTCTCTTTTTCCAATTGCAATTGGTTTTATCGTATCTTTCTTTTTAACAGCTGCTTTTTGGACTTTGCTTGAGGTCATTCGTAGAAAACAACAAGAGGTGCATTTTTCAGATTCCATTCGGACTTTTGATAGTAAAATAATCGGTCCTGTTTTCATGACGCTTTTGCTCAAACGCGTATTGCTATTTCTGTGGAATCTTTTCGTCTGGATTGGGAGCGGCATGATGATTCTTGCTAGTTTTAGTATCATTAAACTCCTCCCCAATTCTCAAGATATTTCACAAAACGTTGCGCTTCAAACAACTATTGGAACTTTATTGCTCTACATTCTTATCGGTTTTCTCTTGATGATTATAGGCGTTCTGATTGCACTCCCTCAGTACTATGCCTATTCTCAAGTGGAATTTATCCTCTGTGATAGTTTAGAAAACAATAGCTACGATGGCGCCTTTAAAGTAATCCGTGCGAGTCGTCAGATGATGAAAGGTTATAAAGGCAAGCGATTTGTTCTTGATTTAACCTTTATCGGTTGGTACTTGCTAAGTACCATTACTTTTGGGATTGCTTCTATTTATGTTTATCCCTACGTTTATACAGCTCAAACTCTTTTCTATGAAGCTGTGAAAAAGGAAAAAGAACAAACTCCGATTTTTTCTTAGTTTTTCTAACTCTGAAAAATAAAATTAACCTCACAAAGACTTGGATACTTGTTCAGGTCTTTTAAGTTGCTTTCAAATCATTTTACATAAGTAGAACACAAGAAATACCATAAACTCTACACAAAAAAGCCACCAATTGGGTGACTTTATTAGGGAGATTATTATGAAAAAGTTTAGGATTTCTATCAAACAAAGTTAGGAGGTCTTCATTTGATAAATATAGTATAACCAAGTTAGCTTAAACCAAACTTAATTTTTTAGAACAAATTGATTTTTTTAGAAATTTCTTGAAAGGCATCTTTCAGCGAATCTTGATCTGTAAAAGTTGCTACTTCCCAACCTAAGAAATCACATTCTTTCCACCAACGTTTCATGTCAGCTGGACTGAAATCTACTTTCTTGCTCCTTGTTTGATGGCGACGAACTGTCTCTTCAAAAGTCAAATCATAATAGTAAGACAGAACTTTTGGATAAAAGAGAGCACGCAGTTCTTCTAGCATTTGCCCGTAAATATCTGTTTCATAAAATCCTTCAACGATCACCAACAAATCTCGCTCATAGCCATAACGGGCAATGGTTGCCGTCAAAGAGATTGACAGATTATCCGACTCGACTTTTTCTTTTAGCATGTCACGGCGAACGACATCTTGAGAGATGACAAGTGTCTTTCGTCCATAATACTCTTGCAATTTCTTTGCCAGGCTTGTTTTTCCTGAACCAGAATTGCCTCTGATAATCACCAACGTTGCCATTTACTCTCCTAAAATCAGACGGGTATGCTCCCGCTTGATACAGCGGTTCATGACAAGATCATCGTACCCAGCTGCACGAAGGATTTGCTCGGCTTCTTCATTTTCCAAGCCTAATTGTGCCCAGAAAATCCCAGCATCCGCTTCTAGAAAATCACGCGCCACATCTGGCAAAAACTCGCTGCGACGGTAAACATCGACGATATCCACCGAGAAAGGAATGTCTTTTAAATTGGCATACACGGTTTCACCTAGAATTTCCCCACCAGCTGCTCGCGGATTGACCGGAACAATCCGATAGCCCCGTTCTTGCATCTCCTTGGATACACGGTGGCTGGTTGCCTCTTCTCGATCTGACAAACCAACAACCGCAATCACCTTGCTATTTTCTAAATAATACTTGACAATCCCGTCGCTGGGATTTTTGAAATGATAAGTCATAAACTTTTCTCCGTAATCTTTCATGTATCGTGAGCTATGCTACTCCTTTTTGAATCAGAAACACAAATACTTTATAAAGTTGAATGTACCTGCTTTGAGAGTTCCTTATCTGAACTGAGCACAGCTAAAAAATCAGAATAATATCCCTCTTTTGGGTACTTTTGATTCTACTTTGCTTCATACCAGGTCTTGCCTGCGCTTTCGTCCGCTTTCAAGGGAACAGAAAGTTCAATGGCAGATTCCATGATGTCTTTGACCAACGTTTTGATAGCGGTCAGTTCGTTTTCGGGTACTTCCAGCACAATTTCGT
Organism: Streptococcus sp. HMSC066F10; assembly: GCF_001813805.1. NCBI lineage: Bacteria > Bacillati > Bacillota > Bacilli > Lactobacillales > Streptococcaceae > Streptococcus > Streptococcus sp. HMSC066F10. Next base: position 22,148 of record NZ_KV813993.1, read on the forward strand.
CATGAACTTGCAATAGCATTCTGGTTTTAAAATTCCCATCTATCAGAGCTTGATCCAGTCGAATCATTGCAATTTTAAGAATGTCTGCGGCTGAGCCTTGAATTGGCGAATTGATTGCCGTCCGTTCTGCAAATCCTCGAACATTGAAGTTACGAGAATTGATATCTGGGATCTCCCGACGACGGTGAAAGAGAGTTTCTACATAGCCCTTGTCTCGTGCCTCTCGCACTACATTTTCCATATAATTCTTGATACCTGGATAGCGCTCAAAATAAGTATCAATATAGGACTTCGCTTCCTTACGGCTGATCCCCAGATTGTTGGCAAGTCCAAAGTCAGAAATTCCGTAGACAACACCAAAGTTGACAGCTTTGGCATTGCGGCGGTCATTTGGTGTCACATCTTCTGGTCTTTCGATATTAAAAACCCGCATGGCTGTTGAAGTATGAATATCAGCTCCATGTCTGAAAGCTTCAATTAAATGCTTGTCGCCTGAAATATGCGCCAAAACCCGCAGCTCAATTTGCGAATAATCAGAGCTAAGTAAGACACTGTTCTCCCACTCTGGCACAAAAGCTTTCCGAATCAAGCGACCTTGCTCTAGACGGATTGGGATATTTTGCAGATTAGGGTCAACACTTGATAATCGTCCTGTCTGAGTCAAATCTTGAAGATAGCGAGTGTGAATCTTTCCGTCTGCTAGAATCCAGTCCTGTAGTCCCGTGACATAGGTTGATTGAATCTTAGCAATTTGCCGATAGTCCAGAATTTTTTCCACAATTGGCGCGATTGGTGCCAAACGTTCCAATACATCTACTGCCGTAGAGTAGCCCGTTTTGGTTTTCTTAGTAAAAGACGTTGGCAAACCTAGTTTTTCAAAGAGAATGCCTCCCAACTGTTTAGGCGAATTGATATTAAACTCTTCCCCTGCTAAGTCATAGATTTCCTGAGTTAGCCGAGTCAGAATTCTCTCGTTTTCAATCTGCATGGTTTGCAATGTTTCGCGTTCTACCTTGATACCAGCAATTTCCATTTTAGCTAGTACAAAGGCTAAAGGTTGCTCCATTTCATACAGCAGATTTAGCTGGTCATGCTGGCGCAGCAAGTCTGTCATAGGCTTTTCCGTTTCAATGAGAACTGTGACTTTTCTGGCTAAATGGCTCAATAAAATAGCTTTTTCAGGCAGTGCCCGCTTAGCGCCTTTCCCATAAACCGCCTCATCTTCGGCGAGTTTGGTCTTGCCATAAAGACCAGCAATTGTTACGATTTCATTGTTATCAACGGTTGAAAGAAGGTACTTAGCTAAACGGCTGTCAAACGATGGTTGCGAAAGCTCAATGCCTAAGCGACTGAGCAAAACTTTAGAGCGTTTAAAATCATAAACCTTGAGGGCTGTGTTTCCCAGAAACTCTTTGAAAGCTGGTTGATGCAAAAGGTTGATGTCCTGACTGGCATAAATCTGCTGTGCATTTCCCCACGCAAAGCCCACCATCTCGTCTATGTGGTAATTGTCCCCCAACATTTCAAAGTAGAAAAAATCATCTTTACTGAGCATTTCTGGACGGACTTCCGTCACTTCCTCAAAAGCAATGTCAGCCGCCTCTTCTGGCTCTACTTCCGCTTCCAGCGCTTGCTTAAATTGCTTAAAGCCCATTTCATCATAGAATCTGCTTAATTGTTTGATATTCGGACCTTGATAGAGGATATCTTCCAAATCGATTTCGATGGGAGCTTGGGTATCAATGGTAACAAGTGTTCTAGACAAGAAAGCTATCTCTTTATCATTGATAAGATTTTCCTTCATCTTAGACTGCTTCATTTGGTCAATGTTGTCATAAATGCCTTCCAGAGAGCCATATTCCAAGAGGAGCTTGAGTCCCGTTTTCTCACCGATTTTCGTCACACCAGGGATATTGTCCGAAGAATCACCCATAAGAGCCTTAAGATCAATAAATTGTGTGGGTGTGATTCCCATTTTTTCCACGAGGTAGGCTGGTGTAAATTCCTCGAACTCAGCCACACCTTTTTTAGAAATTTCCACAATAGTATTATCATCGGCCAGCTGGATCAAGTCCTTGTCTCCGCTCACGATTGTCACATCGTAAGGAACAGCTGTGTTTTCAGCCATTTTATCCAAAGTACCGATAATGTCATCTGCCTCATACTGATCCAAATCATAATAGCGAATACCCAACTTATCTAGCATTTCGCGAATAAAAGGCAGCTGTTCACGAAATTCCTCTGGTGTTTTAGCCCGACCGCCCTTGTAATCAGCATACATCTCTGTCCGAAAGGTGGTCTTCCCCGCATCAAATGCCACCAAGATATGAGTCGGCTGTACACGTTCTATCAAGTGATTCAACATAAGATGAAAGCCGTAAATGGCATTAGTGTGAAGCCCAGACGGACTCTTAAAACGGTCAATTTGATTATACAGTGCAAAAAAAGCACGAAAAGCGACGGACGAGCCGTCAATCAACAGTAATTTATTCTTGTTTTCCATAGGTTTATTATAACATGAAACCAAAAAAATTTTTTGATTAAGGATAGTGGTAGCACACAAAAAGCCTAAGAAAATTTTCTTAAGCCTTTATACTATTTTGATACAACAACTTTTCCAAATGTTTCACCGCATCTGCAAAGTGATCCACTACATACGTAGCTGCTTCTTGGACAGCCTTCGGAGCATGTGCCATACAGTAGGAAAGATCGGATTTTTCAAACATCGAAATGTCATTCCCTGAATCACCAAACGTCACAACTAGTTGATCGTGAGTTTTCAAAGACTGTAAGCTACTTCCCTTTGAAACATTCTTAGCCGTCACTTCTATTCGTGTCCCACCCGATTGATAAACTTCCAAATGAGAAAACTGTTCTTTTAATGTCTGCACATAGGAAGCTGTTTTTGATACTTCGGGTCGAATGTTGAATTTATAAATCTGCCGTTCGCAGACAAGGTCATAAGGATCGTCTAAGCAAAGAATGGGCATGTTCCATAACCGGCGCTTGTCTTCATGGTCAAAATTTCCGATTCTCTCTTCGCCATCTAGCGCATCGAAAATCAGTTTTTCTTGTTGGATATAGGCAAGTAAATCTATTACATTTTCCTGCTCCAGCGGTTGAGAAAATAAGAGATTGCCTTGCTCAACAATCATGGCGCCGTTAAAACCAATTGCATATTTCAATTGAAGGTGATTTCTTTGCACAAGATAGTTTATCTCTTTAACAGATCGTCCTGTGGCAATGGCAAAATCACTATACTGCATCAGCCGCTGATAGGCTTGTAAATCTTCTGGCCTGACATCGACGGAATCTTTCACAAAAGTTCCGTCTAAATCTGTTACACATAAAATCTTATGTGCCATGGCTATTCCTCTAAACCTAGAATGTCTTGGATTTCCATTTTGAGAACATTGGCATAAGCGCCGTAGATAGATTGCATTTGTATGCCATTTTCAGCAAAGCCGAGTGCTTCGTATTTCTTAATAATCGTATCTTTGTCAACTTTTGACTTGTCTTTGACATCAATCCGCAAACGAGTGATACAAGCATTGACATCCACGATATTTTCTGGACCACCGTGAGCCGCAATCAACCCAAGTGCTTGCTGATGTGTTTTTTCTTGTTTGCTCAGTTCTTTTCCTCCGGCTTGCTTTACCGGAGTAGTGTCTTGTGGTGCAGATTGACCGACATTTTGAATCTTCAAGCCATATTTACCACGCGCTTCTTGCTTACTTGCCAATTTGACTTCATTCGTATCTTCTCGACCTGGCGTCTTAAAGTTGAATTTCAAAATCATAAATTTAAAGACATAGTAATAAAGGAAGAAATAAGGGATACCTACTAAGAAGACGAGCCACCAGTGCGTTTTAGGTCCTTGCAACACACCGTAGATTACAAGGTTAATGAAACCATGTCCAGTAGGAGTTGCTACACCAGCACCCAGCATGTGCATAACAAACAAAGCAGAACCTGCCAAAACAGCGTGCACAGCGTAAAGCATTGGTGCCACAAAAAGGAAAGTAAATTCGATTGGCTCTGTAATACCAGTCAAGAATGAAGTTCCGGCTGCTGCAAAGAGAAGCGAACCTGCTACTTTGCGTTTTTCTGGAGAAGCTGTCTTGTACATAGCATAAGCAGCACCAGAAAGACCAAACATGAAGTAAACAAATTTACCACCATTGAAACGCGTAATAGATGGGTCAATAGACTTGATCGAAGAATCCGCTAAAGAAGCAAGATAGGCATTAACCGTACCGACGACATGGTTCCCACCAATTGTCCATGAGCCACCAAGCTCTGTCGTACGAACCGGCCAGTTGAGGCCATGGTGTAAACCAAACGGCAAGAGAGCCCGCTCAATCAATCCATATAAGAAAGTGCCAATCGGACCTGACTTCAAAACGAGGATAGAAACTGCACTGATACCTGCTTGAATGGTTGGCCAGATAAAGAAGATTGCAACGGCTACAAAGGACATCGCTACCATGGTAACAATCGGTACAAAACGCGGTCCACTAAAGAAACCAATCATCGTTGGCAATTCTTGCTTGACCGCCCATTTATGAATGAAGTAGACAGAAACCCCAACGATAATCCCTCCAAACACACTGAGGTCCATGGTTTGAATCCCGAGGACTTTTGTCTGCATGGCATTTGACAGGGCAAGTTTGGCTGCACCGCTTGATAAGTTAGCAGTATTGACTAGCCTTCCACTGATTTTCAACAAGAAATTCAAAACGTTGTGCAAAACAAGAAAACCTAACAGGCCAGATAAAGCTGCCGATCCTTTTTCCCGTTTTGCAAGACCAACTGAAACTCCGACTGCAAAGATAACAGGCAAGTTGCTAAAAGCTGTACCACCAAGCGCAATGAAAAATTTCATGACAAACTGAAAAATAGCATTGTTCAAGAAAGGAAACATCTTCAGCGTGTTTTCGTTGGTAAAGGCTGTACCAATACCTTGGATAATCCCCGCACCCGGCAAAACCGAAACAGGGAGTAAGAATGAGCGTCCAAATTGCTCAAAAACAGAGATAAATTTATTCTTCTCTTTCATCTTTTTGCTCCTTGTGTTTTTCTGTTTTCATTTTAGCAGAAATAAACTTGAAAACGTTTTTTTGAAAAGAAGTTTCTATCTTGAATAATTTTGACTATTTCGGTAAAATTTTACTAAGCAGAAAACGTTTTACTAAAAACGATACTTTAGAAAAGAGGCTTTATGTTTCTAAAAAATTTAAAACAGCACTATGACAGATTGTCTGTAAATGAACAAGAGGTCATTGATTATCTCATGCGACAAGAAGAAGTAGAGACGATTACACTAAAGACAATTGCCAATGAACTGTTTATCTCTTCATCAACCGTCATCCGTGCTTGTAAGAAATTAGGCTATCAAACCTATAACGAATTGCGCTATGATTTACGCTTATCAAAAGAACTCAAAAAAGATCAAGCGAAATCCGTAGCGTCCTCTTTTGAACAAATGAAAGAACAAATTCAAGTTGAATTCGCACATACCATTTCTATCTTGTCCGAAAAAGACTTTCAAATCTTTGCACAAAAAATTTTGGCTGCCCGACGGATTTTCTGCATTGGTGTTGGCTCTAGCTACATGGCTATGACCGACTTCAATCGAAAATTGAAACTCATTAACATCTGGTCCAATGACTACTTTGAGCAATACAGCATTGACCGGATTAAAGACATTGCTACGCCAAAAGATGTGATTATCGTCTTTTCGCTCGGTGGCAGCAATAAAGACGTCAACCACAGTATCTTACAGGCAAAAGAACAAGGGGCAACTGTTCTTACAATCACCACTTTAGGAAATCATCTCCTTGCTAAAATCAGCGACCACATGATCTTTATCTACGATGCACCTAAAAAGCGCGAAAAACTACGCTCACGCCTAATGTTCAATTTAGTTGGAAATCTTCTCTTTGAAGTCATTCTAGCTGAGCAACAAACAAACTAATAAAAACAAAGAGTGAGATAAACCGGAAATGTTCATTTTTCTAGTCTATCTCACTTTCATTTTATAAATCTAATACAAGCGAAAAACTGCTACCTTGTCCATACTCACTTTGCACGAAAATATCACCACCCAATTGGCGTGCTAATTCACGTGCAATATAGAGCCCTAGACCGTGCCCGCCAGTTTTCATATTGCGAGAAGATTCTACCCGATAAAGTCGTTTAAATATTTTCTCCAAATCCTCTGACTTAATGCCCTGACCTTCATCTGCCACCGTTAAAGTCAAGCGCTTATTGTCAACCGCCGCATCAATAGTAAGCTTAGTGCCTGCTTCTGAATACTTAAAAGCATTGCTGACAAGATTGAGAATAATCCGCGAGAGTTTATCATAGTTGCTGATAATTTTTGCTGATTCTGGCTGCACTGAAATCTGAATATCTCGGTCTTCTTTATCAATCACCAATTGAAACTCCGACATAATATCAATCAAGAGCTTATCAAGGAAAATCTCTTCTTTTTCAAGCGGTACATCTGGCTGATTCATCGTATTCAGAGTGATAAAACTTAGCTCCTCGGCCAGCTTATTCAACCGATCGGTCTGCCGACTGATGGTTTTGAGATAATACTGCTGCTCATCTGCCGCAATCACACCGTCTAGCATTCCTTCAACAGTTGCTTGAATAGATGTCAAAGGCGTTTTAATATCATGTGAAAGCTGAGCAATCATCAAACCCTTTTCCTTCTCACTTTCTTCCAACGAAGTAAAGGTACTTTGCAAGTTTCTTGACATATTATTAAAGGCATCTGCCAGCTCTTTAAATTCTGTTGGGTTTTTAATTGTATTCACCGTTTCAAATTTCTTGTCAGAGATTCCTTTTATGAGTTGTTTTAATTTATCCAAAGAAAGAAAGACACGGCTCAACAGCAAAAGGCTAACCAATGCCCCTGTAATACTAGCCAGAATGCTAATACCAATAATAAAATAAATATCACTTTTTGAAATCAGCATGGTGTTGACAGACCAGATGATTGCAACAACCGTGATCGTTGTGGAAATGAGGTATCCCACAATAATAAAGTGTTTTAATTTCATTTTAAACCTCTATCTTATACCCTAAGCCCCAGACGGTCTTAATCGTGGGTGTTTTTTCTGTACTGTATTTTGCTAAATCTTGCCGCAAGGCATGAATGTGAACATTCAACGTATTTGTATCATCTACAAAATCTTCTTGCCAGACTTTCTCATACAATTCTGTCTTAGAAAAGACCCGCTGAGGATTGCTGGCCAAAATCCATAGCAACTCAAAAGATTTAATGGTCATCATCAATGATTGTCCGTGCACTGTCACTTCGCGCGTTGCATGATTTATCTCTAAATCCCCTAGTTGGAGTTTTTCATCTGCTCCCACACTGCGGTGAATGCGCCGCAAGATATTATGCACCCGCAACACCAACTCCCGCGGACTGAAAGGTTTGGTAATAAAATCATCCGCCCCCATACTGAGGGAATAAATTTTATCCGGTTCAGATGTTTTAGCAGTGATAAAAAGGAAAGGTTGCTCCGGAGCAAGATACTGCACTTCGCCAATCAAATCATACCCGTCCATGTTGGGCATCATAATATCGGTGACAATCAAATCAATCGGATATTTCTTAAAAAGCTCCAAAGCTTTCTGCCCATCATGCGCCACATTGACTTCATAACCTGCCTGTGTTAAATAACGCTTGTTAATCTCGGTAATCTCTACTTCATCATCTACTAACAAAATTCTCTTCGTCATTTTCTTACCTCTATTGTGAAAAATAGTGTTATACCACGAAAAAGTATAACACTATTTCTATACTTGATTCAAGCGTTATTGCTCACAAATGCGAGAATTACTTCTTTTCTCTGCGTTTCATGCCAACAAGTGCTAAAATAGCTGCTGCACTTAATCCAAGAAGTCCTAGGACTGTCAAGCCAAGAGAGGATTTTTGACCTGTATTAGGAAGCGATTTTTTGCTTGCTGTAGCTTGTCCACCTTTTGAAGATGTCGCAGAAGGTGTTCCACCTTTATTTGAATGCTTGCTTCCGTCATAATCTGCTTTTTTACCTTGGTTTTGTGCCTGATCATTTTGACCTTGTTGAGATTGTCCTTTAGAGTCCGCTTTCTTTTCACCTTTTAGGTTAATCGTCACAGATTTCGTCGCAATGACATTCTTCAAGTCCGCTTTGCCATCTTTGGTTGCTCCATACACTGTAACAGTCGCTTTATAAGAATGCGTACCATTAGCTTTTAGTTGGTCTAATAAAGCTTTATCCTGTTTACCTGCTGCATTACCATCTAGTGAGACTTGATAGAAATATTGCCCCTTTCCTAAACCTGCAAGTGGTAGGAGACCTGCATGGTTTGCTTTACCATTATCTGACCATAAGGCGCCGTCTGAGGATTTCAACAAGAGACGTGTT
>NZ_KV813993.1:30673-54860 GCF_001813805.1 Streptococcus sp. HMSC066F10
TGAGGATTTCAACAAGAGACGTGTTAACATACCGTCACCACCAAAGAGTTCATACGGAATCACTTGATTAACACCAGCCGTAAATGGTCCTGGATAAACTGCATTTGTTAAATAACTTGCAGGGACATCAATTTTATCTTTGATGTTGTCTACTACGGATTTTTTCACTTGGTCAACGGTCGTAGTGCCATTCAAATTCAGATTTACTTGACGTGTTGCGATAACATTGTTCAAGTCTGCCTTACCATCCTTAGTTGCACCGTAAACTGTGACGGTTGCGGTATAACTGTGTGTGCCATTCGCTTTCAGTTGATCCAAGAGAGCTTTGCCTTGTTTACCTGCCGCATTACCATTGAGTGACACTTGATAGAAATATTTACCTTTTGGAATGTTGGCAAAAGGTAGTAAGCCAGCGTGTTTTGCCGTGCCGTTATCTGACCACGGTGCACCGTCTGAGGATTTCAACAAGAGACGTGTTAACATCCCATCACCACCGAAGAGTTCGTACGGAATGACTTCATTCACCCCTGCTGCAAAGGGACCAGGGTGGTTCGCATTGGCTAGGAAAGAAGCCGGAACATCTGTACTGCCCTTGATATTGTCCGTTACAGATTGCTTAGCTTGAGCAAGAGTTGGATCTTCTTGCGCTTTTGAAGCTGTTTCTTTTGCAACTGCTTCTGACGCCTTTTGGATTTTTTTCGCAGCTTCCGCGACGGACTTGCCTACTTTGTTTTCTTCTGTAACTTCTTGTTTTTCTTGCACCTTTTTATCTGGTGTTTGAGTTGTTTTGCCAGACAAGTCTTGTGAGGGTTTTGTTGTACTTGGTGTTCCTTTCTTTTCAGCTGACGGGCTTTCTGTTTGCCCTACTTTCGAATCAAGTATGGATTTACCAGAGTCTGTCGAACTATTTGAAGGGGTTGTTGTCACCACCTTGTTTTGCGCACCAACTTGGGCATTTACCGGATTACTAATAAGAATAAAGAATCCACTTGCCACAACTACGGAAGCAACACCTACACTTAACCGACGGATAGACCATTTTGTATATTTTTCATTATTTGAACGATGATTTTTGTCAACCATATTATTTACTCCTTTGATTATTTTTAATGGTTGATTAAAGTTTACCAAGCTCTTATTAACTATCCGTAAGACAAAGTTAAAGTTTTTCTTAAATAAGCATTATTTCTTGCTTATTTATAGAATTTTCACATGTTGTGATATACTAGATTACATGAACAACACCTATTATTTTGTCCGCCATGCACATTCGACTTACACACCTGACGAATGGACACGCCCTTTGTCACAAAAGGGACTCGCTTCCCTCTCACAATTAAAAATACTAGAGAATAAGCCAATCTCTGCTATTTATTCTAGTCCTTACCAACGAGCAATTGAAACGATTGAGCCTTTGGCACTAACCTTTGGGCTTCCGATTCAACTTGATAAGCGATTGATTGAACGAAAACTAAGCAGTCAGCAGGTTTCCGACCAAACATTTGAAACTACACTCAAGCAACTTTGGCAAAATCCTGACAGTTCTCTACCGGGTGGCGAATCGAACCTCATGGCTCAAAAACGAGCTCTAGCATTTCTGCAAAAATTAGAAGAAAATCACCAAGATGAACACATCATCATCAGTTCTCACGGCAATCTGATTTGTATCCTGCTCAGCTATTTTGATGGACAAATCCATTATGATTTTTGGAAACAACTGCCCATGCCCGCTATTTTAATATTAAAAGATGACAAAGTATACTTGCAGTAAGATCCGAATCAACTTTATCTATCAGTCACAAATTATTTTTTCACTAGTGAAACTCCTAAACCATTCCTATTTAGTTTAGGAATTTTTATTTGACAAATGATTTTCCAATCACCTCAAACTCTTATACAGTTTCTTTCGCGTTCGTTTCTTCCATGAAAATGCATTACTCCCCGTCCAAAAGTGTTTGTTTCTGACATCGAAACATGCTCATCAATCGGTCGAAAATTTGTCTCTCGAATCTCACGAAACAATCTCTTGTCTACGACCAGACAATAAACTAAATAGAAATAATAATATGAACTAATCGTTATCCACAAAAGATGTTCTTAGTCCATACAATCCCTCCCACATACTTTCATTTTAAGATAAAGATAGTTATACCTGTTTTCAAACCATTTGTCTATATATTTTTGTCTCTTTTTGAGCATCAAAAAAAGAACGCAAATGAGACACTTTCCTAAAATGCGAAAGCTTCATTCGTGTGCTAGGGTTAGGTGGAAAAATAGAATAAAGTTAAACCAAGAAAATAATGAAAATTAGTTGACTCTATCTTAGAATTCTTTCTCCACTACTTCCAAAGCTCGTTCAATAACCACATGCATATCATAATATTTGTAATCGGCTAAACGCCCACAAAAGATAACATTATCGTTCTTTTTTGCTTCTTCTAAATACTTATTATAGATAGCATTGTTTTTCTCATCATTGATTGGATAATATGGCTCATCTCCACGCTTCCAATTGGCTGGATATTCTCGCGTGATAACTGTTTTTTCTTATGTTCCATATTCAAAATGTTTGTGTTCAATGATACGAGTATAAGGAATTTCACGCTCTGTATAATTGATGACTGCATTCCCTTGATGATTTTCTTCATCTAAAACTTCATACTCAAAACGAAGACTACGATATTCCAATTCACCATGCTTATAATCAAAATATTGGTCGATCATACCTGTAAAGACAATCTTATCAGCAGATGCTTCCAACTCTTTGCGATTGACAAAAAAATCTACTCCAAGCTCAACTTCAACACCTTCAAGCATATTTTCAACGATAACATTATAACCACCGATTGGAATTCCTTGATAACGGTCGTTGAAGTAATTATTATCAAAAGTTAAACGTACTGGTAAACGTTTAATGATAAATGGTGGTAATTCTGTCGCAGAACGTCCCCATTGCTTTTCAGTATAGCCTTTAATCAACTTTTCGTAAACATCAGGACCAATCAATTTAATCGCTTGTTCTTCCAAATTTTGCGGTTCAACATTTTGTAAATATTTAGTCTGATCTGCAATTTTATCCTTAACTTCTTGAGGTGTCTTCGTTCCCCAAAGAGCATAAAAGGTATTCATATTGAAAGGTAAATTGTACAATTTACCTTTATAGTTAGCAATAGGAGAATTAATATAATTATTAAATTCTGCAAATTGATTTATATAATCCCAAACTCGTTTATTTGAAGTATGAAAAATATGCGCACCATACTTATGAACATTGATGCCTTCAATATTTTCACAATAGATATTCCCACCGATGTGATCTCGATTATCAATCACCTTTACTTTTTTACCACGCTTGGCTGCCTCATAAGCAAAAATTGCTCCAGATAAACCAGCACCAACAATTAGATAATCGTACATAATAACTCCTATTTTTTCAAAAATTGTTCTTTTAATTCTTTTATATTAACAACTCGGAACACTAATATAAAACTTATATAAAAGACAGCCCCTAATATACCATAAATTCCGACATTCACAACAGACGAAAATTTTAGTAATGGTTGCAATAATAATAAAATTATATACATCAAGCTTGAGGACAAAATGATTTTTAGCATTGATGATAAAATCGGTACTTCTTTGAGGTATGAACGAGTATAGTAATATTGAATAACCCAAACGAGTGCCTCTGTCAGAACCGATGTAATTGACGCTCCAATAAATCCCAAAGAAGGAATTAAAAGTAAGTTTAATCCAACGCTTACAAAAGCAGGAATTGTAGTTGACAACATAAACTCTCGATTTTTATTATGAGGTATTAAAATCTGAATTCCCATAATATTTTTCCAACCAATAAAGAACATCCGTGCAATCATAATCTCAATAGCCACTCGTGCTTCTTGAAAGTCCTTCCCTAAAAAGAAATTGACAAAATCTTTATTTACAATTAACATCCCTGCAATAATTGGGAAAATAATCAAATTATAAATCAAGAAAGACATTTCATACATTTTATTAACTGCTTTATAATCACCTGAAGACAGCAAACTTGAAACACGAGGAAGCATCACACTGCCAAGAGAAGTTACAATTGTTAGTAATATATTTATGATTTTTAAGGCTTGATCATAAATTCCCACATCCTTAGTTGAAGATAAAGCGCCTAGCATAGTTCGATCCAGCGTCACATATAGCGAGATGGCAATTTGAGGTAAAAACAATAGAATAACTGGTTTTAAATGTTCTTTTGCATGTACAACATCGAAATGTGGTTTCCCAATAAATTCCTTCGCTGGCAACCACATACTGAGCTGACCAAGTAGTTCAAATCCTGTCAAAAGAAAAACATATAAATATAAATCATTTGGTGTTTTCACAAATAAAAAGATTGATAGGATCCCTAAAAGTTTAACTGTAATATTCCGAATGGTAATCTTACGAAAATCTTCCAAACCTTGAAAAAGCCAAGAAATATCAAGGCCTTTTGACAACAAGCTCAATCCTAAAATGTAAGCAACAGGATTCTGCATACTTGGAACACTCCAACAAAGAAGAAGATAAAGAACTATAGAAATAAATGCTGCAACTACTTGCAAACTATATATTCCCCAGAAAGTCGGCTGAATATTCTTTCGATTTGCAGAAACCTCTTTCGTACCATAATTCGCTACTCCTAAAGTTGCTAGTAAGATGAAGTAGGTCACAATTGAATTAAAATAACCATAAGTTCCTAAATCCTCAGACGAGAAAATCCGTGTTACATATGGAGTAGTCAGTATCGGAAGGATGATGACCAGTAACTGATAGGAGAAGTTATAAGCGTAATTTTTTAATATTTTCATGTATTAATCCTCAAGTTCACTTTCCTTTTTTGGAAAAGTAATTGAAGCAAACATTATATACATAAATATATCATAGGATGGTCGAATCCAAAATGCTTCAATCATACAGTTTACGGATACCAAAGATAAAATTGCTAACAACAAATAATTCCCTTGTTTATATGACTTCCAAGACTGTAGAACATATAAAATAATAAGTATAATTAATGGAAATATGCCATAGGTAAATAGCATTTGTATATAAGAAGAGTCCACATAATTATAACTGTAAACCGATTCTGTCGAACCTCCATATCCAATAAATTGAATCCCTTTTGTTCCAAATAAATGTAAATCATATTTTGATAGAGCTTCTTTACCTAAATGCAGTCTCATACTCATTAAATTATTCACCAATACATAAAATGGACTTGCCCAAGTAAACCGCGAACTTAAATAATACATTAATGAAGATAAAATTGGAACAGAAAAGGGTAAAATAGCATAAACTTTCAGCTTCGTATTCTTCATATAATAAAAAAATAAAAAGATTAATGTAGCAATAAAAATAGAGAGAGCATTTAAACGAGCATCACAATATTTAAGAACAAAATAAGAAAGAAGAAGACCTATAATACTACGTATCCATATTATTTTATCTTTTAACAAATAAGAAATAGCTAGAAAAAGATAAAAACAATGAGAAGCAAAGTCTGTTGGATAAATAAAACCAAATGAATTTCGTACAACAGTTCCTGATAAGCGCTCTTGGACAAATTGTAAATTGGGAATTATACCAAGAAAAGATAAAAATACAAACATTCTTTAAGAATTACAAAAACTTTAAATTATAAATGCGTTTTCAATGCAATCTTTCGCCATTACATTTTAAACAACAAAAAAGTAGGAACAATCAATTCCTACCTTGGTTCAAATTTATTCTGTTTTATCTCGATTAACCTGCTCAAAACTTTCTGTGCCATCATTCAATCTATCCCAAATAATCACTTTTCCAGCTTTGAGAGACTTTTGTACATCAATAATACGCTGATTAGAGGAACCTCGAAATTGCAACATGAGATTTCGTTTTGCCTTATCAAAACGGCCATCTACCAGAATATCAATGAGACTAAGAAGTTCAAGTTTATCTGGTGTTTCCAGCATCATTTCTTCCCATGTATAGCCCGTCCAAGACCAAATATCTTTGTCAGGCAACTCTCGTCGAATACGCTTGACTAAGGGCAAGAGAATCCCAGTATTCAGAAAAGGCTCTCCTCCTAGCAAGGTCAGTCCTTGAACATAGGGCTCAGCCAAATCTTTCATGATTTGCTCTTCCAGCTCTTGCGTATAAGGAATCCCGGCATTGAACGACCAGGTCGCTACATTGTAGCAGCCCTCACAATGAAACATGCAGCCGCTGACATAGAGGGAATTACGCACCCCTTCACCATCCACAAAATTAAAGGCTTTATAGTCAATAATACGCCCCTTGCTTAACTCTTCACTTTTCCACTCACCTGGCTTCGGTGTATTCCATGTCATTTTTCTACCCCAACTCTATCCAATAACGCTCTTTCCCAGCTCGTACATCTTCCAACACTCCACCATTGGCCAAAATTACTGCTCGACTAGCAGCATTATCCATATCGCAAGTAATCAGAACGGGAGAGAGCGCTAATTTTTTGGCTTCAAGTAAAGCCAAGGCTAATTGTTGTTTACCATACCCTTTCCCCCGCTCACTAGGCCGAATGCCATAGCCAATATGCCCGCCCAACTCTAAGTAAAAATCATTTAGTGTCATACGAAGCCCTAAAAAACCTAATGCACGATCATCTGCAAAGGAAGCAAACAAAATAGCTGGAACACGCCCTTCTTTCAAATTCAGTCCTGCCTCTTGATCACGATTGATTTGCAACCAATCTTCGTAATTTTCTGCATATGCCCAAGTGCTTTCTACACCGCCATTCATGAGAAGCCCCTGCTCTTTGTATTCTGCAATCATTTCAAGTATCGCTTCTTTATCTGCCAACTCTGGTCTTCGTAATTCCATAAATTACTCCTAATTCAAATCTATCCAATAGCGTTCGGTGCCCTGTCGGATGTCTTCTAATATGCCCCCGTTTTTTAAAATAACTGCCCTACTAGCAGAATTGTCCTCCGCACAAGTAACTAGCACTCGGTGGATATTCTTTGAAGCAGCGACAAGAAGCCCTTCTTTCAACATAGCGGTCGCATAGCCTTTCCCCTGCATAGTTGGACGAATGCTATAACCAATATGACCGCCATGTCCGCGTAAATGTTCATTCAGACGCAAGCGTAAATTTAGAAAGCCAACAGCCTGTCCTTTATCAAAGGCAACAAACTGTATAGCCGGCACCCATGTATTAGGAATATTGAGACCCATTTCCGCATCTTGGTTTCCAGCAATCCAATCTTCATAAACGAAATTTTCCTTGTCCCAAAAACCGCCATCGTGTGCAGCATTCGACCTTTCAAATTCTAGTATGAGGTCTATCACCGCCTCTTTATCTTCTAATCTTGGTCGTCTTAATTCCATTTTTCTCACCTTGATAGAAAGAGAGTGAGACTAGCTTCATGCAAACCTCACTCTTTCTCCTATTTTTTCTTTGTTTTTTGTAAGAATTGTTCTCGCAAATTTGCAACACGATCTTTTTTATTGACTCCGCCTTTGGAATGCTTTTCATGATAGCGTGCCACTTGTGCTTTTCCTTTATCGTCTAATTGATATTTTCCCATGAAAGTTCCTACTTTTCTACATGATGTCCTTCGAACTTGATTGTTGAACCATTCATGTGTTTAACACGAGCTGAAATCTCCTTGTGACGTCCATTTACCATCGGACGGGCTTGAGGATTTCCAAGATAACCACAAGTTCGCTTGACAACATCAACTGTCTTAGGATCGCTATTGCCACAGTTTGGACAAGTAAATCCACGTTCTGTTGGCGTGAAATCCCCTTCAAAATCGCACTTATAACAATGGTCAATCGGAGTATTGGTTCCCAGATAGCCCACGCGGTCATAAGCGTAGTCCCAAACAGCTTCGAGCGCTTTTGGATTTTGTTGCAAAACAGGATATTCACAATAGTGGATAAAGCCGCCCGACGCACCCGCTGCTGGATAATCTTTTTCAAAGTCTAACTTTTCAAACGGTGTCGGATTCTTCCGAACATCATAGTGGAAGCTATTAGTATAGTATTCCTTATCTGTAATATCTTTCACAAGACCAAATTTTTCTGTATCCAGACGACAGAAGCGATCTGTCAGACTTTCAGACGGTGTAGAGTAAACTGAGAAGTGATAATCATATTGGTCAGACCACTCTTCGACACGGCGTTTCATTTCACGAACAATATCTACTGTAAATCTCTTAGCTTCTGGGTTATGTTCCCATTCACCACCATAAAAGACAGTCGCTACTTCATACAGACCGATATAGCCGAGAGAAACCGTAGCTCTACGATGTTTAAAGAGTTGATCTACCTTGTCATATTTACCAAGACGTTGCCCAAAAGCGCCATATTGATAAAGGATAGGAGCATTAGCTGGCGTTGCTTCTTTTGTACGTTCCACACGATAGACAAGGGCATCTTCAGCAATGTTCATCCGTTCATTGAAGATTTCCCAGAATTTATCCATATTACCTTCAGATTCGAGGGCAATTCTTGGAAGGTTGACAGTTACAACCCCAAGATTCATACGACCAGAATTGACTTCTTGACCATTTTCATCTTTCCAACCTTGTAAGAAAGAACGGCAACCCATTGGAACTTTGAAAGAACCCGTTAATTCCACAATCTTGTCGTAAGACAAGACATCCGGATACATCCGCTTCGTAGCGCATTCCAAGGCCAACTGCTTAATGTCGTAGTTTGGACTACCGGGTTCTAAATTCAATCCACGCTTCAACGTGAAAATCAATTTAGGGAAGATGGCTGTACGGTGCTCAGAGCCAAGACCTTTGATGCGGATTTGAAGAATAGCTTTTTGAATTTCACGCTCAAAACGATTGGTTCCAAGCCCAAAGCCAAGTGAGGTAAATGGCGTTTGTCCATTTGATGTAAACAAGGTATTGATTTCATACTCCAAAGATTGCATGGCATCATAAATGTCTTTTTTAGTCTTTGTCCAGGCAAACTCTTCTTGCTTTTCAGGAAGCACCCATTCACGCGCATCCTTCAAATGTTTTTCATAATTTTTTTCAGCATAAGGCGCTAAAACTTCATCAATTCGGTCAGCAGAGCAACCACCATATTGACTAGAAGCTACGTTTGCAATAATTTGAGAGATTTGCGCAGTCGCTGTTTGAATGGATTTTGGACTTTCGACTTCAGCATTTCCAATCTTAAAGCCATTTGCCAACATGCCCTTAAAATCAATCAAACAGCAATTCGTCATCGGTGTATAAGGACTGTAATCCAAATCGTGATAGTGGATGTCTCCTTTTTGGTGTGCATTTGCCACATGTGGTGGCAGCATTTGCAAACCAATCGATTTCCCAACAATTCCCGCCGTCAAATCACGCTGGGTGTTGAAAACATCGCTATCTTTATTGGCATTTTCATTGACAACTGCTTGGTCTTTGTTAAGCAATTTTCCGATTGTAAAGTTAATATCTGTTGCTTTTGAGCGCGCAAAATCACGTTGTGTGCGGTAAGTAATATAGCTTTCTGCAATGGCGTATTCATTGGCATTCAGTAATTCGTGCTCCACGATATTTTGAATTTCATAGATTTTAACACCCGCAGGAAAACGTGAAATCACTTCTGCTACGATTTTATTGGTAATACCTTCAAGTTTTGCTTCTAACAACGGAGTCATCGTCGTTACTTCTTGGCTAGCCTTGACAAGAGCTTTGTAGATCTTGTCTGCGTCAAACGCCACACGACGACCGTCACGTTTTTCTACATAAATATCAGCAAATCCTTGTACTGTTTCTTCTTTTAATGCAATCATGAGCTCCTCCATTCGTATAAAACATATTATATCACTCCAATAAAAAAAATCAATATCTTGTGGTGAAAAACTTTAAATTTTATTTTAAACACAAGATATTGATTTTTTATTTCAACTTATAGAGCTTGAAATGATTGAGTTTTAGGTCTGTCTGCTGATAATTTTCTTTTAATTGTTTTTTGATATCTTGCAGAAGAGACACTTGATCGTTGACCAAAATATAAGTTGGAGGCGTTTCTTTCAAGTTATTCACTAGGGACATTTGATTTTCATCTGTTCCTTGGTACAAGCTAGGGGTTAAAATCGGTACCGCAGATAGGCGCCCACTCGCTTGGTAGAGAGCTGCCGTTGTGTCCCAAGCATAGATTTTATCAGTATTCTTTGATTTGCTCTTGATATAATTTGCCGCAGAAATACGCTCACTTGTTTCGCCTGTCGATAAAACATACTGATTGACAAACGGAAAACCAATTAAGTAAATCATGACTAAAAGCGGTAAAAAAGCATTCTTTGTAATATAAGTTCCGAAAGCAGACGAAGATTTTTGAACTCTACTGTGCCTTCCACCTCTATGGAATGACTGCTTTCCAAGCCACATACTGACTAGAACTATAAAAAATGGCAAAATCGGCAACAGTTGAGAGGCTCCCCGATCTGGCAAAAAGAAAACAAACACAACAAGAAAGAGAGAGGCTAAAAAACTAAAGAGTTGTAGAAATCGTTCTAAAGAATTCGTTGGCAATGAAAAACTTCTCACCCAAGTCACAACTATACCAAGTCCAATAATAAGTCCTCCATAAAGCAAACCATTGTACAATAAATGCGACCCTGAAAAATGCAAGCTATCCCAAGGATAAAGAATCTGACTAATGGCGAGCCCAAAACTGCCATTCAAAACCGTATAATAACCTAGCGGATAAAATACAAGCGAGAATCCTACCAAAATGGCAAATAATTGATACAGACCGTGCGCTTTTTTCTTTGCCCAAATATTATAAACTAGCAGAGCAAGGAAAGTCACCAAATAAAATACAAGGCTCGTCACCGGATCAATCATAAAGATCAGCGCACCAAGTGCTCCAAAGCCAATAAAACCTCTGTCGCTTGCTTCTCCTGTCACATAACGCATCAGAAAGTACAGCGATCCAAAGACAAATGGGAAAGCAAAAATACTAGAGTATAAGCCGCCCCAGCCTAAAGCGAGCGTCAAACAATAGAATAAAGAAAGGATTTTGATAGAAGTGTTTTTTACAGCCGTTAATTGATATACGATTTTAAACAGATAAATTCCTGCAACAAACAAAGCCAAGCATTGCATTGCCACAAAGAAAATATTGCCCATAAAGAGACTACCCACCCAATTAGCTAGATAATAAAGCAGACCACTCGTTCCATAAATATTTCTATAAATAACCTGCCCTTGCGCCATTGCCCAACCTGCATATAAATTTTGAGATTGCAGATTAGTAGAAAGGTTGGTCAAAAATGGATTGGCAACACTTAAAACGCTCAATAATAAGCTCCACAAAAATAAAACGACAAAAGGAGTCGACGTTGGCTCTATAAAAACCGATTTTTTCTCGTTCTCTTCGTGAAGCGTCTCTACTACTGTCTCTTTCATCTCTTGTTCAGGCATTGTATCGTACATAAAGATTCTCCTTGATATCAGTCTTATCTAGTATATCAAAATCTTCCCTATCTGTCAGCTTGATTCTGACAGGTTCTGCATCTTTTTCAAAAGTAAAGTGTAGTATTCCAATTCTCGAAAACGATGATAACTTACAGCCACATACTCTTTCAAAAATTCCTTTTCTTCACTTGTTAAATCGATAACCATTCTGCCTCCTTTTACTAGATTATTCGTAAAAAAGAAAAATTCCTCTCATTACAAGAGAAATTTTATAGCATCGGTGCAAATAATTCGACAATTTCTTTAATCAAGCGTTGATACCAGGTGTTTTTAATGGTATCTTCATGTATTTCTTGTGAGGTTTCAAACAATTTCTCAAAATCTCGCTTCAAGTCAAACATAGAAGGCGTCTTATACATCAAAACAGCATTTTCATAGTGATGAACTAAGCTGCGATAATCAAAATTGATTGTTCCGACAACACCAAAATCATCATCAGCCACTACATGCTTACTGTGAATAAAGCCCGGTGTATACTCATAAATCCGAACCCCAACCGCCATTAAATCAGGATAAGCTCCTCGCGTAATAAGCTGAATGATTTTTTTATCCGGAATATAAGGTGTCACAATGCGGACATCTACCCCCCGCATAGCAGCATTTTTGATGTCTTCCGTCAAATCATAATCAATGATTAAATACGGCGTGGCAATATACACATAATCTGTCGCCTGGCTGATTATATTTTGATAGACATTTTTACCCACTTGAGCTTTATACATGGGCTTCGGTCCGCTTCCATACGGAATATAGAGCCCTGACGCATCTACAGCTTTGTTGTCCAAATGATAGCGATCGAAATCACTGATTTTCCCACGGTTGATATACCAGTTCATCAGAAACAGCCGTGTCAAGGCTTTTACAGCGCGCCCGTTCAGACGAATCCCACCGTCTTTCCAGTGACCAAATCGCTCGATGTGATTGATGTATTCATCTGCCAGATTAATACCACCAGTATAGCCAATCTGCCCGTCAACGACGAGGATTTTCCGATGATCTCGATTATTATAAGCCACCGTCATCCGCGGAATCACTTTGTTAAACTTATGAGCGTCAATCCCCATAGCCTGCAATCGGCTGGTATAATCTCCCGGAAGAGTTGCCATACAGCCAATGTCATCATAGAGCATTTTCACTTCCACACCTTGGGCTGCCTTTTCACGCAGAATATCCAAAATACTATTCCACATGATACCTTCTTCCACAATGTAATATTCCAAAAAAATAAATTTTTCTGCTTTGCGTAAATCTTCCAGCATTTTCTGGAACATCTCTTCTCCCAAAGGGAAAAATTGCGATTCCGTGCCATCGTAAACATCCGCATTATGATCCATGCTGAGAAGCGACTTGATAATCCCGTAAGCTGATTTATCTGTTTTTTTCAAGTATAACCGCAACTCATAGCTATTGTCCTCACGAAATTTCATCTGATCCATATTTTTTAGCTGTTTCAGTTCACCTCTAGACAATCGGCGCTCGCCAAACATCAAATAAAGCAAGGGGCCAATGACTGGAACAAACGCTACCAAGAGCCAAGTTACTTTACTTTCCGGTGTCATTGAACGATTGACAATCGCTAAAATCGTTGCCAGACTGAAGAAAATCACAAAGACAATCCATAAAGTAGGCATCCAGCGACCAAGCCAAAAGAAAAACCAAAAAACAAGTGCCAGTTCTAGCGCCATAATAATGATGCTAAAACCATATTTTGACATCAATAGCTGAAATTTCCTAAAATTCATGTTCTCTCCCTGTTTTTATTTAGTACTAGTATAACGGGGAATCCCTAATAAATCAAGCCAGAATTACTCATTCTTCGATATTCAAAGTATTTTTTCATTAGAGCAAAAAAGAGTAAAAGAAAAGTTGTGGTTCGTAACCAGCCACTTTCACTCCTACCCCCTATCTCTACATTTTAACTAGAATACTGATTGTTGTCCACTACCAATTTAGAAAGCGGTTAGAAGCAACAGATAAAGTTCATGAAGCAAGCCCCTTTGTGAATAATTCGCTAAAACAAATGCAGCTTCTCATATCGACTTGTATGAATCAATAAACTTAAAGCCTAACGCGTCCTAGTTTTCGCAAGCTTATATCAAATTTTTATCAAGAAATTTTGCACCAACATTAGACAAGTTATTGCTTCGTTAAAACAACTGTATCATTTTCTCCATTTTCTTGCTCAATATCCTCAATCGTTAACTGTTTGCCATCAATCATATAATGCTCAATGTCATCACCAATCGTCATTCGCTGATTTGTCGGATCAATGCTCACCTGTTTTACTTTCTCTTTACCGTTTGGCTCTTTTTCTGTCCACGTACCACTATTTCCTTTGATAACCAAAGTAATCTCATCTTCTTCGTCCATACCTCTATAAGTACCGTCTAATTTTTCTGACGAATTTTCTGCAATAGTTGGCGAAACACTACTCTCACTTGAGACTGTAGTTGATTGGCTGCTTGAGACAGATTGAGAGAACGGTGAAGTTTGGTTAGACTTGGTACACGATGTCAAAATGATAAGTCCTATCAGAAAAAATGTGACGTAGCTGAATTTCTTTAAATGTGCCATTTCCCCTCCTTTATCTACATTTCTATTATGCCATTCACCATTCTAATCAGTCAATTTCTTTCTCCAAAAGAAAAGCACGAACTTCCGCAATAAAATAAAGAGAACCTGTTACAAAAAGGAGCTGATTGTCATTAGCGCTTTTAATGAATTGTTCGATAAACTCCCGGTAAGAGGAAACGTAGGTTTCGGTTGTAAGATTCTGCTTATCTATTGCACCGTCATCCTCAAAAGTCGTTACGAACAACTGCACATGAGGCAATTCCTGCTGAAGATAAGACAGCATCCCCTGATAATTTTTGCGTTTCAAAGCACCGAATAAGAGAAAGATTTCTTGCCGTTCTTGCTGGAGAATAAACTCCACCAAACGGGATAAAGCTGGTAAATTGTGAGCCCCGTCCAGATAAATTCCTCGCTCAAAATATTCCAGCCTCCCTGCCCAATGTGTCTCTTGCAGAGCTTTTCGTATCCATTTCACTTGTGGTTGCCAATTTTGCTGTTTCATAAATAAAAGAAAACTTTGCAAAGCAACAGTGGCATTTTCTTCTTGATAAGTACCTACTAGGCTCAACTTTAGATGAGGAATATTCACATCTGAGCTGAAAAATTGTCCTTTTGAAAACGAAAAATCTCTGCCATATTCGTACAAAACAACATCTAGCTTTTTCGCACACAGTTCACAAACTCTTCTCGCTTCTTCAGTCAGCGGTCCGATGACAGCCACTTTTTTCTCCTTAAAAATCCCTGCTTTCTGCTCCGCAATTGCTACTATGGAGTTTCCTAATGTTTCTTGATGTTCCAATCCTACAGACGTTACAACCGCAACATCTCCTATCACTACATTTGTTGCATCTAAAAGTCCACCAATTCCCACCTCAATTAAAGCCACATCTACCTGCTCTTCTTCGAAATACAATAAAGCTATAAGGGTTAAAATTTCAAAATAAGAAAGTGGGTCATGTGTTTGTCGAAGCTGTCTTTCCATTTCCTGAACTTGGCGTCCCAGTCGAGTGAAGTCTTCATCGGAAATGGGTTTTTGATTGATACAAATCCGGTCATGAACACTTACCATATGAGGTGACGTAAAGGTTCCCACCTTCTTTTTATGCTCTGCAAATAATTGACTCATAAAAGCAATGCTTGAGCCTTTTCCGTTCGTTCCTGTCACATGAATAATGGGATAATTTTCTTCGGGATGATCCAAAAGACTTATAGCCTGTCTCATTCGCTCTAAACCAGAGCGAAAATTTAAACCAATGCGACTCTCTAGCCACGTTTCAATTTCATTCATATTCTTCTCCCAGCAAAAAGGGAGTGAAACAGAACCAGACTTTGGTTCATGTCACACCCCACAATTCACTTGAATGGCTGGAACTCTTGCTCCACATGGGAATTAACCAACCACTCATTCGTATACCATAAAAATAACTATTCACACAGCCTTTCAATCTCTTCATTGTTTGTAATACGAAAAGCTAGTGTACGCAATTTTTATTCTTCCATAAAGCTATTGAAAACTTCTTCAATCATATCCCATTCAGCATCTGAATCTTCTGGAATTGGTTGGAGGTCACCCTCTGTTCCGTCTTCATTTTCAGTAAACGAGTAGGCTTGAATTTCTACCTCGCCATTTTCATCTTCTTCTGCGCTAGCTGGAATCAAGAGAACATAGTTTTTACCAAATTCTTCTTTTCCGTCAATGGTCAAGAGAATTTCAAACAAAGTTTCATTCCCTTGCTCGTCTACTAGCGTAATCAATTCACGCTCTTCGTGTTCATGGTCATGGTTATGATCGTGTGCCATGTTTTCTCCTTTATTTATTAAAAATTTCGATCTAAATAATTCTGCAATATGAGCTGCGCTGCGAGCTTATCAATCACTTTTTTTCGCTTCTTTCTACTCACATCCGCTTGCTCGATCAGCATTCTCTCCGCAGCTACCGTTGTTAGACGCTCATCTTGGTATTCAACTGGCAAATGAAATAATTGCTCAATCTTAGCACCATAAGCTTGACTTGCTTCTACACGTGGTCCGCTTGTGTTGTTCATATTTTTAGGTAGTCCTACAACAAACTTCTCAACCTTATATTCTTTTGCAAGCTCACTTAAACGATCAAAACCAAATTCCCCTTTTTCTTCATCAATAGGAATAATTTCAAGTCCTTGAGCTGTAAAACCAAGTGGATCACTAACCGCGACACCGACTGTTTTTGAACCAACATCTAACCCCATAATTCTCATTAGAGATCAATGCCTTGCCCTTTCAAATAATAACGAACTAATTCTTCTACAATCTCATCACGTTCATATTTACGAATTTGATTTCGTGCATTATTATAGCGAGGTACATACGCAGGATCACCACTAAGTACGTATCCTACGATTTGGTTGATTGGGTTATAGCCCTTTTCATTCAGCGACACATAGACATCTTTCAATGTTTCACTAATCTCTTTTTTGTTTGAATCATCAAGATTAAAACGTACTGTCTCATCTGTAAATCCCACAATTACACCTTCTTTCACTAGAATACCCATATTATAGCACATTTCAAGACTTTTCACAAATGAAAGGTGTTGAAAAAGGGAGTGGGACAAAAATCGGTAATTTCGAAGAAATTTGATTTTGTCGTCCCACCCCCGCACAGTTGAGTAGGGCTGTAACGGTTGATTTATCAACCGCATAGAACTCACTCAACCACTGCAACTTGCAAGAAACTCATAAAAATCTGCCGAGGTTAAGGATTTTTGTCCCAGCCTCTTTTTGTTTCATTATACACCTATAAAATCATGGATTTGCAACTTCTTTAGCTCCAGCTGCTTTGACAGATTCAATATATTGTTTGGTTGTTAAATTTTTAATAGTTGAAAACATAGAGCCATATGTATCCAGTTTTGATGCTTCATCAAGGTTGATTTTGCTCATATCAATATTGATTGTAACTTTAATAATTTAGTCTTTTGTAATGTCTGTTTTAACA
This sequence comes from Streptococcus sp. HMSC066F10, assembly GCF_001813805.1. Classification (NCBI taxonomy): domain Bacteria; kingdom Bacillati; phylum Bacillota; class Bacilli; order Lactobacillales; family Streptococcaceae; genus Streptococcus; species Streptococcus sp. HMSC066F10. Next base: position 47,710 of record NZ_KV813993.1, read on the forward strand.
TCAACACCGCCCAAAGACTTAAATTTATCCAATCCTGCAGCCTTTTCAAAAGCAGAAATCAAGTGCGGCTTAGTGCTTTCTAAATCTTGACCCGCTAATACACTCTTCATACTTTCAGGAAGTATTTGTTCAAGATTTATCACAAACTTCTTAAAGGGTTTTCCCTCATAAGAAATAGTTTGCGTAAGTGTTTGTTCAATCCCTTGGACAGTCTGTTTTTGTTGAAAAGACTTGGTCACAACAGAATCCTTTTTCACAATACTCAAACCAGTCTTACTATCCCCTGACTGATTCTGACCGGATTTTTGACCACAAGCTGTGAGCAGCAACAAACTTGCTCCTAACAAAACAACCGATTTTCTCATAAAAATATCCTCCTTGTATTTTAGAACTTTATAAGAATAGTATACCAGCTTTTGTAAACGTTGTTAAAACGACCTGTCTAAAAAGGCAACCAATGATTGACAGTTATTGATTGACTTCCGTTGCACCACTGGCAATCTGATCTTCAACATATTCTTTTGGTTTCATTTTTAAAAATTCTTTTAATTTCATATTCTTTAAATACTCAGTATTTGCGGCTTTATTAACATCCAAAACTTGAAAATCAAACGTATGAGTTCGCTTCAATTCTTGCTCATTTATAATTTCCAAAGAGGTTGAAAAGCCTTGCAAATTTTTTGCTTGTGTAACTTTTTCATCTTCAGCCAAAGATTTTTCCAATAATTTTTGCGCCTCAGCAACTCCAACTTCCGCAATTACTTTTTTCAATTCTTCTTTCATCGGCATGATTTGCTCAATCGTTAAACTTAAAAATTGATCGCCTTTGTAAGTAATTGTTTGTGTTTGTTGAACCCCTTCAGCTGTTTTAGGGAATGATAAGTTTTTTGTCACAACTGTTTCTTTTTCAGCGTTTGCAATAACTGGCAACGTACTATCAATTGATTGCTTGCTTGTTTTTGATTTTGTTTCTTTCTTTTGACCACAACCTGCTAAGACTGTGAGAATAATGGTTAATAGAATCAGGCTTCTTTTCATGGATTAACTCCTCCTCATTCTTTATTTTATCATATTTTTAATATCAATAAACATCGAAATAAAAAAAGAGTGGAAATTCCACTCTTTACAAGGCTGCGCGTAAACGCGCTTCTGTATTTTCAACATTACGAACCGAGCGAGGTAAGAATGCACGAATATCATCTTCTTTGTATCCTACTTGAAGACGTTTATCATCTACTAGAATAGGACTTTTCAAAATACGTGGCGTTTCCATAATCAAATCAATCACTTCACTCACACTCAATTCTTCGATATCTACGCCTAAACCTTTTGCATAACGATTTTTTGAAGACACAATACTTGCAACTCCATTTTCAGTTTTTGTTAGAATATCTAACAACTCTTCTTTTGTAATCCCTTCTTTACCAAGATTTTGTTCTTTATAAGTTAACTGGTGAGCATTGAGCCATGTTTTTGCTTTTTTACAACTAGTGCAACTTGAGACAGTATAAATTGTAATCATGTAAGTACTCCTTTCGCCACACGGTACTATTATCATACTATATTATACCACAAAATCCCTCCGTCTTGCGACCTATTTTTAAAAAATTATTCCTCAATCTCAATCGCGTCATCCAAATCTAGTGTGACTTCCTCTACTTTGTTTGTTGATTTGGTTGCTTCTGCATTTTTTTCATCTTCAGCATCATCCTCAATCAAACCATAATGCACTCGAACTTTATGATCAATTTCATCAAAAATTTCTGGATGATCCGCCAAGTATTTCTTAGCATTTTCAGACCCTTGACCAATCTTTTCATCATTATAAGAATACCAAGCACCCGCTTTTTTGATAATATCAAGGTCTGTCGCAATTTTAATCAACTCGCCTGTTTTAGAAATTCCTTCACCATACATGATTTCTACGAAAGCTTCCTTGAATGGCGGAGCAACCTTATTCTTCACAACCTTAATCTTAGTTTCCTTACCAACATTGGTATCTTTTTCATCACCAGTTCCCTTGATTTGGGTATTTCCGCGAACATCCAAACGAACAGACGCATAGAATTTCAAGGCACGACCACCAGGTGTTGTTTCTGGATTTCCAAACATAATACCAACTTTTTCACGCAATTGGTTGATGAAAATCGCAATTGTCTTCGTTTTGTTAATAGAAGCAGACAATTTACGCATAGCTTGACTCATCATCCGCGCTTGCAAGCCAACGTGGCTATCTCCAATGTCTCCGTCAATTTCAGCACGCGGTACGAGGGCAGCCACGGAGTCAATAACTACCAAATCTACCGCACCAGAGTCAATCAATTTACCAGCAATTTCAAGGCCTTGCTCGCCTGAGTCAGGTTGAGAAAGTAAGAGTTCATCAATATTAACCCCAAGAGCTTGCGCATAAGCTGGATCAAGAGCGTGTTCTGCATCAATAAAAGCTGCAATACCGCCTTCTTTTTGAGCCTGCGCCACCGCATGAAGAGCTACGGTCGTCTTACCAGAAGACTCTGGTCCATAGATTTCAATAATCCGCCCCTTTGGATACCCTCCTGCACCAAGAGCGATATCTAATGCCAAACTACCTGAACTCATGACTTGAACTTTTTGTTCAGCACGCTCACCTAGGCGCATAATTGCTCCCTTACCAAAATCTTTTTCAATATTTTTAAGTGCAGTGTCTAGCGCTTTTTGACGTTCCTCGCCAAATTTTTTTGAAATTTCTTCTAATTTTTTTTGTTTTTTCGCCATTTATTTCTCCTGTATAATGATAAATTATTTTTTTGCCTATCTAATTATTGTAGCATATTTTCGTTTTTTAATAAAGTTTTTCGTAGCAGATTGAAAGCATGCAGAACGGCTATTTTACGTACATCTGTCCGACTGCGACCGGCAATATTAACCTTAATAGACTGAACATCCCCTGTGGTTGCTAAACCGATATAAACTGTCCCTGCTGGATGTCCTTCTAAGCTGTCTGGACCTGCCACACCTGTCAAGCTCACCGCATAGTCACTAGCGGTCAATTTTCTTGCCTGCTCAGCCATTTTCTCCGCTGTAAAAGCTGAAACTACCCCATGCTTTTCTAAGTCTGCCAAGGGAATGCCCAGCATTCGGCTCTTTTCCTCCATACTGTAGGTAACAAAGCCACCACTAAAAACATTGGAGGCTCCAGCAAAGTTTGACAAAGTTGCTTGAAAGAGTCCTGCAGTCAAACTTTCAGCTGCTGTGACGGTCTTTCCTGCTCTTCTCAACAGTTCAAAAGCTGTTTGTCCCAGAGAATTATCATCTCCATAAGTATAGAAAAGATCTGCTAAATGTTGTTTCTCAAAAGTCTGTACAGATAAAATTTTCTTTTCTAAATGGGCAAACTTAATATCTGCTTCATTTTGACTAGCAGCCTTGGTGGACAATCGCAATGTCACCTCTCCCGTCTTAGCATAAGGAGCAATGGTCGGATCGGTCTGATTATCAATTAAATCTCCTAAAAGGGTTACTAATTGACTTTCACCGATACCAAAGAATCGCAAGACTCTTGAATACAATTTTTGACCAGTTGCTAACAGCGGAACCAGCTCATTATTTACCATAGGCTTTAATTCACTAGGCGGTCCGGGGAGAACAACATAAGTCACGCCACCGACTTCAATCACGCCTCCCACCGCAAGTCCGGTTTCGTTTTGGAGAGGAGTCGATCCTTCCACTATCTGAGCTTGCCGATCATTGTTTGGTGTTCGAGCATAATCCGGTCGACTTGCGAAAAAGCAGTCCAATTTCTCCGTAGCCATTCGGTCAAATACCAACCTACGATTTAAGAATTTTGCCAAAGTTTGCTTAGTCAAGTCATCTTCTGTTGGGCCTAATCCTCCAGTTAAGATGACCAAATTACTACGATTTCGAGCAATTTCTAAAATGGATAACAGACGAGCTTCATTATCTCCAACCGCTGTTTGGAAATACACATCTACACCCAGACTCGCTAATTTTTCCGATAAAAATCGGGCATTTGTATTGACAATCTGACCTGTCAGAATTTCAGTACCCACAGCAATAATTTCTGCTTTCATAGAACCTCCTACCTTACTATTCGCAATTGATTTTATTTTATCACAAAAAATCTTAAAAACTTCATTTTAAGAAAAGAATCTGTAAGCAAATTGATAAGACTAAGAATTTTTCAAAAAGAAAAAGTCTGGAATTGCCAGCCTTCTAATTTATAACTATAATTGTGTCACATCAATAATATGATTACCTCGATTATGGGAGTGAGGTAGAACTCATCTTGAAAATTTTTAGTTCGTAATCTCACCTCCGCAAGCTTGCTCAACAGTCTGGGAGACTGTTGAGACGGTGGATAAAGAAAATAAAGTTTTCGTCAAAAGTGTTTTTGCGAGCTTGAAAAGCTAATACCCTGAGACTTGCTTCGCATCACCACAAAGCCGTGCTTTGAGCAATCAGCTACTACATCATTGATTTATCGCTTTATATACTTTGAAGTTGGAGACTTTCGCCCCAGCCTCTTCAAAAATGAGGATTAGCTTAGCAAAACTAGGGTTTATATAAAAAAACAGAGAATTTTGTACTGCCTGAGTGCCCTTAGTTTGCTGTGTTAGATAGAATCAAATGTGATAAAATAAAGAAAACAAAACATTTAAGGAGATTTAATGATGTGGGCAGTTTTTGCATTCCTTTCTGCTTTATTTGCAGCACTAACATCTATCTTATATCTTAGCCAAAATCGGGATTTCTGGCGTCAATTCTAATCTAGCGACAGCTATTCGGACAGTGGTCGTTGTTTTAATGGCTTGGGGTATGGTCTTTTTGACCAAAGGGCAACTCGGTCTTGCTAACATCAGCAAGAAAAGTTGGATTTCCTTGATTTTATATGGATTGGCGACGGGCGCTTCCTGGCTCTGTTATTACCGAGCATTGCAGGAGGGAGAAGCATCCAAGGTCTTCCTATTGATAAACTTAGTGTTGTCCTCACACTCATTCTTGCTTTTATCTTTCTACACAAGGATTTTACTATGAAATCCTTGATTGGCAGCATTTTGATTACGATTGGAACTTTGGTCATGGTTTTGTAGTGATGTCATATCATCATAAATACAGCAACATTATGAAAAATATAAAACAGTATCGGCCAATAAATATTGCACTGACTGCTCACATAAAAGATAGCAAAGCTCTTAAAATCGTTTGATTATTTTTCTTGCTGAATTAAAATCGCAAGTCTCCTCATGGTCATTGACAAGACCTGCCGCCTGCAGGAAAGAATAGACACAGACTGGTCCTACAAATTCAAAGCCTCGTCTCTTCATATCTTTAGCCAGTTTTTCAGACAACGGAGTCTTTGAGGGCATCTGCTTGTAATCCTTGACAGGATTGTCAATCGGTATAAAGTCTACAAAAGACCAGAGATAATGATCAAAACTGCCAAATTCTGCCTGTATTTTCAGAAAAGCTTGGGCGTTGGCACGTGTTGCATAGATTTTCCGACGATTTCGGACGACGGCAGGATTTTGTAAAATGCCTTCTAACTCCGCATCTGTCATGACTGCCACCTGATGAACATCATAGCCATGAAAAGCTTGTCGGAAGGCTGCTCGTTTATTAAGAATAGTCTCCCAAGACAGTCCTGCCTGATAGGTCTCTAGGCAGAGCAACTCAAATAAAGCCCGCTCATCATGCAAAGGAATCCCCCACTCTTGGTCATGATAAGCGACATATAAAGGGTTATTCTCTTTTGCCCAGCTACATCGTTTCATCTTTTCTCCTTTATTTTACCAGCATTTTGAGGGCAGATTTGATATAGTTTTCCGCGGTATCATTGGTTCCTTCAAAGAATTTCTTAATTTTCTTGAGTTCAGCCGCCTTGTATCCCAGAGCTAGCATGGCTTCCATGGCTTCTTCCAATTCTTTATTGTCACTAGTAGCTGCAACAGCAACTTGCTTAGGAGCAACACCTGTTGCCACAACCTTGCCTTCTAAGTCCAACACCATCTGCTGGGCTGTTTTTTTGCCGATTTTAGGAAATTTTGTCAGATAAGTGATGTTTTTCTGATCAATAGCCTGCACCAAACCGGCATTATCATCGGCAGCGATTATCGCAAGAGCAGAAACAGGTCCAATACCAGAAACCGAAATCAAATTGAGAAAAAGCTGCTTTTCATCCTCTGTGCGAAAACCGTAGAGGAGCTGGGCATCCTCTCTAACCACCTGATGAACAAAAACTTGAATCTCCTGATTGACCTGACCTGAATAGGCATAGGGATTTGCCACATGCAGGATATAGCCAATTTGCCCCACCTCCACTACAATATATTTGGCTGTGATTTTACTTAAAATTCCTTTAAAATATTCGTACATGACTTCTCCTTTTCAACCCTTTTAGTATATCATATTCTGAGCGCAGAAACTGCAAATAAAAGTGCAACCTCCGGTTGACAAAAAGGAAAGCTGGCTATATGTTCAAGTTCTCTCAATCATGGTACAATACAAGTAGAGAAATATGAAAAGAGATTCAGCAAATGCAAATCAATAAACGAATTTTTGAACTGCGAAAGGAAAGAGGCTGGTCTCAGGATCAACTGGCGGAAAAGGTCAATGTCTCCCGGCAGAGCATCTCCAAGTGGGAATCTGCTCAGACCTTGCCGGAAATCGAGAAGGTCATCGAACTGAGCAAAATCTTTCAGGTGACGACGGATTATCTGCTACTGGATCAGGCAGATGAGAAAGAAGCCAGACCCAAGTGGACTACTTCGGAAAGCGAGGGCTATCAACAGGAGGTCAGAAGCTTTGGTCTGGTCAACGTCCTCTATATCCTCTTTCTGGCCATCACCCTCTTCTTTTTCGCAGGAGGACTCTATCTTCCCTGGAATCCATCCCTCATCTTTTTCCTCTTCTTTCTATCTGCCGGCGCAGCCTTAGCCTGCAAGAGGTATCTGACCATCAAGAAAACTTACTTGGACTAGATAACAAACTTTAAAGTAGAAAGTGCTGAACATCAAGAACCCCATTCCTATAGCCAAACATCTTAAATCACTGCTGAAACTCAATTACAGATAAAATCTTAACAACAGAATTATAAGACGCAGTGGTTTGGAGAAGCTTTAGTGACTTTAGTCAATGTAGAGTTTCCCATGCAC
>NZ_KV813993.1:54960-118989 GCF_001813805.1 Streptococcus sp. HMSC066F10
ACTGCTGAGTGGACTCTAATACGTTGATAACTCAACTTTTCCAGTCCTTTTGACCCAAGTTTCACTTGACTTTATTTCCAGCCTCGAAGGGTTCCCCAAACCTTTCGAGCTGTGCGGAGGTGGGATGATGAAATCAAGTTTCTACGAAACTACTGATTTCATCGTCCCACTCTCTGTTTTAGAGCTTTTATAAATAGTTTTAATACTTGCCCAATTCTCTCAGGCTAGTATGATTTTCCTGAATCCGACGGAACATTTTTTCCATATCAGATTTGGTGAAGTTGACCAAAACGGGACGACCGTGAGGGCAGTTGTAGGGATTGTCGCATTGTGATAACTGAAAAATCAAATCACGCGCTGAATAGTCATCTAAACTGTGATTGGCTTTAATAGAGCGTTTGCAACTCATCATAATAGCCAGCTCAGCGCGATATTTCTTGATAGAGACTTCCTTGGTTAGAAGCAGCATATCGCACATCTCATAAATACCTGATTCGATTTCCTCTTCCTTAAACCAAATGGGATGTTCACGAAGAATAAATTGATTAGTTCCGTATTCTTCAAGGAAAACACCGACTTCTTCTAAAAGAGTCATTCGTTGTTTCAGACGCAACATATCATCAGCTGGAAATTCAAAGATATAGGGAACCAGAAGCTGCTGCTGACTAGCATCTACATCTCCGATTTTTTCACGATAATATTCGTACTTTACTCGCTCTTGAGCTGCATGTTGGTCAATAATATAAAGACCACCGTTTCCTTGAGCAAAAAGGTAGGTGCCGTGCATTTGCCCGAAATATTCCAATTCTGGAAACGTTGAAGTTTCTTCTCTATTTAGCTTATCTAAAGCTCTCTCTAAGCTCGCCTGATCCAGCTCTGGATGATCTAGTTGATTGTAAGAAGGAGATTGCCTTTCTGCAAATTTGACAGAAGCAGCTTTTGAATTGAGTTCATCTGTATCAGCAGATTGTTGGTCTAATCGGGCAGATTCCTCAAAAGAAGGTTGAGCTTCTGACACTTGTGGTTTCACAAAGAAGTCATTTCTTTCTTTATCGTAATAAAGTCGGTTCTCTTTGAGAGGGAGGCTGGTCTGCTCAGGCTTAATTGCTCGGTTAATGGTTGATTTGGCTAAATTCTCTAATGCGTCCGGAATCAAATCTTGCTCTTTCAAACTTGCAGCAATAGCTTGCGATATCAAGGTCATGAGCTCTCGCTCCTTTGAAATCCGCACTTCTTGCTTGGTCGGGTGAACATTGACATCAGCAAGATATGGGTCAATCCGAATATCAATCACAGCAATCGGGAATCGCCCAACCATGAGCTTACTACCGTAACCATCAAGAATAGCTCGATTGAGCAGGAAATTCTTGATGTAACGACCATTGATGAAAATGGTGATGTAGTTACGATTGGCACGCGTCAACTCTGGTAGACTAATATAGCCTGATACTTCAAAATCCAGATTAGAAGCTGAAATTTCAATCATTTTTTTGGCTGTTGTCAGTCCATAAATGCCAGCAATTGCTTGACGCAGATTTCCTGTTCCTGCTGTCCGTGTCATCTCTTTACCGTCATTAACAAGAGTGAAAGCGACCTCCGGATGAGCCAAGCTCAAACGGTTAATCACATCTACAATGTGAGATAGTTCCGCTTGTTGACTTTTCATATATTTCAAGCGAGCAGGCGTGTTGAAAAAAAGGTCTTCCACTTTGATTTTGGTGCCCCTAGGACAGCTACTTGGCTCTAAAGTCTCAACTTCTCCACCTTGCGCAATCAGAAGCGTTCCATGTGCACCACTACTTGTCGCAGTTTCAATCGTCAAACGTGAAACAGAGGCAATGGATGGAAGTGCCTCTCCCCGAAAGCCCAATGTCCGAATTCGAAAAAGGTCGGCTTGTTTCTTGATTTTACTAGTAGCATGCCGCCGCAAAGCCAAGGAAACCTCCTCATGCTCAATTCCTTCACCATTATCAATGACTTGAATGCTCCTGAGTCCCGCTTCTTCAATCTCAACTATAATCCGAGTAGCACCAGCATCAATGGAATTCTCTATCAACTCCTTGACCACGCTGCTAGGTCGCTCGATGACCTCACCTGCTGCAATCTGATTAGCAAGATTTTCTGGTAGTTCAATAATTTTTGACATAGTTTTCTCCGTAAGTATTCTAGCTATTATTATAACATAAAGCTGTTTTTCTATCAGAAGCCCGATGTGAGGGGAACACACATCGCTTCCTAGAAAGAACCAAATAGACAAGCAAAGCAACCACTTAGGTAAAAGTCCTTGTTTTCCTAGTCGAAATAATGTTTAATAGATTTAGGAAGAAGGAGGTAGTTAGTGACCTCTTGGTATTAACGAAAATCAGCAGCAAACCAACATCTGGAAAGAAGGAATGTTTATGAAAGTTCAATTGCATATTGACGAAAAGTTTTCAGAGGAAAAAGTCATTATCGAAGCACCGGGTTTGTCAGATACCATTCAGCAACTGCTGAAATTTGCTCAACAACTCGATAAAAACAAAGTTATTCGAGCCAAAAAAGAGGAAGAGATTTACCTATTAGATACTACTGAAATTCAGCGGGTTTATATTGAAAATCGCCAAGTTTGGGCTGAAACAGTAACAGACAATTATCACTTAGGGCTTCCACTTTATCAAGTTTTGGAATTGCTTCCTGCTGATTTTCTACAGATTTCCCAATCTGAAATCATCAATACCAAACAGATTGATCATCTGAAATTGACCGGCAGCGGTCTGATTCAGATTACACTAAAAAACGGTCAGATAACTTATTCATCTCGCCGTTATCTCAAAGCTATAAAGGAGAAATTACAACTATGAAAAAAACATTATTCAGAGATGCTCTAGGAGGCATTGTTATCGGACTCCTCCTATCCGTCATCTTTTCTTACTTTTTTGCACCTGTCTATCATCCGCTCAACCCTTATTCAGCAGTTGGTCTTTGGATGGAACAGCATCATATTCACGGCGCCTTAGTCGTTCTCTATTGCGCAGTAATTTGGAGTCTAATCGGCTTGCTCTTTAGCTTAGGAAAAGAGCTTTTCAAAAAAGATTGGAGCATTCTCAAAGCAACAATCTACCACTATGGGCTTATGATTTTAGGCTTTATCCCTCTAGCTCTATTAGCCGGATGGTTCCCAAGTGAACCCATTTTCATCTTACAGTTGATTTTGGAATTTACTGTTGTTTATCTCATCCTTTGGGCAATCCTGTCTTATCTGACTAAGAAGAAAATTGAGAAAATCAATCATCACTTAAACAAACAAAGCAAATAGCAAGAAATAACCGCTGTGAAAAAACTCACGGCGGTTATTTGAGCCCAACTTAGAATGCAGATTGATAGAAAACGATCATAGCTTACTAAATTGTTGTGGTTTGAAGATTAGACCCTAGCTGCAATTCTGGTATGACATTTCAGCAAATTAAGCTGTTAGTCAGTCACATCCACTATAGCTTCAACATTTTAAAGTTTCTTCTTTATCTCTGCCACAGCCAACATCACTTCCATTGGGGTCATATTATAAATGTCCAACTGGCGCAACTCGTCTAAAATAGGTGATTCAGTTGTTTCTGTAAATAAAGACATCTGCTCAGCCACTTGATTTTTTTCACGAGCATCCGCAGGTAATGTATTAAAGATGCCAAAAGATGGCTTCTCATTTACTTGGCTTTCTAATCGTGTCAATATTTGATCCGCTCTTGTCAACAAATCATTTGGCAAACCTGCAATTTTTGCTACATGAATCCCATAAGATTTATCAGCAGGTCCAACCTCAATCTTATGAAGAAATGTTACTTGACCATCTTTTTCTAGGGTTGCTACATGGACATTTTCTAGTTGTGTCAAGCTAGTTGACAGTTCTGTCAACTCGTGATAGTGAGTCGCAAAAAGTGTCTTAGCTCCTGTCCGATTGTGAATATACTCAATAATAGCTTGAGCAAGCGCCATGCCATCATAGGTGGCTGTTCCTCTTCCTAACTCATCAAAAAGAATGAGTGAATTTTCTGTTGCTTGAGAAATAGCATGGTTCGCTTCCATCATTTCAATCATAAAGGTTGATTGTCCAGAAACCAAGTCATCAGCTGCACCAATTCGAGTAAAGATTGCATCAAAAATCGGCAATTGAGCGCTTTCAGCTGAAACATAAGAGCCCATTTGAGCCATAATCACAACAATCGCTAACTGCCGCATATAAGTTGACTTCCCACTCATATTTGGGCCTGTAATTAGCTGAACATTAACATTCTCATCCATTGAAATGCTATTAGGAATATAGGTTTGTGCACCCATAACTTTTTCTACGACCGCATGCCGCCCTTTATCAATTTGGATAGAGCGCTGCTCAATAAATTCTGGTCTCACAAAGTGTTGCTTTTCAGCTACAGCTGCAAAGCTTTGCAGCACATCAACTGTTGCCATAGTTTGCGCCAAGGATTGCAGGCGTTTGATATATTTACCAGCTTCCTCACGAATGCGCATAAAAATCTCGTATTCCAAATTAGCTGATTTTTCACGCGCTTCCAACATCTCCCCTTCAATACGAGCCAGTTCTTCCGTACCAAAACGCTCTGAATTTTTCAGAGTTGCCTTGCGGAAAAAATGACTGGGAACGTGTTCAAGCTGGGAATTTGTGACATGGAAATAATAACCATCTTTTTTATTGTAATCAATCTTCAGGTTGTTAATTCCACTAGCTTCTCTTTCTTTCGCCTCAATATCTGCAATCCAGCTCGTTCCATCTCGTATAACCACTCGATATTTATCCAAGGTTTCATCAAAACCTGTTTTAATAATATTACCCTCTGTAATGACATTTGGAGCATCCGGCGAAATTGCTGACTGAATTAAGGACGCCAGTTCAGGAATTTCATCCAATTTTGCAATCAAATCTTCCAAAACTGGGCTATCAATTCCTTTTAAAATTCCCTTAATTTGTGGCACATGACTCAATGTCGCAGCAAGTTGTAATAGATCTTTCGGATTGGTCTTGCCAAACGAAACCCGACTGGCTAAACGCTCAATATCATACACTCCTTTGAGACTGTCTGATAAGTCACTGCGCTCAAAGAAATGATCTAAAAAGACTTGCACTACATCCTGCCGCTTGACGATCCGCTCTTTATCAATCAACGGACGTTGAATCCACGCTCTCAACAATCGTGTTCCCATAGCTGTCTTAGTCTCATCCATCAGCCAATAAAGGCTCCCGTGCTTCTTTCCTGTTCGAGCATTCTCTATTAAATCCAGACTTGCCATAGTTGAGTAGTCCATCTGCAAGAAATCTTTGATTTCATAATGATGAACTTGTTTCAAATGACTAAGCTCACGTAGCTGCGTTTTATGAACATACTGTAATAACTTTCCAGCTACTTGGCGCTCTAGCGGCGACAAGTCCTTTCCTAGTAGCTGAACATCATCAAATGTAGTTTCTACTTGCGATAAAAGGAGATTCATTTGAGTCTCCAATACTTGGCGCTCCATTTCAGACAATTCATACCCTAAGACCACTTCACGCGCTCGCAGGTTTCGGATTTCTCCACAGACTATGTTAAAGTCACTAAGACTTGTGACCTGAAATTCACCCGTTCCCACATCCATATAAGCCAGTCCATATATACCTGACAGCTTATCCAAAGCCACTAAAAAGTTATTCTGACTGTCTGGTTTTGAAGAATCAACTACTGTCCCCGGCGTAATCACCTGTACTACTTCGCGTTTGACTACTCCAACCGCTTTTTTAGGATCTTCCATTTGCTCTGCAATCGCAACTTTATAGCCTGCTTCAATTAAAACATCAATGTATTGCTGCACTGAATGGTAAGGAACTCCTGCCATTGGGATTGGATTTTCCGAGTTTTTATTGCGACTAGTCAGAGCAATCTCTAAAATCTGTGCCGCATTGGTCGCATCATCATAGAATAATTCATAAAAATCTCCCATGCGAAACAACAAAAAAGCATCTGGATAATCTTTTTTTATATCTAAATACTGTTGCATTCCTGGAGATAGTTTTTCTTTTGTCATTCTCATCCTTTCTGTTGGTTAATAGTGATAAGAGTGGGATAGAAATCAATAGTTTCGTAGAAACTTGATTTCTATCCCACATCCACATAGCTGGAGTAGGACAAAACTCATCTTGAAAATTTTCAGTTCGTAGTCTCACTCCCGCAAGGTTGCTCAACAGTCTGGAAGACTGTTGAGATGGTGGATAAAGAAAACAAAGTTTTTGTCAAAGGTGTTTTTCCGAGTTTGAAAAACAACAGCTTGAGACGTGCTTCGCAAGTCCTATCCGCCACCTCGAAGCATTGCTTTGAGCAATCAGCTACTGCGTCTTGTTGACTACATAAACAAAGGAAGCTGAGCTCTTTGTCCCAGCCTCATCATTCATTTTCTTAATCCATTTTCTCAAGAAGCTGCTCTTCCATTTGTTTTGCAGCTGCTGTATCACGACAGATAACTAAGAGCGTGTTAGCTCCTGCTACCGTTCCTAAAATTAGCTCACCTTTATTGGCATCCACAAAGTTAGCCAGAATAGAAGCATCCCCTAAGCGAGTATGAAGAACCAAGGAAAATTCCGCCCGAGAAACGCCCTCTACATGATAAGACAAGAACTCAACCAAATCGATTTTATTTGTTTCATCTGCTAAAACATAATAAACTTCATTGTTTTTCTTGGCTTTCGTCAATCCAATTTCACGTAAGTCCCGAGAGAGGGTTGTCTGTGTTACAATGATGCCTTGTGCCTTTAAACGATCCTGAATATCTTTTTGTGTACTCAGTTTTTCTTCCTTAATCATTCGCTTAATTAGTTTATGACGTTCACTCTTTTTCATTTTATCCTCAATAATGTATATTTATACTCAAAATTATACCAAAAAAATTGAAGATTCGTCAAAAAATATGTTAAAATACTAGTAAAAGACCAAAGGAGAAACCATGGACAATAAACAATTGATTGCAAGTGAATTGGCTAAGGTCATTGACAGCTTAGACCAAGACGCTATTTTAAATTTACTAGAAAAACCCAAAAGCTCAGATTTAGGTGATATCGCTTTTCCTGCCTTTTCTTTAGCGAAAGTAGAACGAAAAGCGCCTCAAGCAATTGCAGCAGACATTGCAGAAAAAATTGACTCAACAAACTTTGAAAAAGTAGTGGCAACTGGTCCTTATGTTAATTTCTTCCTTGATAAATCAAAAATTTCAGCTCAAGTTATCAAAGAAATTGTAAAAGAAGGAAATAACTATGGTCAGCAAAATGAAGGAAATGGAGAAAACATCACCATTGACCTCTCCAGCCCAAACATTGCAAAACCATTTTCAGTTGGTCATTTGCGCTCAACTGTTATCGGTGATGCCCTTTCTAATATTTTCCGTAAATTGGGCTATAACACCATTAAAATCAATCACTTAGGTGACTGGGGAAAACAATTCGGTCTTTTAATGGTGGCTTATAAAAAATGGGGCAGCAAAGAAGCCGTCGAAGCAAATCCAATTGATGAATTACTGAAACTGTACGTTCGTATCAATGCGGAAATCGAAACAGATCCTGAGCTTGATGACGAAGGTCGCCTCTGGTTCAAAAAATTAGAAGACGGTGATCCTGAAGCTACTGAATTATGGCAATGGTTCCGCAACGAAAGCCTGAAAGAATTTAACCGTATCTACAAATTGCTTGGTGTTGAATTCGATAGTCTGGCTGGTGAAGCCTTCTATAATGACAAGATGGACGAAGGCATCAAAATCCTTGAAGAAAAAGGATTGTTGGAAGAGTCTAAGGGGGCTAGCATTGTCAACCTTGATGATGTCAATCTGCCACCAGCTATGATTAAGAAATCTGACGGAGCAACACTTTACATTACACGTGATATTGCGACAGCTATGTACCGTGCTCGCACTTACAACTTCGTTAAAAACATTTATGCTGTAGGTCAAGAACAAGCTAATCACTTCAGACAATTAAAAGCCGTTTTGAAGAAGATGGGATTTGACTGGAGCGACGATATGATTCATGTAGACTTTGGCTTGGTAACAAAGAACCGCCAAAAATTGTCTACACGTAAAGGAAATATCATCCTTCTTGAACCAACTCTTCAAGAAGCTATCAATCGTGCTCAGTCACAAATTGAAGCCAAAAATCCTGGCCTTGAAAACAAAGAAGCTGTTGCTCGTGCTGTCGGAGTAGGAGCTGTTAAATTCTACGATTTAAAAACAGACCGCCGCAACGGTTACGACTTTGATTTGGAAGCCATGGTATCCTTTGAAGGAGAAACAGGTCCATACATCCAATATGCTTATGCACGTATCCAATCAATCCTTTGCAAGGCTGACTTCAAGCCAAGTTCTGAAGTAACATACAGCCTAGATGATGCTGAAAGTTGGGAAATCATTAAACTGCTACAAGATTTTGCCCGTGTTGTCAAGCGTGCAGCTGACAATTATGACCCATCACTCATTGCAAAATATGCAATCAGTCTTGCACAAGCATTTAACAAATTCTACGCACACACTCGTATCTTAGACGAAAGCCCTGAACGTGACAGCCGTCTGGCTCTCAGCTACGCAACAGCTGTTGTTCTAAAAGAATCTCTTCGTCTTCTCGGCGTTGATGCTCCAGAAAAAATGTAATTTTCTAACCCTATCAAAAAATCCTATCGGTATTTACAACGATAGGATTTTTTATTACATTCCGTATAATTCTTCAATTTTCAGACCAATTCGTTTGACATCTTCATTCAAGCCACGAAGTTCAAATGTGTCCAAGACTGGAAAGCCAAAGCGCTCTGCATATTGCTTAGCTGTTAAACAATATTGGTTGTTAAAATTACGATTACCACTACCAACAATTCCAAAACAGCACTTGTAATTCTCTTCAAAAGCAATAAAGTCACCTAAATCATTGGTAAGAATCTCTACATCTCCATTATTCAAACCATTTCCACCTTCTAAGTAGGTTGGTAAAAAGGCTACAAAGGGCTGAGACATGGCGTAAAATGGTCGCTCCTCTTTCACCATATCTTTTATATCCACCTGCTCAATCTCAACATTTTCATGTCGCTCTTGCAAAAAAGTGGACAAACGTTTGATAAAACTCGCTGTGTTCCCACTTAAGCTAATATAAACCAAGGAAATCTTCATATTTTCTCACTTTCTAAAAATAAAACACATCTATCATTCTCTTAAAATTCTAAGCTGATAGATATGTTTTGTCAACTATTGTAATTTTTCTTTTGCTAAGTCTTGTTGCTGCCGTTTCATCTTGAAAAAGACAATAACAAGGAAAAGAATATTAAATGCAAAATAAATAATGGTCAAAACTCTTGTCGATGAGATTGCTGTGGCACGCATCGTTTGATCTTTATAAAGATTGTTGAGTGGCATACCACCGATATAATTGTAAATTGTCCCAATAATTCCTAATAATACATAGGCAATGTAGGCAAAATTAGCGTATAAAATGTTTTTCTTAACAATGAAAACAACAGCAGCTATCAACAACAGAATAGAAAGGATAATTAATAATTTATGGGGACCATTATGAAGAAAGACAAGACTCTTTTCAGTCACTTTCACTATTTGTTTTACAACTGTTTCAGATAAACCTTTGTAGGAACTTGTATTCGTTATTTTTTCACTGCCAAAAAAAGTTCCTATAAATGTAAACGATGATAAAATGGCTGATAACGTCAGCAATACATATAAATAAATTGGTCGTTTTTTCACAATAAGCCTCCTGCTTAAAAGAGTTTTCAGTTTTATTTATTATAACGTAAGCAGTCAAAAATGGCAACAAAAATTTCACTAGTGTCAATTATTTTTTTCAAACAAAAGAAAGCCCCTCAACTATCAATCAAGGGGCCAATTCGCTATTGAACTAGTTCAAATGCCAAATTTCATCGTTATATTGAGCAATCGTACGGTCAGCAGAGAAGAAGCCTGCTTTTGCGATATTGACAAGAACTTTTTCAAGCCAGACGTCACGGTCTTCATAATCCGCAAACATGCGTTCTTTTGTTTCGATATAATCTTCCAAGTCAAGAAGCGTCATGAACCAGTCTTTATTGATCAATTCATTGTAAAGTCGTTCCAAGCGCTCTTTCTTACCAACTGCAAGAACAGCATCACTGACAATGAAGTCAACCAGCGGTTTGATTGCTTTACGAGCATAGAATTTACTTGACTTATAAGCTTCTTTGGCATACAAATCAATAACTGTTTCAGAATCTTCACCGAAGATATAAATGTTGTCATCTCCGACTAATTCATGAATTTCAACATTTGCCCCATCTGAAGTACCAAGCGTTAAAGCACCATTTAGCATGAATTTCATGTTACCAGTACCTGAAGCTTCTTTAGAAGCAAGGGAGATTTGCTCAGAAATGTCACCGGCTGCAATTAAGAAGCTAGCTGCTGTTACATTATAGTTTTCAACCATAACGACTTGCAAGTATGGAGAAACTTCTGGGTCGTTAGCAATTACTTCTGACAAGCAAAGGATTAAATGAATAATATCTTGCGCAATCGTATATGCTGGAGCAGCTTTCCCACCAAAGAAGACTGTAATTGGACGCACAGGAATGTTTCCAGCCTTGATGTCCAAGTATTTATGAATGACATAAAGAGCATTCATTTGTTGGCGTTTGTACTCGTGAAGGCGTTTGATTTGGATATCAAAGATTGATTCAGGATTGATTTCAACACCTTGGTGTTCTTTCAAGTGACGAGCTAATTTCCGTTTGTTGTGAGCTTTGATTTTTTCAAGTTCGGCTTTCACATCAGCCTTACCAGAAAATTCAAGTAAGTCTTCTAATTTTGAAGCATCATGGTGCCAATCGCGGCCAATCAAGCTATCAATGTAATTTGACAAGCGTGGATTTGCGTGCATGAGCCAGCGACGGAAGGTGATCCCGTTTGTTTTATTGTTGAATTTTTCTGGATAAATGTCGTAAAAGGCCTTGAGTTCTGAGTTTTTCAAGATTTCTGTATGAAGAGCAGCAACCCCATTGACACTATATCCATAGTGAATATCCATGTGAGCCATGTGTACACGATCATGTTCATCAATAATTTGAATAGCTGGATCTGCGTATTCAGCCTTCACGCGCTTATCCAATTCTTTGATAATTGGAACCAAGTGTGGAACAACTTCTTCCAAGAATTCAAGCGGCCATTTTTCAAGCGCTTCAGCAAGAATGGTATGGTTTGTATAAGCCGTCATATTCTTAACGATATTGATTGCTTCATCAAGCGAAATACCACGTTCTGTCAAAAGACGAATCATCTCTGGAATGACCATAGATGGGTGTGTATCGTTGATTTGGATAACAGCATAGTCAGCCAAGTCATTAAGATTGCTACCTTTTTCAATCGCTTCATCAATAATCAATTGTGCACCATTTGACACCATAAAGTATTGTTGGAAGATACGGAGCAATTCACCTTGCTTATTACTATCATCTGGATAAAGGAATAGAGTCAAATTACGAGCAATATCTGTCTTATCAAAGTCAATCCCATCTTCAATGATACTTGCATCTACTGAGTCAAGGTCGAACAGACGAAGACGGTTTTTAGTAGCTGTTTTATAACCAGGCACATCAATGTCATAAAGAGTTGATGTTAAAGTGAAATCAGCAAATGGTACTTGATAGCTACGGCTTGATTTTACTAACCAATTTTGCTCTGTCAACCAGAAGTTTGGTACTGTTGTTTGCTCATTATTTTTCAATACTTGTTGGAAAAGACCAAAGTGGTAGTTCAGACCTACACCGTCTCCATTCAAACCAAGTGTTGCAATAGAATCAAGGAAGCAAGCAGCCAGACGTCCTAAACCACCATTACCAAGTGAAGGTTCTAATTCGACTTCTTCCACTTCAATCAAGTCTTTACCAGCGTCTGCTAATTCTTTTTTGACATCATCATAAAGACCAAGGTTGATGAGGTTGTTTGACAACAGTTTTCCAATCAAAAATTCTGCTGAAATGTAATACAATTTCTTTTTACCAGTATTAACTGGTTTTTGTGCACTAGCCAATTTTGTATAGTTTAAAAGGGCAATATACAATTCTTCATTGCTGCATTCAGCAATTTCTTTTTGATAAGTTTGTTGGATAAATTCTTGTAAATTTGACATTTTTTCTCCTACCTAGAAAAGAACGTTACAATTCATTCTCTTTCTTTAATAATTTTTTATTTAAACGACGATATGTTTTCGTCAAGCTGTATAACTCTGCTTCAATCACGAGGTCCAATTCATCTGCTGTCATACGCCATGACCAATTGCCACCGATAGTTGATGGATAGTTCATACGAGCTGAACTGTCTAACTCTAATAAATCTTGCATGGTTGCAATTGCCATAAAGCTGACAGAAGCAAAGATAGTTCGTAACATTGCATGAGGAACTGTTTCATATTCCTTGCGATTGGTGTATTGAGCCATATATTCACGTGTAGCATCATCAATCTCATCACGGTACCAACCAAGAACAGTATTGTTGTCGTGTGTCCCTGTGTACATAACAGAATTGTTCGGAGCAAGATGTGGGCTATCAATGCTTTCATCATTTGGATTAAAGGCGAATTGAGCCACTTTCATACCAGGGAAACCCGTTTTTTCACGTAAAGCAATTACTTCATCAGTCATAAAGCCCAAATCCTCGGCGATGATGTTTAGTTCACCCAATTCTTCCTTCACAGCTTTAAACAAAGCGTAATCAGGACCTTTCACCCATTTACCAGGAGCGGCTGTATCGGATCCAGCAGGGATTTCCCAATAAGATTCAAAACCACGAAAATGATCGATACGAACCACATCGTAGATTTTGAAACTCTCACGCAAGCGTTCAATCCACCAGCTATACCCATCTTCATCCATTGCCTTCCAGTCATAAATTGGGTTTCCCCAAAGTTGACCGGTCGCAGAGAATTCATCTGGCGGACATCCTGCTACACATGTAGGCTGTCCTAATTCATCTGTTTTAAAGAAATGCGGTTGCGCCCAAACATCACAGCTATCAGCTGCCACATAGATTGGCATATCACCAACGATTTCAATATGATGGTCGTTAGCATAATTTTTCAATTCTAACCATTGTTTGAAGAAGAGATATTGCGTAACACGATGATAGGTCAATCGATCAGCTAGCTTTTCGCGATAAGTTGCCAAGCTAGACGCTTCACGACGACGTACCGCTGCATCTGGCCATTCCGTCCAAGCTTTCAAGTCGAAATGCTCTTTAATCGCCATGTATTCAGCAAACACTTCAAGCCATGATGCATTATCTGCTACAAATTTTTCATAGGCTGCTAAGTCTCCACGTTCTAAGAAACGTTTCACAGCTTTTTCCAAAACAGGCCTGCGATTGTTAAACACTTTCGCATAATCTACTTTTCTTGGATCTTGACCAAAGTCTAACCCTTCAAGATCACTTTGCACAAGCAATCCTTCTTCAATCAATCGATCAAAATCAATAAAATGTGTATTTCCCGCAAATGCAGAGAAAGATTGATATGGAGAATCTCCATAACTGGTCGTGCCTAAAGGCAAAATTTGCCAGTAGCGTTGCTTTGTTCTTACCAAAAAATCCACAAAATCGTAAGCACTTTTCCCAAATGAGCCGATTCCGTATTTCCCTGGAAGAGAAGAAATATGCATGAGAACACCACTTTGACGCTCTTTCATCTTATCACCTCAATAAATTTTTCTGTTAAATTTTGCATTCATTTAACGAAAACGTTTGCGTTGATTTGATTATAACTTAATTCCGACATGTGTGCAACCATTTTTCTAGTTTTTTTGTAAATTTTTAAAATATTTCGGATAATTGAATCATTTTCTTCTATATTCTATCATGATTTTTGGAGTGGAAAATAAAAAATTTTTAAGATTTTTTTAAAAAAGTGTTGCAACCGTTTTCTATTTGTGGTATACTAAGCATAGTTTAAGAAAACGTTTGCGCAAACTATTCTAAATTGTTATCTTATTATTTTATTCTTTAGGAGGAATAAATCATGAAACGTAAAATGTTGAAAAGTGTTGCAGTTCTTGGAACTGTAGGATTGGCTAGTTTGTTACTAGTAGCTTGCGGTAGCAAAAATAATAAATCAGCTTCTTCTGGTGATGGTAAAAACCTCACTGTTTACGTAGAAAAACAATACGAAGGCTACATGAAGAAAGCTGCTGCTGCTTTTGAAAAAGAAAGTGGAACAAAAGTTACTATTAAAACTGGCGACCAACTTAAAGGTCTTGAAAATCTTTCACTTGACAACCAATCTGGCAAAGCTCCAGACGTTATGATGTCTCCATATGACCGCGTAGGTAGTCTCGGTTCAGACGGCCAACTTTCTGAAATGAAACTTGATAAAGGTTCAATGACAGATGATACTACCAAAGCACTCGTAACAACAAAAGGTAAAACTTATGGTGCTCCTGCTGTTATCGAAACATTAGTAATGTATTACAATAAAGACCTTGTTTCTAAAGCTCCAACTACATTTGCTGAATTAGAAGAACTGGCAAAAGACAGCAAATATGCTTTTGCTAACGAAAATGGCAAAACAACTGCTTTCCTCGCTGACTGGACAAACTTCTATTATGCTTATGGTCTGTTAGCGGGTAATGGTGGATATGTCTTTGGTAAGAACGGTACTGATCCTAAAGACATTGGACTTGCAAATGACGGTTCTATCAAAGGTGTTGAATACGCTAAAAATTGGTATGCAAAATGGCCAAAAGGAATGCAAGATACTAAAGGTGCCGCAAACTTAATTCAAACTCAATTCCAATCAGGTAAAACAGCTGCTATCATTGAAGGCCCTTGGAAAGCCGCATCATTCAAAGAAGCTAAAGTGAACTATGGTGTTGCCACTATTCCTACACTTCCAAATGGTAAAAACTATCAAGCCTTTGGTGGTGGTAAAGCTTGGGTCATCCCTGCAGGATCTAAAAATGCCAAAACAGCTCAAAAGTTTGTTAACTTCTTGACTTCGACTGAACAACAAAACGCTTTCTATGATGCTACAAACGAAGTACCTGCAAACACAGAGGCTCGTAAATACGCTGAAGGAAAGAATGATGAATTGACTTCAGCTGTTATTAAACAATTCCAATCTGCTCAACCTATGCCAAATATCTCTGAAATGAGTACTGTATGGGATCCAGCAGCAAGTATGCTCTTTGATGCTGTAAGTGGAAAAAAAGATACTAAAGCCGCTGTAAATGATGCCGTTAAATTGATTAAAGATACTATCAATCAAAAATTTGGTAAAAAATAAAACAGATTGAGGTAGGATAGAACTCGATTGGCAGCACCAGTCGAGTTCTATATTTTAGAAAAAGGAGACTCTGATGACTACACAACAACAGCCACGTAAAGCATTGCTGCTCTCCCTCATCCCAGGACTTGGGCAAATTTATAATAAACAAAAAGCAAAAGGGGCTATCTTTTTAGGAGTTACCATTTTATTTTTGATTTACTTTTTCGCCATTGCTGCTCCTGAGTTAGGAAACTTAATTACTCTCGGTGAGATGCCTGGACGCGATAACTCTCTTTTCATGCTGATTCGTGGTGCATTCCACTTTATTCTTGTCATTGTTTATTTCATCTTTTATGCTCTCAATCTAAAAGATGCTTATACTATTGCGAAACGTTGGAATAATGATTATCCAGTTCCTACGACTTTCAAAGATATGTTAAAAGGAATTTACGCTAATGGTTTTCCTTACCTATTGATTATTCCTTCATATATTGCAATGACTTTTGCTATCATTTTCCCTGTATTGGTCACTCTTTTAATCGCCTTTACAAACTATGATTTCCAACATTTGCCTCCAACCAAGCTCTTGGATTGGGTTGGCGTGACAAACTTCACTAATATTTGGCGACTTAGCACTTTCCGTTCTGCTTTTGGAGCCGTTCTTGTTTGGACTATTATCTGGGCACTGGCTGCCTCAACTATCCAAATCGTTATTGGTATTTTTACCGCTATTATTGCAAACCAACCATTTATTAAAGGAAAACGCATTTTCGGCGTTATCTTCCTACTGCCTTGGGCTGTCCCAGCATTCATCACTATCTTAACTTTCAGTAACATGTTCAACGATAGTATCGGTGCAATCAATACCCAAGTTATTCCGCTTCTTGGTAAAGTATTGCCATTCTTAAATGGACATCTGATTCCTTGGAAAACAGATCCGACCTGGACTAAAATTGCTCTAATTATGATGCAAGGTTGGCTTGGTTTCCCTTACATTTATGTATTGACACTTGGTATCTTGCAATCCATTCCAAACGATCTTTACGAAGCAGCTTACATTGATGGTGCAAATGCATGGCAAAAATTCCGCAATATCACTTTCCCAATGATTTTAGCAGTTGCTGCTCCTACACTCATCAGTCAGTATACTTTCAACTTCAACAACTTCTCTATCATGTACCTCTTTAATGATGGCGGTCCTGGTACAGTTGGTGGTGGTGCAGGTTCAACTGACATCCTCATTTCATGGATTTATCGTTTAACGACAGGTGCAGCTCCTCAATACTCAATGGCTGCTGCGGTAACACTTATCATTTCTCTTATTGTGATTTCAATCTCCATGATTGCGTTCAAGAAACTACATGCATTTGATATGGAGGATGTGTAAGATGAATAATTCTATTAAATTTAAACGCCGTTTAAACCACTTTTTAACTTATTTCTATCTAGTGGCTTTATCTATTATCATTATCTATCCTCTCTTGATTACGATTATGTCTGCTTTCAAGACAGGGAATGTCCTTGCGTTTAAGCTAGATACAGATATTAATTTTAGCCTAGAAAACTTTAGCAAGCTTTTTACTGAAACTCTTTATGGGACTTGGTACTTTAACACTTTAATCATTGCTATCTTGACAATGATTATCCAAACAAGTATAGTTGTACTAGCTGGTTACGCTTATAGTCGTTATAATTTCCTAGCTAGAAAACAAAGTCTGGTCTTCTTCTTAATCATTCAAATGGTGCCAACAATGGCTGCCCTGACCGCTTTCTTCGTTATGGCTTTGATGTTAAATGCGCTCAACCACAGTTGGTTCCTCATCTTCCTTTATGTCGGCGGTGGTATCCCAATGAACGCTTGGCTCATGAAAGGGTACTTTGATACTGTGCCTATCTCGCTTGATGAGTCCGCTAAATTGGACGGTGCTGGTCACTTCAGACGCTTCTGGCAAATTGTACTGCCACTCGTTCGTCCAATGATTGCTGTACAAGCTCTCTGGGCTTTCATGGGACCATTCGGAGACTACATCTTATCTAGTTTCTTACTTCGTGAAAAAGAATTCTATACAGTTGCTGTTGGTTTACAAACCTTTGTTAGTGATGTGAAGAATTTGAAGATTGCTTACTTCTCAGCAGGTGCTATCTTGATTGCTTTGCCAATCTGTATCTTATTCTTCTTCCTACAAAAGAACTTTGTATCTGGTTTAACAAGTGGTGGCGACAAGGGATAATCTTGTCCCACCCTCTTTTATTTATAGTTGTATGATAGCTAATAAACTTTGCTTTATTAGCCATTACCTGATTATAAATTTTTAGAAAGAGTGTCTTATGCTACCTTATCCATTTAATTATTTTTCTAGTATTTACGGTTTTAAAAAGCCTTTTGCCAACCGAAAATTACTGACCTGGTTTCAATTGATTTTTACAAGCATCTTTTTAATTTCCTTATCCATAATACCAGTTGCTGTGCAAAACGCGTCTCTCAAGACTTATCCACTCACTACTTTTGTAGATGGTGTTTTTGACCCTGTTACAAAGGAAGTAATGGACGATATCACAGAGAATGCTAAAATAGAAAATTATCAATTCAGCTATGCTGGTCAGCAATCAACTCACAATAGCAAAGCAGGAACTGTCCTTCTAGGGAAAGAACAGTCTACCTTAGGAGAAAAACTAACACTTGCTTTTGGATCCAAACAACTGATTATCAGCAAAAAAGGAAAAAAACTGGCAGACATTCAATATCAGCATATCAATCAAGCTGCTCTAAAAAATAAAAAGTCGCTCAGTACCGCCATTTCACAAGATTGGTTTCAACAAAATCGTGTGACAGTCAGTCTATTTCTCGTTCTCCTTTCTGGCGGTCTTTTGACACTGAATTTCTTCATCATCATCTTAGGAGCTACCTTTTTCCTTTATTTAACGAAAAAATCACGTCTTTTTTCTTTTAAAACCGTCAAAGAATGCTATCATTTTGCTTTGAATTGTTTAGGTTTGCCAACTTTGATTGCTGTTGCAGCAGGGTTATTGTTCGGTCAAGCCATGACCACTATGATTACCATTCAAAACATTCTTTTTGTGCTTTATCTCGTCATTATTTTCTATCGGACACATTTCCGTGATGAAAAAATGAAAAAGTAGGAGGTTTTTTATGCGAGTTACTATTAAAGAAGTTGCTAAATTGGCAGGAGTTTCGCCTTCTACCGTTACCCGTGTTGTCCAAAATAAATCCAGCATCAGCGATGAGACCAAAAAAAGAGTCCGTAAAGCTATGAAGGAATTGAATTATCATCCTAATCTCAATGCACGTAGTCTTGTTAGCAGTTACACACAAGTCATTGGTGTTGTTTTACCTGATGATTCCGATGCTTTTTATCAAAATCCATTTTTCCCTTCAGTATTTCGTGGGATTGCTCAGGTAGCTTCTGAATTTCACTACGCTATTCAAATTGCGACCGGGAAAAATGAAAAAGAGCGTATGGAAGCTATTTCCCAAATGGTTCTAGGGAAACGTGTGGACGGGCTCATTTTTCTCTATTCTCAGGAAAATGATCCATTAGTGAAAATGGTTAGTGAGGAACAATTTCCTTTCTTAATTTTAGGAAAATCTCTTTCTCCGTTTATTCCTTTGGTGGATAATGACAATATCCAAGCTGGATATGATGCAACAGAATATTTTATCAAAAAAGGCTGCCGCAATATTGCTTTTATCGGTGGTAGTAAAAGACTATTTGTAACGCAAGATCGTTATAAAGGGTATCAAAAAGCGCTGGAAGATTACCACTTAGAGCTTGATCCTCAAAACACAGCATTTGCAAATGAATTTTTGGAAGAAAAAGGATATCAATTCACAAAACATCTTCTAAATCATGATTCAAAAATTGATGCGATTATCACAACAGATAGCATGCTAGCAGAAGGGGTCTGCAACTATTTAAATCAAAATCAATTATCTATTCCTACTCTAGCTTTTGACTCTATTAAACCCAAACTTGACTTGGCAGCTTATGTTGATATTAATACGCTAGAACTGGGGCGGATTTCTTTTAAAACTATCCTGCAAATTATCAATGATACCAAAGAAAATCGACAAATTTGTTATCGCCAAGTAATTCCACATCGCATTATTGAACAATAAAGAAAGGAAGTTTATGGCTTTCCGAACATTCCAAGCCTACTTAGATGACCAAAGTCTCATCACGATCGAGTTAGAAAAACAATTTTATACTGAACAATTACAATTTACAATCGAAACGATTGATAGCACACAAACCTTACAGATAAGAACTCTGAAAGAACAAGATGACTTCGTGCAATACAGTCTTGCTCCTCTTGAGCCGTTAGATTTAACCAGTCATTATTGGATTTACGACCAAGATCGCAATAAAACCTTTTTGCAATTTCGCCATATTGTGAGAAAACCGATTTTTGACCAGACCTTTGCTTATGATGGCGATGACTTAGGAGCTCATTACACTCCTAAAGTAACGACTTTTAAACTCTGGGCTCCTATTTCCGAGCAAGTTTTGCTCCATTTACAAAATCAAGTTTATCCGATGACACTTGGTGAAAAGGGCGTTTGGCAAACAGAGGTCTCTGGAGATTTTGATGGGGCTGCTTATTACTATCTACACAAAGTGAATGGTCATTGGGTGGAAGTCCACGACCCTTATGCCCTATCTTCTGAAAGCAATTCTGGTGTTAGTTATGTTGTCAATCCAGAGAAAATTACTCGCCCAATTCACCGAGCAGCAACACAAATTCCAATAACAAAAGCTGTTATCTACGAGATGAGTGTGAGAGATTTTTCCATGCAAAAAGAAGCAGGATTTACCTACTCTGGGAAATTCAAGTCCCTAACAGAGTCTCCTGATTTACAAGAACACACTTTGGGAATGGATTATGTCGAACAACTGGGTGTTACTCATATCCAACTCATGCCAGTGTATGATTTTGGCAGTGTTGATGAAAACCATCCAGAACTCGTGTATAACTGGGGCTACGACCCTATGCAATACAATCTTCCTGACGGTAGTTTTGCAACGAATCCACATGATCCTTATACAAGAATCGTTGAATTGCAAGGAGCAATCGCTGCTTATCATCAAGCCGACATCAGTGTTATCATGGACGTCGTTTACAATCATGTCTACAATCCCCAAACCTATGCTTTTGAAAAAATTGTCCCAGGCTATTTCTTCCGCTATGATCACAATGCCAATTTAACAAATGGGACTTTCTGTGGGAACGACGTAGCAAGTGAGCGGGCAATGGTTCGTAGCTATATTAAGCATTCCCTCAAACAATGGCTAACTCTTTATGGAATGGACGGCTTCCGCTTTGACCTCATGGGCATTCTAGATATGGAAACCATGAAACAAATCGCAGAGGAATTGAAGTTTCTTTATCCAAATGTTTATTTGTACGGAGAAGGGTGGCGTATGGCCACCGGACTGGATAGCAATCGGCTTGCACATCAATTCAACGCCGCTCAGTTACCAAGCTATGGTTTTTTCAGCGACCACTTCCGCAATACAATCAAAGAAACAATTTTAGAAGGCAGTCAAATCCAAGATTCCAAACCAATAGATACGATAGAAAATGTATTGACAGCTAATGTTGGATTAACGGAAACAGCACATTTTATCGCACCCCAGCAAGCTATCAACTACGTGGAATGCCATGACGATGCAACGGCTTTTGATTATTTTGCAATTAAAAAGCCAGATATCTCTCTAAATGAGCGGTTAGCAGATGCACGACTCGCTTTGCATATTACTTTGTTAGCTCAAGGGGTACCGTTCATCCATAGTGGGCAAGAGTTTTTCCGTAGTAAAAACCTCATGGATAATACTTATAATGCTCAAGACGCCATCAACCGTCTTGATTGGCTACGCTCAATTGAATATGAGAAAGACGTAGATTTTGTTCGCCAGTTGATCCAATTCAGAAAAGCAAATCCGCTTCTCGGTTTGGAAACAACGACAGAAATCCTTGACTTTTGCTCTGTCCAATGGCTCACCGATGTCCTTGTTGAATACAAAATTAAAAGGCAAAAAGAACAAATTACTATCCTCATCAATTTTGGAAATGAAGATATTGCTTATCAAAATCAAGAAAAACAAGCTATCTTTATCCAATATCCAAAAATCAACCTTGATACCCCCATTCAGGAAATCCAAAAACAATATACTGTTCCTGCAAAACAAGTTCTCGTACTTAAATAATCGTGAGGCTGGGCAAAAACACCATTTTTAATCTGAAATAAATAATCAACGACATCATAAAAGGCTTAAAATCAAGATTTATTTAAATCAGATTCTAAGCCTTTTTGCTTTTATGCTTGTTTTTGCCCATCCTCTATTTGTCCCGCACCGAAGGCCGCGAGACGGACTGCAAGTCATATAACAAAAAACATCAGATTGACCAAACTAGCCAATCTGATGTTTTATTCTTCTACGAAACGCCCAAGAATGTGAACATTATCTGCTACCGATACAAAAGCATGCGGATCGGTTTTACGCATAATATGTTTAAATTCATTAAATTCAGCATGCGTAATGACTGTAATCAAAACAGTCTTTTTCTCATGATTGTAAGTTCCTTCTGCACCATTAACCATGGTTGCACCACGATGCAATTTGTTATGAATTTTATCAATAACTTCTTCGGGATGACTGGTAATAATCATCGCCTGCATCTTCTTTTGCTTAGTAAAGACTGCATCTGTCACACGGCTTGACACAAAAATCGTAATCATCGAATATAGTGCATATTTCCAGCCGAAAGTCACACCGGCAATAATCATAATCATGCCATTGACCATAAAGGAAATATTTCCCACATTTCTACCGGTTTTCTTCCGAACCGTCAAGCTGACAATATCCGTCCCACCACTAGAAATATTGGAACGCAAAGCAAAGCCGATTCCCATTCCCATGATAACCCCACCAAACAAAGCATTGATAATCGGGTCATTTGTTAAGGTCACTTCAGGAACAAACTGGATAAACAGCGAACTCATGGAAACGGTTATAAAAGTAAATACCGTAAATTTGTGCCCAATTTGATACCAAGCTAAAATCATCAGCGGGATATTGATGAGATAGAAAGTCACAGAAACCGGAATAGTAAATCCTAAAAAACGCGTACTTAAAGCGGCTAAAATCTGTGCCAATCCAGTCGCACCGCTTGAATAAACATGTCCCGATTGAAAGAAAAGATTCACTGCAACCGCAGATAGAAAACCATAAATGAGCGAAGCAGAAATCTTTTCATCGTACTTCTCACGAGAAATACTCTTAAGTACTCGTATCAACTTAAAATCATAGGCTAGACGGCGCAAATAATAACGCAATCGTTTGTAAATCTTACTTTTCTTCATGAGTTTCTACTTGTAAACTTAATTCTTCAAGTTGTTTAGCGTCGACTATGCTTGGCGCCTGAGTCATTGGATCACTTGCTTTGTTGTTTTTAGGGAAAGCAATCACTTCACGGATATTTTCCTCGCCAGCCAGCAACATGACAAAACGATCTAGCCCAATTGCCAGTCCACCATGCGGTGGAAAACCATAATCCATTGCTTCTAGCAAGAAACCAAATTGATCAGTAGCTTCTTCTTCAGAAAAACCAAGAGCTTTAAACATTCGTTCTTGCAAATCTTTGTGGTTAATACGAAGACTTCCACCACCCAATTCATAACCATTCAAGACAATATCATAAGCAATAGCACGAACCTTGCTCAAATCACCTTCTAATTCATGAGCTGTGTCTGCTTGTGGAAGAGTGAATGGATGGTGCGCACTCATATAGCGACCTTCTTCTTCCGACCATTCAAACATTGGCCAATCCACAACCCAAAGATAATTAAATCTCGATTCATCAATCAAGCCCAAATCTTTTGCAAGACGAACACGAAGAGCTCCCAAGGATGCATTGGCAACTTCTAGAGTATCAGCTACAAAAAGAACCAAATCATTGTCTTCAAGCTGTAAAGCATCTGTCAACTCACTTGTCAAGTCTTTCAGAAACTTAGCAACTGGGCCGTTTAATTCACCTGATGCCACCTTCACCCAAGCAAGCCCTTTTGCTCCATACTGTTTTGCTTGCTCTGTCAACTTATCTATATCTTTCCGCGAATAGCTGTCAGCTGCATTTTTCACAACAATAGCTTTAACGGCTGGTGCTTCTGAGAAAACTTTGAAGTCAACTTCCTTGACAATCCCTGTCAAGTCTTGTAACAGCATCTCAAAACGTGTATCTGGCTTATCACTTCCATACAAAGCCATTGCATCATCATAGTTCATGCGTGGGAAGGGCAGAGAAACCTCAATCCCCTTCGTTTCTTTCATCACTCGAGCAATCAAGCCTTCTGTAATATCCTGGATTTCTTGATCAGATAGGAAAGAAGTTTCTAAGTCAACCTGTGTAAACTCTGGTTGACGGTCTCCACGTAAATCCTCATCACGAAAGCATTTTACAATTTGATAATACCGATCAAATCCAGCATTCATCAACAGTTGCTTGGTAATTTGAGGACTTTGTGGCAGTGCATAGAAATGACCTTGGTTCACTCGACTTGGTACCAAATAATCACGCGCCCCTTCTGGAGTTGACTTAGTAAGAAACGGCGTTTCCACATCAATAAATTCAAGCTCATCTAAGTAATTACGAATTGAATGTGTTACTTTAGCTCGTAATTTCAAATTTGCAAACATTTCAGGACGACGAAGGTCTAAATAACGGTAACGGAGACGGGTATCATCATTCGCTTCAATACCGTCTTTGATTTCAAATGGAGTCGTTTTGGCCGTATTGAGAACTGTCAAATGCTCCACGTGTAATTCAACAGCTCCTGTTGCCAATTTATCATTCGCCTGCGTACGGACTTCTACTTTTCCAGTCACTTCGATCACATATTCGCTTCGCAAACTTTCAGCGGTTTCCATGACTTCTTTATCCACATTTTCAGGATTGATAACTAGCTGCATTATGCCTTCACGGTCACGCAAATCAATGAAAATCAGTCCTCCCAAGTCACGACGACGGGACACCCAACCTTTCAAAGTGATTTTTTGACCAACATGTTCACTACGAACACGCCCGACATACATTGAACGTTTCATTTTTATTCTCCAAACTTTTAATTCTTTTACTATTTTACCACAAAAGCGATGAAAAAGAAGACATGCTTTTCAAAATCTTCATATCTTAACGTAATATTTTTACAAAAGAAGATGACGACTCACCTCTTACTTTCTTTGTCATATAATTCAGGATGCAAAACCTTGACCACATAACTTGATGCTAAGCGCAATAGCCCTGCTGCCAAGCCAAAAATCGGTGCTAAAAACCGAAAAAAGAAATCCCCTCTTACAAAATAGGCAATTCCTCCTATAATCAAAAAAACAATTAGAAACTGAATTACAGACGGAATGATTATTTTTTTCATTGTTCTCTCCACTTCTACTTCAACATTCTACTATGTTATGAGAGAAAAAAGCCATTTGACTGGCTTTCTCCCTTTTTAAATTAAAACCCCAGTTGTTCAAAAATTGTTTGAAAATCTTTTTGAATCTGATTTAAGCTGACTGTCAATTCTTCACGAGTTTGATTGTTTTTGATGATAACTTGATTGCTTTCAATCTCACTTTCACCAAGAGTTATCAAAGTCTTAGCAGAGAAAGTATCTGCTGACTTGAATTGCGCTTTTAACTTACGATTTAAATAATCACGTTCAGCTGTAAATCCTTGCTTGCGAAGTGCTTGTACAATTTCCAAAGCTTTGTTATTAGCACCGTCTCCCAGAACCGCAATATAAACGTCCAAACTATCCTCTAGCGGCAAGGCTACACCCTGCTTTTCAAGAACGAGGAGCAGACGTTCTACGCCCATCCCAAAGCCAAATCCAGCCGTCTCTGGTCCACCAAAATAAGCAACAAGGCTATCATAACGACCGCCTGCACAAATAGTCAGTTCATTACCGGCTACATCTGCAGTAAATTCAAAAATCGTGTGATTGTAATAATCCAATCCGCGGACCATATTGGTATTGATAACATAAGGAATTCCCAGTGCTTCCAACATCGAACGCACAGCTTGAAAATGAGTTTGGCTTTCCTCATCTAGATAATCCAGAATAGAGGGTGCATTTTCAACAGCGAGTTTATCTTCTTTTTCCTTACTGTCTAGCACACGGAGAGGATTTTCTTCCAGACGACGCTGACTATCTTTAGAAAGACTGTCTTTCAACGGCGTCAAATAATCAATCAATGCTTGACGATAAGTGGCGCGACTCTTCGCATTCCCCAAACTATTCAACTGCAACGTTACACCTTGAATACCAATTTCATTGAAAAATTGAGCTGCCATGGCAATCGTCTCTACATCAGTCGCAGGATTATTGGAGCCAAAACACTCTACACCAATCTGATGAAACTCACGCAAACGCCCTGCCTGTGGACGCTCATAACGAAACATAGAACCCATATAATAAAGTTTCACCGGCTTTTGGACTTCTGGGGCAAAGAGTTTATTTTCCACATAAGAACGCACAACTGGTGCTGTTCCTTCTGGGCGTAATGTGATATGACGGTCGCCTTTGTCATAAAAATCATACATTTCTTTGGTTACAATGTCAGTCGTATCTCCAACAGAACGACTAATCACTTCATAATGCTCAAATAGTGGGGTGCGAATTTCTGCGTAATGATATTTTTTAAATGTTTTGCGAGCAAATTCTTCTACATATTGCCATTTGACAGACTCTTGAGGGAGAATATCCTGAGTCCCTTTCGGTTTTTGTAATTTCATAGCTTTCCTCTTCATTCATATAATATAATTATTTTACCACAAGTAACAGATTTTGAGGACTGTTTCGGTATATTTTCTCTAAAAAGCTAGCATGCTCTGCCATTTTCCAAAAAATAAAAGAAAATCTGTCAAGTAACTTTACTTTACAATTTTTTTTTGATATACTATTACAGTTGATGAAAATCAAAGAGATTGAATCGAACTTATATTAAAAGGAGAATAAAGAAAATGGCAGTACCTGCACGTCGCACTTCAAAAGCGAAGAAAAACAAACGCCGCACTCACTACAAAATTACAGCTCCATCTGTACATTTTGACGAAACTACTGGAGATTACTCACGTTCTCACCGTGTATCCCTCAAAGGATACTACAAAGGACGTAAAATCGCCAAAGCTGCAGCAGCAGAATAATAGAAGGGAGCTATCATGCGCGTAAATATCACACTTGAACACAAAGCATCTGGTGAACGCTTGTACCTTACTTCTAAAAACAAACGCAACACTCCAGACCGTCTTCAATTGAAGAAATACTCACCAAAATTACGTAAACATGTAGTGTTTACTGAGGTTAAATAAGATTTTAATTAGTGAAAATAGCGTTATATCAACGTTTATACACTATATAAACTTAAAATGGTAACATTTTGGAAACATAAAAAGCAGTAAACATCTTACTGCTTTTTATTGATTATCAAGCACTTTTAGAATTTGTTTAGCAATGGCATTGACAACTGGAACTGCAACAGAATTCCCAAATTGCTTATAAGCCTGTGTATCACTGACAGGAATAATAAATTTCTCTGGGAATCCCTGAAGTCTACTAGCTTCTCTAGGAGTTAATTTTCGAGGGTTTTTACCTTTTTGTTCAATCAAAATTTCGCTACCATCTTTATAATAGCGAGCAGAAATAGTACTGGTATATGGACTATCCTCATTAAATAATGAATAGCCAAATCCATTTCCATTTCGCTTATGTTCAGCTTTTCTCCTTTGGTGTCCCTGCCATAATTTGTCGGATATAGTGTATTTATCCAATACTTTTTTTTCCAATATATTTCCTAAACGAGTTGGAGTCAACAAAGGGGTTGGAAATTCAAAATCAGCATAATTCTTAATTTGTTTTTTATCAAACCCTACAATATATATGCGTTCACGATTCTGTGGAACACCAAAATCTTTAGCTTTAAAAAGAGCATTATAAACTTCATAATCCATATCCTTTAACGTACTCTCAATAACTTTAAAAGTCCGCCCCTTATCGTGTCCTTTTAAGTTTTTAACGTTTTCTAGCAAAAATGCTTTAGGGCGTTTTGCTTTAATAATACGAGCAATTTCAAAAAACAAAGTTCCTCTAGTATCCTCAAAGCCTAACTTTTTTCCAGCTTGACTAAAAGCTTGACAAGGAAATCCACCCACTAAAATATCATGGTCAGGTATATCTGTTTCATTAATTGCGGTAATATCACCTTTGGGAATATCACCATAGTTAGCTTTGTAAGTTTTAATTGCAAACTTATCAATCTCACTACTAAAAATAGATTTAGTTCGTCCAGTAAGCTGAAACCCTAAGCGTGTTCCACCGATACCTGCAAACAAATCTATCATAGTATAATCTGCAGTACTTGGATTTTGAAAAGGAGCTTCTTCGGGAAAATTTAGAATGTGTTCTAATTCAATTTTAGAGGGTTTACATTCATTATTTTCCCACCGTCTAATAGTCCTATCACCAAATTTAGGAAGCCCAATTGCATCTGCAAGTTCCTTTTGAGTCATATTCAGGCGTGTTCGTTTATTTTTTATTAAAAGTGAAACCGTACTGCTTAAATCATTTTTTTCTAGTATAATAGAGTTCATAAAAAGCCTTTCTGTTTTTATGTGTCATTATTAGGTCAAAATGTCCTATTACTGACACAATTATACCTTAAAAATCTAAATTTGTGAAGTGAGGAAAACTATGGAATTAGAAGAATATAAAAATTTTGTACAGAAACAAAGAAAAGATTACTTCATCGATGATATGCCGTACAACTTAATATATCGTCACTTTGAAAAACTAGGGTTAACCAGTCAATCAATAGAGTACTTTTTTAAAAATGCTAGCTATATTATGGAACAACTCAGGGAGAATTCATGGAATGAATTTCAAGCAAAAGAGCATGAGTTTACATCAAAAATGCTTTCAGCTCTGTATACAACAAGAGATGTAGAAAATATGACTAGTAGTGAAGCAATCGCTTGGTTTGTTGAAAAGTTTCCAATGCACATCTACAATTTAAATCTTTCTAACACACAGAGTCGTAGAAGTAGAGCAGGAAAAGAATTTGAAGCAATCATAGAATTAATTTTAATTGGAGCTGATATTCCAATGGATAGTCAAGGTAACATTGGAAAGAAATTCTTTTTGGATAAAGGTTTAGGTAAATTAGTAGATATTGTATCCCCTAGTTCTAGCGAATACGTCATCAATAAACGTAATACGGTATTAATTAGTGCTAAAACAACCTTAAGAGAACGCTGGCAAGAAGTTCCTGAAGAAATGGGGAGAACAGGAGCGAGAGAAATGTTTCTTGTAACTTTAGATAATACTATTAGTCAAGAAGTTATAGAAACTTTAAATGATGCTAATATCCAAGTCGTTACTACATATTCAATTAAAGAAGCAAATTACAAAAAGTATCATAGTGTGATAAGTATAGAAAATCTCTTAGTTATTCTAAAAGAAACTGTCGAAAAATGGAAAAATTTTACTTATACCGAAGAAGTCAAGAATGAGATTAGACTTAATTTAGAAAAACAACTAAGTAAACATCAGCAACATACTTTTGTTAAAGAATACTATGAACGTCAAATTAATAAATTTTTATAGCTAACAAAAGGCAGTAAGTATCTTTTTCCCTTACTGCCTTTTTGCAATCTGCGTTTTTAGAGGACAGACTTTGCTAGTCCTCTAAAAGCCACGATTATCATTTAACTAATTACATAGCAACTAGGACTAGTCTATTAATTAATATCTATGATACCTTCTAACTTATCAGCAATTTCCTTCATTGCTGTAGGACGTAAATGAGAATAAACACCTAATGTAGTTTGAATGCTAGCATGTCCTAACCGATTTTTAAGCTCTAAATCATTCATACCTAAAGAAAGCATTAAACTCGCATGAGAGTGCCTTAAATCGTGTATTCTGATGACTTTTACATCTGCCATACTGCTGTGGTCTTTAATTGCTTTAGTAAGCATAGTTTTTGTAATTGGCATACAATTATAAGAAAATACAAATTCAATATTTCCTAATTGTTGTTGATGTTCTCGCCATTTCGATATTTCAAACAACGTCATATCATCTAGGTAAATAATTCGGTTACTTGAAAAAGTCTTTGTAGGGTTAATCTGCCAATTATTTCTATTTTGATAGAATATAGACTTACTAACCTTAAGTGATTTATTTTCAAAATCAATATCATCCCACACTAGGGCTTGTAACTCACTAATACGTAGACCTGTCATAAACAATGTTAAACATGTTATGAATTTTAAATGCTCAAGCACATCTACTTTCTCAAATGTCTTAATAAATCTTTCAAATTCTTCTTTCGTCCAAAAATCAACATGCTGTTTTGTTCTACTCACATTTTTTACCTTTCTAACAGGATTCTCACTAATAATACCTAGCGAAGTTGCCATATCAAAAATTTCCTTTAAGGACTGGTGTAAATCCTTTAAATAATTATTAGAAAGCCCTTCTTTCAAAATCAAAGTGTGCCACTGTTTAACATGAATTGGTAAAACATCAATTATTTTCATCTTACTAAAATATTGTAATCGTTTGAGCTTAGATGAAAACGTCAAAAACGTCCTATCCGATACTTTATTTTTATAGTCTGGAATAAAATAGTTATCAAGAAACATTCCTACAGTTAGGCTAGCACCATGAACTATCGCTTTACGTGAATGCTTAGCCATAAATTCGTCATACCATTTTTTAGCCTCTGCTTGCGTTATAAAGCCTCTTTTCTTCTTTTGCATACGTTTACCTGTCAAAGAGTCATAACCTAAAGAGGCGACCGCATAATAAGTTTTAGACCCCTTATCATAATATACATGTGGAATTTTAGGCATGTTGTTCTTCCTGTAATTCTAGTTTTGTTCCTAAAATTTCTTCTACTGCCTCAATTGGTACTTGCCCTAAACCTTTTGAAGCATAATAAGCAAATCCTTTTTGAACCATTAAAGCCTTGGCTTGTTTAATTAAAGTATAGGCTTGATAATTTCCAAAGCCACATTTTATTAAATCTTCCTTACGTACAAACATAGTATTTTTCTCCCTTTCATGTTATAATTATTTTAGTTTTTTATATGTGATGCGGTTTACTGACTGCATCATTTTTTAATTTTATTAAATACAATCATTTTACCCAAAACCTTTCATTATTTTGTTCCTCGGCATACTGTTTAACTTCAGCCATATCTTTATCGGTCAATTTTTCCTCCCCCTCTTCAAGCAATTTTACAATATAAGCAACAGCCCCCTCTGAACCAATAGCTAACTCTTTGGCTTTATAAACTTTTGCCAAAGATTTTTTAACTTGCTTATCTAAATACTGTTCAGTATCTTTCAGAGTAGGTTTATCCCGAGTATATTTGAGACTGGTTTTTTGTTTAGTAGCTATATAATTTAACCACCATTGAACCGTTGGACGTCTCCGTTTATTTTTATCGGCACTATATCTATCATCTACAACAAAACGATAGCTAGAGTGAACTACTTCAAAATAGAGATCTTTGAGTGGTTTTTTCGTTGCCATAAGTTTCGCAAATTCATTCGATCGCTTACCAAATAATCGTAATTCTGCTCGTATCCAGGTCTTCTTATTTTGTAATGATTGTCCCTGTTCTTTACGCTCCATCAGTTTGTTATAGATACCTAGTTGTTGACCATCACTACCCTTTGCACCGATATTAACTGTTTCGCCAACTCTTTGCCCACTTACCAAAATTCCTGTTTCATGATATTCATACTTTTTAGAAGCTGAAATACATAGTCCCTTTTTACAGTATTCATAGATTTGTTGAACATCTAAAGAATTATCGTAAATATCATTAGCAACGTCTATACGGGTAAAGTTACCCCTCTGCTGTATAAATCGATTGACTAAAGCAACCCAATTATTGATATTGTTATTCATGTATTCTTCATACTGCCGACAACCCTCACCTGTCATTTGGATGAATACTCCCATTTTTTCAGATAATAAACCTGTACGCTCATTTTGAGAGTAATAAACTTTTATTCCCCCACAAACAAAATGACAATTGTATTTATTGATTCCAAAATTTTGAAATACAAATTTTTTAACATCCATTCGTAAGATATTTTCAATTACATCTTGAACTACCTTAATAGGGTCTGTTTCAATCGGCTTAATTGTTACGGCAAACCAGTCTACACAGACTGTATTATTCATTTGACAACTCCTTTAGATTTTTTACAACTAAAGCAATATCTCGATAAGCTCCATTAACCCATTTAGGTACAATAGAAAATTCTTTCAACTCCATTATTTTTACCAGTCCCTGCTCTTGATAGAGTTGATACTTAGAAAAATCATTCTGTACCCAGATTTCTAAGGGGCTTAAATTGTCAATATCCATTCCTTGAGCTTCTAATAGTTTTGCAACATTTTCATCAACTCCGAATAAAGATAGACGTTTTATACGGTCTGTTTTAACCTGCTCGCCCCCCTGCTCTTCATACTCAAATGATACTCTTGTTTTAGAAAAATCTATTCTAACTTGTTTTGGAAATTCAAATTGACTTTTATCAAATTCTAACTCTCCGAAACTCATACCTTTTTTTGTAATTAAATTAATTTTTTCCATTATTTTCTCCTTATTATTTATATACCAAACTAAAAATTTCACAAACTTTATCTGTACACAAAAATGTAACGTAATTCGAATCTGTACATGAAAACGCAGTGAAAACGTTGAGCCTGTAAGGACGAACAGCAAAACGTTCAATAAAATGCCTGCCCCACCTTACGTAGCAAGGGTTTAACCCCACTTTCGTGTACGGGTGACCCACCTATTAGTAGAGTGGGTCAAAAACAAAATATCAGACTTTGTGAAATTTTGAGTCTTTTCAGAAGATAATTATTCTATGCGTTCGAGCATCTAGGGAATTCGTGCCGTTGTGGGCATAACGCCCCTGCGTACAGCCCACCGGCACTCCCCATATCTGCCCTCACAGAATAATCATCTTCTGAAACTAAAGAAACCTTTTGACTTTTCTTCTTCAAATTCCTTTAATTTAGTTTCCAACGTATACACACGTTGAGCAAGGCTAACATTCCTGTTCTCAAGTTCCTTAATATCTTGGTTTACTTTTCGTTCAAGTTTTTCAAAGACTCCCCAGAGAACTTCTAAATCCTTACTTAAATCCTGTTTGAACTGAGCGTCTAGGTCGCCCCACACCTTTTTGATAGAACTATCAAGTTTTTCTCCAAAAAAGAGTTCATCAGATAAAGATATGAATTTTTGCATTTCATCTTCACTAAATACATAGACCCAATTATAAGTCTTTTGACTTGTCCGAATGTATTCCTGCTCAAATTTATACCCTACTAGTTTCTCAATTTCTCTCCTCCAACGCTTGATAGTTGAGTGTGATTTACCAGTTTTCTTTTCAATATCTTCGTAATAATACTTTATAGGCTATACCCTCCTTGAACAAAATACACAGAAATGATATACTAATAACGTCATATTGTGATTATTTATATGGTATCTCTTTTTGACGTGTTTGTCAACTAAAAATACGTCTTTTTGAGATTTATTTTGAAAGGATTGATTTTATGAACAATACAAATGTATTTCCTGAAAGACTAAAAGAAATGCGACTAAAAAGAGGAATGACTCAAAAAGAGTTAGGAGAAAAAGTAGGAGTGAAACAAAATACTTTTACTAATTGGGAAAATGGAAAGCGTGAACCAAATTTCGATAACTTAATAAAGCTGGCTGATATACTTGATACAAGTACAGATTATCTTTTAGGTAAGACTTTTATTAGTCATCATACAAAAAGGATACCACTTTCTGAATTTGATTTGTCTAATATAGAAAGTCTTCCTGCTGATTTATATCCAAGTTTAAGTTTGGCTATCCTTGCAGAATATACGAACTATAAAAAAGGAAGTAAACAAATCATGGAAGAGTTAATTGAACAACATGACTTAAACGATAAGCAAATTCAGATACTACAGCGAATTATCTCACAACTAAAATCAGCTATTATAAGTGATAAGTTTTAAATTGGCAACAATTCGGAAACAACTGATACAAAATAGACCTATTTTTAGTAACTAAAACCTTATTAGAACACAACAAAACGCAGTATTCTAAACACTGCGCAACAACTAAATTACAGAGGTTAAATAAGGGTTTCAGTACACGTCAATAGACGTCAAAATATTGATTTTAAGCGATTTTTGATTTTTTGAAACTCATTATATCGCACTACAAATCAATAAAAACTCTACCTTTTACTCTACCTTTTTTAGATAAATATATCATCTGGATATTGAAGTTAAGCCCTGCTATCATTTCGATGGCAGGGCTTTTTAATATTTGGTACACTAACTTCTTATCTATATTTTGGTGGATTTTAAGTTGACATCTACAAAGTTTAATGTTAGAATACATTCAAAAATATATTTGAATGAGGTGTTTTATGATTCAAAATATTGTTACTTCAATAATCCTGTATTCTGGGACAGCCGTAGACTTACTTATTATCCTAATGTTATTTTTTGCCAAAAGAAAAAGCAGAAAGGACATCATTAACATCTATTTAGGGCAATTTCTAGGCTCTGTTAGTCTAATATTCCTAAGTTTGCTTTTTGCATTTGTCTTAAATTATATTCCTAGTAAAGAGATTTTAGGTTTACTCGGTTTGATTCCAATTTTCCTAGGCCTCAAAGTTTTGCTTTTAGGAGATTCTGATGGAGAAGCTATTGCAAAAGATGGTTTGCGAAAAGACAATAAAAACCTGATTTTTCTAGTCGCTATGATTACTTTTGCAAGTTGTGGCGCTGACAATATTGGTGTCTTTGTCCCATATTTTACCACCTTAAATTTAGCGAATTTGATAGTGACTTTACTTACTTTTCTAGTCATGATTTATCTCTTGGTTTTTTCTGCCCAAAAATTAGCACAAGTCCCTTCTGTTGGAGAAACTTTGGAAAAATATAGCAGATGGTTTATTGCCGTTGTCTATTTAGGATTGGGGATGTATATCCTGATTGAAAACAACAGCTTTGACATGCTATGGGCTGTGTTAGGCTAGGAGAAAAAATTATGAATAAAGATAGTATCTGTCAAGTGGATGTTATAAATCAACAAAATGTTACAACCGCAACGAACTACCTTGAAAAGGAAAAAGTCCAAAAATCACTTCGCATTTTATCAAAATTTACCGATAATAAACAGATAAATATCATCTTTTATCTCCTTTCCGTCGAAGAACTCTGTGTCTGCGATATAGCCTGTTTATTAAATCTCAGTATGGCATCTGCCTCCCACCATCTTCGTAAACTAGCCAATCAAAACATCTTGGACACTAGAAGAGAGGGGAAAATTATATATTATTTTATAAAAGATGAGGAAATCAGAGATTTTTTTAATCAACTAGGATAACAACTATTTTTACTACTTTCTACTTTTCCATGATTATAGGGGGATTATATATGAAATTTTTTGAAGAAAATTATTCACAAGAAATACCTACTCGTATCAAAAATTTAAGAAAAAATACAATATTACACAAAGCGAACTAGGCAATGCAGGTCAAGTTAGTCAAGTTGAAAGTGGTAAGCGACCAATTACGAGTTCGATGTTAGTTTATTTAAATGCTCTAACCGCTTCGAGCTATACGTATATCGTTTTTGGAGAGTTAGATGAGTTTATTGAGAATCTGTTTCATTATTTTTTCAGTTCTATTTTATATAGAGATTTAGAGGCTGTAGATGAAAAACTATATTCTTTCATGAGTGATGATTTAATTTCAATCCAATCAAGTTGTCTAAGTATTGCCAAGACATTTGCAAATTTCAATATTCAAAGAAAAAGATTTATGATTTCTACTGAAACTGAAATGGATACTTTTCACAAGAAAGATGACATTGACGTATGGTCGGTGGAAAAAGTTATAACCCCGCTAGAAGTTTTAGAACCCGTACCATCAATGAATTGACTGTCATTGATTTTGAAGAAATATTTGATATTCTTTAGTTGATGTTAGGGGATAATTTAATTAAATCATTTGAAGTTAATGTCTGTGGTATCCTATTTGAATTAGGCGGAAATGACATACCCTCAACATTTAGGCAAGAAAACATTGACCCTCTCATCAATAAATGGTGGTATGATAATGTTTCGACAGAAATTATCCCTAATCTAATAAAAAAACTCAAAGAAAATCCCTTATTTAATATCGGATTTATGGTAAATGATATATTAGAAAGAATGTATAAAGAGAATAGTCCAAAATCTTACCTTACATCCGTCCCGTTAGTTATTTCTCAAAAAGGAAGAACAACCTCTTCGTTTAGTATGACTGGTGGTCAACAAATAGATGGAGTGAAATTCAAACAGATATCTGAGGACTATATGAAATTACTCAGTCAAGGTAAGGATATCACAGAGTTATATCAAAAATATTCTAAAGAAGAGTTGGCAAATCTAGGCATTAATATTTATCAATCCAATGATATAGAAAGGACTGAGGAAAGAACTTTTGATGAAATTATCAGTTGGGTTCCAACCCTTATGCAACAAGACCAATTCAAGAAAGGCACACTATTCAATTAGAGCCAACAAGATTTTCACTAGAGGATAAGAAAAGAATTGAAGAAGCTGCAGCTCAAGGACTAAGCGAAATCGACCTTATTG
This sequence comes from Streptococcus sp. HMSC066F10, assembly GCF_001813805.1. Classification (NCBI taxonomy): domain Bacteria; kingdom Bacillati; phylum Bacillota; class Bacilli; order Lactobacillales; family Streptococcaceae; genus Streptococcus; species Streptococcus sp. HMSC066F10. The sequence goes on from NZ_KV813993.1 coordinate 90,995, forward strand.
ATTTAGTTCTCTTTTTATCTATCGAATCAATCATCGAGCTATTTTTGACTTATTTACTCATTTACAAAAGAATTCTTACTTTAAGCATGATGAATATATAGAAAAAATTAAGCAAGAAGAATTCAATTTGTTAAAGGAGCGAAATCAATTTAATGAGTTACAAAAGGATAGGATTATGGAAATTATGCTTTTCATCGTTAGTTTGGTCTCTGTTCTTCAAGTTGTAGATATTTTTACTAATAATATAAAAATATTATCGATAAGTGCTTTGATTACTATCTCTTTGTCTATTGGAATACTCATTTATAGAAATCGCAAATGATATTTAAAGCCTATGAAATCAATCTTTCAAAGGTTTTTTCTTATATCTCAAACTAAATATCAAATATTTATAATCATCAAGAAATCATTTCAGCCAAATCTATCATAGCTTGTTCAATCTTATGTTTCCCTTTTTGCATGACATAAAGGTAGATTTTTTCTATCTCTCTACTATCTTCTGAATGTCCCACAAATTCTCGGATAACATTTAGGCTTACATTCTTATCAGCCATGACTGAAACAAAACTATGTCGAAACATGTGGGGAACTATGTGAATAGGTCTACCAAAATCGACTAGGTCGTCAATATCCTTATAGGGTTTTCCACTTTTCTTATTATATTTTGCTGACTGACTAGTCCTACCTCTTAAGAACATTGAAGTTTCTGTATGATACAATGGGCTACCTTACTGATTCTTACATTTAATATACGTGATACTAGTTTCCATATTTTAATTTATAAGTAAAATAATCAACCATTTTATGAAAGTAGAATTTTCAACAATCATTAAAAAGAAAACATAGAAATAAAGAGTTTAAAACATCTGTCTTAAACTTTTTGCCCCTCACTGTTGCTCACCAATACAGCATTCTTCGTGCTCATCTAAACTTTCGTCTGTCTGAATGGTTACTTTTGTAATTCCATACATTTTGAGATGTTGGCGAATGAGCTGCTGAGTTTCTGCTTGTTGTTCGGGATGTTTCATGCAAATATGAATCATCGCAAATTTTTCTAGTCCATCGGTTGTCCAAACATTTAGCTGAGTGACTGTTTGGATATTCTCGATTGTTTGAATTTCTACATAAAGGTCATTCAGATTTACATCGCTCGGTACGTGATCAAGAAAGATTTGAATATTTTCCCAAAACTTTGGTAGTGCTTTACTCAAGATAAAGGTTGAAATGATGAGTGAAAGCAATGGGTCAAGGAAATACCAGTTTGTAAAACGAAGAATGAAGGATACAAAGGTCACAGCCAACCAGCCTAAAATATCTTCTAAGAAATGCAGACTCAGAATGGATTCATTGTGCGTCCGTCCATGACTAACCACCCTGCTGGCTGCAAAGTTGATTACAATTGCAAAAATTCCCAAGATAAGCATACCGTCGTAATTTACCCGTTCAGGCGCAAACAATTTGGGTACATTTTCAACCAGAATGAGAATAGAACCCACTATTAAAATGGTAGAAGTCAACATAGCTCCCAGCAAACTATACCGTTTATAGCCTAATGTATAGTTTCTATCACCTCGTCTATTGGAAATTTTTTCAAAAAATGCTGATAAACCAATCGCTAGGGCATCACCCGTATCATGCACCGCATCTGCTAACACAGCACTAGAATTAAAAAGAACTCCAAAGATAAATTCAATAACTGCAAAAGAAAAGTTTAATAGAAATGCAATCCAGACATTTTTGCTTGATTTCATTATTGTCTCCTTCTAATCGCACATTGAGATTTGATTTTATTTATTGTATAATGTATTCAAAACAAAACACTTTGTTCAATTATATTATCTACTATTTTAACGGAGGAAACAAGAAACAAATCTAATGCTTCGTTTGATAGTGTACATTTAAGGAGATTTGTTCGGAAATGATGGATAGACGAGTTAAAAAATCACGCACAGCCATTTATCAGGCTTTTCTCACTCTTTTGAATCAAAAAAGCTATGAGTCCCTCACAGTTCAAGAAATCATTGACCTTGCAGATGTCGGTCGGTCGACTTTCTATGCTCATTTTGAGACAAAAGAGGCACTACTTGAAGAAATGTGCCAAGATTTGTTCCAGCATACGTTTGTTGAGCGCTACCAAGCAAGTGAACTTTTTGACGCAACAGCTCATATTTTTTACCATTTCAGGAAAAACCAAGATAAAATAGCCACTTTATTATTGTCAAAAAATATTTATTTTATCAATCGTTTAAAATTAGAGCTAGAACACTATCTCTTTCCTCTCATTCGCGAAAAGCTATTGACACAAAAATCTAATTTACCAGAACCATTTTTAAAAAATTATGTCACGACAACTTTTATCGAAACGGTTACTTGGTGGTTGGGACAACGAAATAAAATCGATGAAGCCACTATTACAGCCTACTATCTTGAGCTAATGCACTAATATAGGGCTATAATTTTGGTTATCGCTATGGTATAATTTTTTTAAGAACCCTTCTAGGAGAATTTATGAAAAAACAACATTCTATCTTTTTATTACCAGGAATTATCATGATGGGTGTCGCTTTGCGGACGCCCTTTACAACGCTTCCAACTGTCTTAACAGACATTGCCAACGGGCTTCATGTTTCAGTTAATTCCCTCGGTCTTTTGACCAGTCTGCCCTTAATCATGTTTGCTCTCTGCTCTTCATTTTCGGCGCGTTTAGCGAGCAAAATTGGGCTCGAACGGCTTTTTACTCTCGTCCTTGCTCTGCTTACCATTGGATCCTTCATTCGGATTTTTAATCTACCACTTCTTTATGTGGGGATGATTCTCATTGGAGTTTCCATTGCAGGCAGTACTTAATGTTTTACTTCCAAGTGTCATCCAAGCCAATCAACCGCATCGGATTGGACTCTTGACAACCATGTATGTAACCTCTATGGGGCTATCAACCGCTATTGCTTCTTCTATTGCAGTGCCGATAACAAAAGCAACTTCATGGCAAGGTCTTGTCCTTTTTTTGACAATGGTTTGTCTTTTAGCATTTTTAGTTTGGTTGCCAAATACTTCCTACAATCACTACTTAGTCAGCAAAGACAAATCAAGTCAAGGCAACACTATTTGGAAAAATAAAAAAGTCTGAGCTATTATTATTTTTGGTGGTCTGCAATCACTACTCTTTTACACTTGCCTAACATGGTTGCCGACGATGGCCATACAAGCTGGCATTTCAAATGCTTCTGCTGGATTTTTAGCTTCTGTTTTTAATCTGATTAGTCTGCCATTTTCAATGACCATTCCTAGCTTGACAACACGGCTGTCTCCTCGTCATCGTATGATAATGTTAGCAATTATCTCTGCTGCGGGTGTCCTTGGTATTAGCATGCTCTTAATCCAAACGAATGATTTCTTTTATTGGCTCATTGCAAATATTTTCATTGGGTCAGCTGCGAGTGCTCTTTTCCCATATCTTATGGTTACTTTTTCAACAAAAACGAGTAGCCCTGAACAAACTGCTCAGCTATCTGGCTTAGCACAAACAGGTGGTTATTTACTAGCTGCTTTTGGACCAGCTCTATTTGGTTATAGTGCCGATTTCTTCCATTCTTGGCTACCTGCTGTATGTGTCTTGCTCATTCTTACAATCATTATGATTATTGCTCTCTTTTATGTAGAAAAATCTGATAAAATTTTATAAAAATCAAAAACAGAATGGAGAGTGAACCTTTTTCAGTTGTTGGGTTCTTTTCTCCACTCTGTTTTTTTAATTATCTATTTTCCATGTCTTAACATCTGGCAATAAACCTACCTTCGAAATTTTAGAAACGTGCCGATTGCCCATAACATAAAAGCCCAGAGGCACAGCTCGCCATTCATCTGTGCAGGTCACGCCAATTCGAGAGCGCGAGCCAATTTGAAGCGGGACAGCATTTTCTACTAATTGCAACCTTGAAGTGGTCAAATCTTGGCCATCAAATTCCTTGCTAATCCTTGCAAATTTGGTTAATTTTCCTGGGCCGTTGGCAAGCAATGTCCCGTCTGGTAATTCCAAGGCTCGAATCAAGACGGCTTCTGCGACATTCTCAGCCCTTGTGACTAAATTCAGCATTTGATGCCCGTAGATTTGATAGACATACCAGTGTCCAGCAGATAAGTACATAGACTCGTTTTTTGGTGTTCGTCTGCCACACGCACTATGACAAGCACTATCTTTAGCTCCCAAATAGGCTTCTGTCTCAACAATTCGTCCCAACACTTGTCCGTCTAAGCACAATTGCATACCTAACAAAGACTTAGCCGTTGCGACTGTATCTGTCTGCATGATATGTTTAAATTCTTTTGATAACATAATTTCATTATAACATGAATTCCATACAAAAAAGCAATCGAGAAAGACTGCTTTTTTGTTTAGGAGTTTATGATGAAAAAAGTTTTTTAGGATTAGTTATAATATACCTTGTTTTGCTTAAATTTGTCTTAATAGAAAACAGCTAAACCGCTTTCAAAAATTCTTTTTTGTGTTAAAATAATAACAAAGAAGAAAAATGAACATTCTGATTATCACCCCACAATGATATCATGCTTATAAGGAAGAAATTTTATGAACAAACGACCTATCCGCCTTGTCATAAGCGATATTGACGGTACCATTTTAAATGACCAACACCAAGTTGATTATCAGCTAAAAACACAGCTTCCTCTTTTGCAGGAAAAAGGAATCCCTTTTGTGTTGGCATCTGCGCGTTCACCACTTGGCATGGAACCAATCGCACAGCAACTTGGTCTCATTGACAATCCATTGGCCTGCTACAATGGCGCTCTTGTCATCAAAGGAAATTCCCAGAATTATGATGTTTTAATGGAACACGGTTTGGATAAAAAAGAAGTTCAGTATTTGCTAGAGCTCGTCCAAGAGAAGTTTCCAGCTGTAGCTATTAATCTCTATTCAGGAAAGGATTGGTTTGCTGAACAGATTGACAAATGGGGTCAGGAAGAAGCAGATATTACCGGTGAAAATCCTATCCTTCAATCTCTAGTTTCTGTTGTAGAAGGGCGGACTTCTATTCACAAACTTCTTCTGATAGGTGAAGCAATCACCATCCAAAATCTTCACGACTCTCTGCAAAACACAAATTTTCCTAAAACAGCCTTTTATCTTTCCAAAGAGAATTATCTAGAAGTTACAGCTAAACAGGTTTCTAAGGAAAATGCTCTTCAAGAGATTGCTCATTTTTACCAAATTCCTCTCCAGCAAGTCATGGCAATTGGTGATAATTTCAACGACCTCCCCATGCTGAAATTAGCCGGATTAGGAGTGGCTATGGGAAATGCTCCTAAAGCAGTCAAAGAGCAAGCTGCAGCCGTTACCCACACCAATAATAATCATGGTGTCGCTCAAGCAATAGAGCAATATGTTTTAGATTAACAGCTATCTTTCCAAAATACAATAGAAAAGCTGACAGATTCATAAAATTCTCTAGTTCCCCATATAAAAAAACACGGACAAGCAAACTAGCAACCAACTAGTTAATTTGTGTTCGTGTTTTCTTTTTCTTATTTAAAATTCTCAATTGCTCCGTCATAATTTGCCCATTCTTTGCTGAAGAATCGATCATTCATCTGGTAAGTCGGAGCAGGCTTGGGATTGGAAATAAAAGGATTGACAGCCTTATCAAACGCCAACCAGCCAAGCCAGCCCATGTGAATGGTGTCTTGCATAAAGTAGGGCTTCCCACCATCGTTTGAAAAGTCCGCGATATTGGTAAAACCTTGACTTTCCAACTGATAACGAATTTTCTTCACCGCTTGTTGATACTTTTCTTGACTCAAACCAGTATAGGCCATCCATTTTGCATTGACAGGGGGAATAACAAAGATTGGATTCGTTTTTGACTTGGCAAATTGCTTCAAAACAAGTTGTAAATCGTTATACTCGGGAGATTTGGTATAAGAAAACTTTGCTTGCTTTCCTTTAAACTTTTTAATACGTTTCCGCAAGCGATGCTTATAAAATTTATTATCAATTCCTAAATCATTATTAGTCGTGTTTCTTTGAGCATCTTTTGTCGCAAATTCTTCCAAATCCTGATAAGAAAATTTATCTGGCAAACGCTTAATTTGAGGCTGTACCAATTTTTCATAATTCTCATTACGTTCGGCAAAAAGAGAACTGAAAAGGGAATCCTCACGTTTATTTAAACGGCTGATAAGACGGATGTACTGTTTGTCAAAGTTTGACAGTTTCTGATGATTAGCTATTTTTTTTACATTGTCTTTCATAGCCACTGTCGGATACAGTTGTAAGAGACGCTTCGCCGCATATTGAGCATCAATGTCTCCTTCTTGCTGGCGCAAGAAACTAGTCAATTGATCACTATTAAAATATTGTTGAAATGCTGCTGGACTGTAGCCTTTTTTAGTAAACCATTGAGGAGAGACAACATAGACAGCTGGCTTATTTTTTAACTGCGGAAGCATTTGCTGCATGCCAAAATATTGCGTAAGAGATGCGGCTCCTCGTTGTCCTAAAAAATACGGACGATAATTACGCTTATATTTTTCTGACAAAACCGCAGGATGCATGCTGTCAAAGCGCAGCCATTCACTTGAACCAAAGTAAGGAACAAAGCGGTGCTTCTTATCTGTCAAAGCACGTACTTTTTGCGTTCTTCCCTTGAAACTTCCCGCCGTCAAAGAAACAGCCGAGCGCTTTTCAGCTTGGTAATCATGTTGTTGCTTGGTTGGGTAGAAAAATAGTAAAGCCACCACCATCAAAAGGGCGCAGAAAACTGGGCCTAAAATGAGCCACAATCGTTTAAGCATTACGAAGCTCCGTTACGCCTTCAATAATTTTATTAGCAGTATTCCAATCATCACGACCAAATTCTGAGACGGGAACATGAATGTCAAAACGGTTTTCTAATTCAACAATCAATTCAACCGTTCCCATACTGTCCAGAACTCCTGCATCAAACAAATCTTCGTCCATCATGTCTGATACATCTTCCATAAATAAATCATCAATAATTTCTAATACTTCTGCTTTTACGTCCATTAGAGAACTCCTTTTTTATTTTTTAAACCATAAGTCATTCAAAAATCCTGAGAAGATTAAGAATGAAAACATTACAACATTAAAGGTGATAAACATCCCTACTGCTTGTGTCCATTTGTTATCTGGTAATGGTGGCAAATTCTTCTTTTTCCGCTCTTTATTGATGGTCTTTTTCTTCCGCACCCAAGCGTCATTGATAACGAGTCCTAGACCATGAAAAAGTCCATAAGCAATATAATACCAAGTGACTCCGTGCCAAAAGCCCATGACCAACATATTGATGATATAAGCGACACTTGAAGTGGTATTCCGATTTTTAAAAACTTTGTTTCGGATAAGTACTGTGACTAGCCGCATAAATACAAAATCACGAAACCAGAATGACAGGCTCATATGCCAACGATTCCAAAACTCTTTCAAATCATGAGAGATAAATGGTTTGTTAAAGTTAATCGGACTTTTAATTCCCATTAGATTAGAAATAGCGAGGGCAAACATGGAATAACCCGCAAAGTCAAAAAATAAATCCAATCCAAATACATACATCACTCCTAGAGTTGGCAGGTTGAAGATACCACCCATTTGCACTGCATATTGCTTGAGAGGAGGCAAAATCATTGAGCCTAAAATATGTGCAAGAATAAACTTGTATAAGAAACCAAGCATTATGTATTGAACGGATTGCTCCAACATATCTAGCAGTTCATCACGCTCAGGGATATTTTCATAATCTTGATTGAACCGCTTAAAACGATCAATCGGCCCACTTGAAAAAGTTGGCATAAAGAGCATGAAACGTAGAAATTCCCATAAGTTAAAGTCTTTTAGAACACCATCCCGCAGCTCAATCATCATTCCTACTGAACGGAAAGTTAAGTAGGAAATTCCTAAAAAGCCCAAGAGTGATTGATGACCATAAATAGCTGGCGTTACCTTTACAAAGAAAAGCGGTAGGATAGACAAAGCAATGTGCAAATAGAAAATCCATTTGCTATCTCCCGTTTTTCGATAAATTTTATAAGTCCAAACCCAAAGTATTTGCCAAAGAACATAAAACAGTAGAGCATAGATTTGTGTTAATTTAGGTCCAATTAACATAAATATGATGAAAGCAAAGCTGACCAGAGCTTCATAAATGGGAAATCTTTTTTTGAAGAATAAACCAACAAAGATTGGCAAAACGGCTAAAATGATATAAACAAAATACTGCGGATCCCCGTACGGTTCCAAGTGAGGAAGCTGTCTTATGAAATCCATCATCGGTTGTTGACCTCGCTAATCAAACCTTTAATATCAATCTTACCATTTGGTGTCAATGGCAAGGAATCCCGATAAAGGAATTTGGAAGGCATCATATAAGACATCATAATATCTTGCAAATCTTCTTTGATAGCTTTGGTGATGTCAATCTCACGCTCAAATTGTTCCTTAACCCCGTCCTTCAGGATGACATAGGCTAGAAGGTTTTGTACTTTATGATCTTTATTGTAACGCGGTACAGCCACAGCTGAGTCCACATATTGAGACTTGTTCAGGTTTTGGGAAACATCTTCTAATTCAATACGAAAACCGTTGAACTTGATTTGGAAATCCATACGACCGCCATAAAGCAGTAAACCTTCATCTGTCATAGTACCAACATCGCCTGTATGATAGGCTGGTAACCCTTCAAACTCAAAAAATGCTTCGGCTGTTTTCTCTGGGTTGTTCATATAGCCTTTTGATACAGCTGGTCCAGATATAATGATTTCTCCTTGCTCACCATTCGGCAGTTTGTTTCCGTCTTCATCAATCACAAAAGTTGGAGAATCCGCTTTGGTATAGCCAATCGGCAAGCGTTTCATATTTGTCAGCATGTCATCCGTTATAGCAACAGCAGATAGAGCCACAGTTGCTTCTGTCGGACCGTAAGCATTAATAATACGTGCATTTGGAAAACGATCACGCAATTTTTGAGCTGTTTTAACCGTCAATTCTTCTCCGTCAAAGTAGAAATGCGTAATGCCTGGCATTTTTTCAGCATTGAAATCCTCAGACAGCATCGCCATATCTGCAAAAGACGGTGTTGATGTCCAAATAGCGATTGGCAAGTTCAAAATAGTCTCAAACAGCTGCTTGAAATCTTGCGTAATGGCAGACAGAACTGCAAAAAGTGTTCCTCCAAGTGCCAAGGTTGGCGCCCAGTACATAACCGATAAGTCAAAAGAATAAGGTGGCTGCGCCAACATTTGCGGACGAGCTGGAGTCGCAAATTCCTTATCTGTAATCATCCAGTTGGTAAAGCTAAGCAAATTATCGTGCGAGATTTGCACACCCTTTGGCTTTCCAGTCGTTCCCGAAGTGAAAATGATATAGTAATTATCATCACCTTTAACAGGGTGTGTAATTTCGTAAGGATGTTTGGCTGCAAAAGCAGTTTGAACTGCTGCCAAGTCAAGAATTGGTATGTTCACATCTTTCAGCGGAAAGTCATTGATTGCAATGATGAGACTAGGCTGTGCCACTTCCACAATCGCTGTCACGCGCTCCAGAGCTGAATGACTATCAATCGGAATATAAGCATGCCCTGACTTCGTCAAAGCTACAAAGGTTGCCAGCATGTCGTATTCTTGCCCACCAAACACCACCACTGGTGACTTTTCAGGAAGCGCAAGGCTGTCAATCTTTGCAGCGAGCGAATCCGAGTCCACTTTCAAATCATGATAAGTATGAACTTCTCCTAGAACATTGTAAACTGGAAAATCTGGTTGAGACTGAGCAAAATACTCAATCGTTTCAATCATGTCGTTAATTACTGAATTGGTCACAGTCTGCTCCTAAAATTCATTATAGATAAAACCACCTTGGCCTTGGCCAAGATAATTAAAGAAATAAAGCAACGCTAGAAATATCACAAAATAAAGCAGCGTCTGTCCAAGAAATTTAAAAATTATTTTATGTTTTTTCATCATATTCATCACTTTTGTCTTACTTCTAGATAAGACTTAATATATTTTACCATTTTCTAACGCTATTTTTCAATACAAAACATTCTTTAATTGAGGAATTAAGCTAGAATTAAGGTTTATTTACAACAAACCTAGGGAAATCACAGATGTGCTGTCTCAAAAAACTAGAAAAGAAAATAGTTTTAGACTTACCTTTTAAAAATATATAAAAATTTTATATATTTTCTTGAATTTGAAAGTGAAAAGCGCTATACTATGTATAGAAAAATTATATATAAAAATATTATACATAGGAGGTGGCTCATGTATTTTCCAACATCTTCTACCCTAATTGAATTTCTCATTCTAGCGATTTTGGAAAGTGAAGATTCCTATGGCTATGAGATTAGCCAAACGATTAAATTGATTGCCAATATCAAGGAATCAACCTTATATCCTATTTTAAAAAAGTTAGAAAAGAATCGTTACTTAACAACTTACTCGCAAGAATATCAAGGTCGAAAACGGAAGTATTACTCCCTTACTCCAGAGGGACGAAAGCAGTTAAACACCCTTAAAAGGGAGTGGAAGTTATATACAGCGACAGTCAACGGTATCATAGAAGGGAGCATTCGCCATGACAAAAACTGACTATTTAGCCGCACTAGAGAAATACTTGAAAACATTGCCAGAAGCAGATTATAAAGAAGCAATGGATTATTTTACGGAATACTTCGAAGAAGCCGGATCTGAAAATGAAGCACAAGTCATTGAGGAGTTGGGAGATCCCAAAGACGCAGCCGAAGAGATTATTCGCTCACTTTCAGCAAATCAAGCAGAAGAAACGTCAACTCGTCCTCAACACCAGTCATCTGCACACAATCACCAATCATATACCGACAATGCTTATATCTTTGAAGACTATGCAACAATCTCTGAATTGCATATTGATGTCACCACGCAAGATATTCTTATTGAGCCTTCACCTGATGATTTTTTCCACATCAAATACTATAATGGAAAAGGCAACAATCAAATCATTTCTACTGTTCAAAACGAGAAGTGGCACATTACAGAAAAAGGCAACACGCATTATAGTGGTTTGGACTGGATTATTAATGTCATGAAAAACGGTTTTGATAATCATCCCATCTGCATTCAAATCCCGAATGGCAAGATTCTTCAATCATTCTCACTTCAAGCAACTTCTGGTGATGTAGCTGTATCTCATCTTCAAACACAAAAAGGAACGATTGAGCTTTCAAGTGGCGATCTGACTATGCGGCATTGCCATTTGCAACAAACCGATGTTACCCTTATCAGTGGCGATATCCATCTGGCACATGCCAAATTGACGGATTGTAAGCTGTCTCTTGTGTCAGGGGATCTCGACACGCATTCTTTAGAAATTGCTGGTAAGACTTTCATTCAAACAACTAGCGGAGATATTTCACTTCATCTGCTGCACCATGATTTCAGCTATGATCTTGAAACAGTGCACGGAGACATTTCTATCTCTAATCAGCTCCAGCCGAGCCACCAAATCATTTGCAACACAATCCACCACCAAGCAATGGCTTCTACAGATTCTCTTACTATCCAAGCTGTCAGCGGAGACATCAATCTTTATTAGAGGTTTCGCATGAAAGAGATTCATTGGTTATTCTTTGATGTTGGATCAACTTTGGTAAATGAAGAAAAAGCCTACAAAGATCGGATTGAACAGGCTATTGCGGATACTAATATTTCTTATGCAGCATTTTATCAAACTATGAACCACTATTTTAAGGAAAATAAAAAAGGCGATGCGGAAGCTCTGAACGATTATGGTCTGAAGCGTCCGTCTTGGAGGTCTGATTTAAAGGTGCTGTATCCTGACTGCAAGCAAGTGCTGAAAACTCTCCACCAACACTACAAGATTGGGATTATTGCCAACCAGTTACCGAACTTGCAAGCAAGATTGAGAAGATTTGGTATTGATTCTTGGATTGATCTGGTGATTTCCTCTGCCGATGTTGGCTTGGCAAAACCCGATTTCGCTATTTTTGAGTTAGCTTTCCAACAAGCGAACTATTTGGCTGAACACGCTGTGATGATTAGCGACCGTTTGGACAATGATATTCTTCCGGCTAAACAACTTGGAATGCAAACCATTTGGATCCGACAGGGATTTAGCCACTTGAACCACATAACGAATCCAGCAGAAACACCAGATTGGACTATTGATAATTTGACAGAGATTCTAGAGATTTTAGGCTGAGCATGCAAAAAACTAGAGTTGTTTCGCTCTAGTTTTTTTAACGTTATCAACTTTATTATATCATAAATTTTCCTTTAAAATAGACTTGTTTTTTCTTATTTTTGTGATACATTTAGGTTGAAAAAGGAAAAAGTGAGGTTACTAAACATGAAAAAAAAGCTGACTTTTCCTCTTCCCGCTTGGCTGCCCGATAAGGTTTCAGCGCATCGCGAAGAGCTTGCAAATCAGCGTCGCGCAATTCGTCAGCCGCACTAATCGAAGCTGACTTTTCACTCGCCCGAATCTGACCGAGAGAGGCTTGATAAGCAGGCAAGGCTGCTTTTATCTTCTTGACGAGAGCGGTAATGACATCCTCATTTTTAAAGTCGAGCGCTTCTTTCTCCACATCGTCTAAAAAACGAGTGATAAACTGCGTGAATTCCGCATGACGGAGATTACTAATCTTAAGTCCAATGAGCTTTTCTTGCTTCATAAATTCCTTCTTTCCTTTTTTACTTGTCACTTAAAGCGACCGTTTCAATGACTTCTCCTTTTTCCGTCAGCGCGGCGGATGACCTCAACTACTTTTTGTTTGCTTCGTCCGCCCGGCAGAAAGTTTCCCTTACTTTTGGTTTACTCCGTCCGCCCGGCGGACGAGATAAACTACTTTTGATTCATGCTGTCCGCCGGGCGGACGAAGTGAACGACAATCAGTTTGCCTTGTCAGCTGCGCGGACGAAGTAAAATTGTCTCGCCTCACCTCATCAGCCAACGAAATCCAGAAAAATCATCTCATTTAGTATAACATGAATGGGAAATTATAGGAAATTTTCTGAAAAAGAGGATTAACCACTTTCAAAACAGTTTGAACACACAGTCCTTAATGGACGGCAGAAGCAGAAAAGGTATTTTTCTTCATCACTTTTTCTCCTTTCATCTATATGATATAATATGATGAAAAGGCATTCACAAAATGCCCACTATTTTCACATTTCATATTTAACACAAGGAGTCGCCTATGCGTTGGGATATTGGAACAGTTTACAAGACGATTCGAAAAGCAAAGGGAATCACCCAGCAAGAGATTTGCGGAGATTGGATTTCTCGCTCCAATCTTTCCAAGTTTGAAAGCAACCAATCCGTTCCCAGCTATGAAACCATGGAATTTCTGCTCCACCAGATTGACATGAGCTTTGGGGAATTTGAATATCTTTGTGATTATTATCATTCAAATCACAGAATGAAGATTATCTTGCAATTTAAAAATTATTTATCTGTCGTTGAAACAGAACAATTACTGGATTTAACCAAACAGTGTGAAGCCTACTTGAAAGCTCATCATGATATTCCCATTAGCAATATTTTGCGTATGGCAAATATACTAATTGAAATTAGAAAAAATAAAATCAGTAGTCAAGCACAAGTTTTAGCCCAACAGTTATGGACAGATTTAGAAAAACGAGATACTTTTTATGAAAGTGACCTAAATTTACTAAGTGTTATTCTTTACTTCTTCCCACTAGAAACCATTCAAAATATAACGGAAAAAATCTTAGCCAGTCTCAACAAGTATAAGCATTACAAAGAAATTCACAGTACACAATTCTCCATTTTAGCCAACCTTTCGACCATCTACCTTTACAACAATTGCCTTGACGATTGCCAGCGTATCACCGAGATGATCTTACCGCTCGCCAGGCAAACAAAACGATACGACAAGCTCGGCTTTGCTCAGGTTCGTCTGGGTATTTGCCAAAGAGACGACGACCTTATCCAGAAAGGTCTCCAGTTGCTTGAGCTGACAGAAGAAACGACCTTGCTCGAAAACTTGAAAGAAGAAGTCAAACAGCATCGTACTTCCCCTTTCTCTCATGTTTCACGTGGAACTTCAGCACCTTAAAGGAGACAGAGAAGCAAATGACTTACAACGGATTTGTATTTTTTGATATTGACGGCACCTTGGTTGATAGCCAAGGACAAGTCCCAGCAGACAACAAAACAGCCATTGCTCAACTACGAGCCAACGGCTTTCTGCCTATTATCTGTACGGGGCGCGGGCGCGGAGAAATGGGGACGGTTCTGAAAGACGCTGGGATTCATTCCGCTATCTTGCTAAATGGCATGGAAATCCTCCATGAAAAGCAATTCCTGTTTGAAGGACGAATTGCACAAAACAGCATTCTCAAGCTCCTGCAACTGGCAAAGGAAAATGAGCATGACCTCGGTTTTTATTCGCAAGGAGAAATGCGTGTGACGGCGCTCAGCCCGACCGTTCAGCAGAATTTCCGATATTTTCATCAAGACCTGCCCCAAGTCGGGCCAACCATTTATCAAAACCAGCCTTGTCAGATGTTGCTCATTTTTAGTGAAGAGCCCGAAAAAGACACCCAGTACCAAACAGAAGTCCCTGAACTGCACTTTTTCCGTAACAGCCCCTACTCGATAGACATCACGCCACACGGCTGTAACAAAGGCTCTGGGATTCAGCACCTGCTGACCTTGCTGGCAGATAAAGCACCGACTTACGCATTCGGAGACGGACTCAATGACCTGACCATGTTTGAAACAGTAGATTATCCCATTGCAATGGGCAATAGCCAAGCAACCGTCAAAGAAGCAGCCACTTTCATCACACACTCTAATGATGAAAATGGCATTCCACACGCCCTTGCTCACTTTGGTTTAATTTAAAAAAGAAGCTCCTGTATTCAAGATACAAGAGCTTTTTGATTAAACTAATTCTTTTTTATTTGGATTGTAAACCAAGAAACCAAGACCAACAAAGAGCAGCAGAACGATTGTCATGAAGGCAACCTGTCCGCCGACTTGCCCCGTCATCGAAATCGTTTGACGCAAAGCCGAAACAGAATAGCTCATCGGCAACCAAGGATTGACATCTTGGAAAATCTTATCCGTCAACGGAAGTGGGTAAGTCCCTGCACTAGAGGCTAGTTGCAACAATAACAAAATCAAAGAAGTGAAAGCACCAAGCTTAGTGTCCCACGTTACCAGAGCCGTCACCACCGCCATGAAGCACATGCTGGTCAAAAGAATGATACCAAGCGTTGCCCATTCGTGGTTGGCGGTTAAGCCAATCATATGTACCGCACCGTACACCAACAAACCTGCTAAGAGAGAAATCATGCCGTTGACTTGAATACGTGCTTTCAACCATTCCATACGTGTCTTTGGCTTCTTACCAGAAGGTAACGTGCTAAAGATGATATTGGTTGAAATAGCTGCTACAAAGAGTGCCACAGAAATCATGTATGGTGCCATCCCGATACCATTTTTACCAACATGGTCTTTATCTATTTTCTTCGTTGTCAATGGATTTGCGAGAGCTTTAGCATTGGCTTTATTGGTTGTCACCATAGATAATTGATTTTTGGCATCTGTCAAACCTGCTGTCAAGCTGTCCGCACCCGACACAAGTGTCCCCAGATTAGACGTGATAGTTGAGCTGCCGTCTGCCAGCTTCGTAGAACCATCTGCTATTTTACCAGCACCATCAGACAGTTTGTCTGCCCCTGACACGAGTGTAGCAGAATTGTTCACTAATTGACTAGCTCCGTCTGCTAATTTTGCCAAGCCGGCATCAATTTGACCATTATTAGCCGCCAATTGATTAGCTCCGGAATTGATTTTTGCCATGCCAGACGTCAATTGGTCATTCTTACTAGATAAGGTATTAACTCCTGCTGTTATCTGCGCAACCCCATTGGTGTAGTCGGTTACACCTTTTGCCAATTGATCAATACCTGCTCCTACTTGATTAGCACCCGCAGTTGATTGTTGTAAAGCTGCAAGGATTTTTGATTGGGATTGTTGTGCGCTCGTTTGAAGCTCTGAAAGCGCACCTTTCGCTTGTCCGATGACAGCTACACTTTGTTGATTAGAAGATTGCTCTGGCAAGTTCGTCACTTGCGTCTTGAGCGCTTGAATATTTGTCAATAGACTTGCCGCAGTCGTAGCAGTTTGACTTGGAGTTTGCGAAATCGCAGCATTGATTTCTGCCTGCTCACTAGCACTTAACTTTTGATAAGCAGCTGTAGCAGCCACGTTAGTTGCAATCGTAGTCTTGTCTGTCGTCGCACTATTGGCAAGCGTGTTCGCAGCCGTTTCCATATCGCTTAAAGCAGTCGTCATGCTTGCTTTAGCGGCTGACAAGTCTGATCCAGTTGAAAGAGCGGTTTGCACAGCAGTTAAACCTGCTTGCAAATCCTGTAGCTTTTGAACTTGTTCAGCAGTCATGCCAGATTGTTGAACAGTTGTCATTAACGTATTCAGACCCGTAGCTAATTGATGCGCACCGCTTGATAATTTTTGAATTTCTCCATTAGAAGCGGTCAATTGATTGACTCCAGCCAATAAATTTTGCGATTGAGCATTTAACTGATTCGCACCGCCTGCAAGATTTGCTACACCATTGGCATACGCATTTAAACCATCTGATAATTCTCTTGAACCGTCAGCCAATTGACCAACAGCATTTGTATAGTCTGTCAGACCTTTTGAAAGCGTATCTGAACCAGAAGCCAATTGACCGACACCTGACGTATAAGCTGAAAGGCGTGTCGATAGCGTACCAATTCCGTCTGACAGCTGATGCACCCCAAGCGTATAGGTTCCCAAACCTGTCGTCAATGTATTAGCACCGTCTGCAAATGTCATGCTTGAGCTAGACAAGGTCTGTAAATTATCTGTCAAAGTTTGACTACCGTCTTTTAATTGTTGACCGCCAGAAGCAAGTTGCCCACTACCAGAAGCAGCTGTTATCATGCCTTTCCTCAAGCTATTCATACTCTTGAAGAGAGAAGTCGTATACGTATTGGTCACATTGTTTGCGACAGTTTGTTGAAGTCGCGTCATAGCCGAATCACTCATCTTACTAGCAATAAAGCTGTGCCCGCTAGATGTTTGATAATCAATCTGCATCTTTTGTGGTTTATTATCCAGAATACTAGCAGCCTTTTGAGATAAATCACTTGGAAGCGTGATAATCATATAATAATCACCTTTCTCCAAGCCTTTTTTTGCCTTTGCTTCAGATACAAAATGAAAATCTAAAGCATCATTCTTTCTAAGACTTTTCACCATATCATCACCAACAGACAATGTGTTGCTGTTAAATGTCGCATGTTGGTCTTTATTCACAACCGCTACTGGCAATTCTGAAACTTTACCATAAGGATTCCACATGGAGCTCAAAAAGATAACATTATAAAGAGCAGGAATCAAGGAAACACCAACCATGACAATAATGAAGAGTGGTTTTTTGAAAATTGCTTTCCATTCGTTGAACATTTTTTCTCCTCTATCTTAGACACTCTGTATAAAAATTTTAATTTTCGAAATATTTTTATACACATTGTCTAAATATTTGATATAATAGATTATACAGTTTCTGAAATTTTTCACAAGAGAAAAAATTAAATTTTAGACACGTTGGATAAATTTGTTCAAAAGAGGAAAGACAATATGGCAGAAAGTAACAAGCGCCAAAAAACAAAAATGATTATTGAAAATGCGATGGTAGAGCTACTGGAACACGAATCATTCGACCAGATTAGCACTGTCAAGTTGACCAAGACTGCCGGCATTAGTCGCAGTAGTTTTTATACACACTACAAAGATAAATATGATATGGTTGAGCATTATCAACA
This sequence comes from Streptococcus sp. HMSC066F10, assembly GCF_001813805.1. NCBI lineage: Bacteria > Bacillati > Bacillota > Bacilli > Lactobacillales > Streptococcaceae > Streptococcus > Streptococcus sp. HMSC066F10. The sequence goes on from NZ_KV813993.1 coordinate 108,866, forward strand.
GAAACTTTTCCATAAGTTAGAATACATTTTTGAGAAGTATGCTCAAGACAAGCGTAGCGCGATTATAGAAGTTTTTGATTTTCTCACACGAGAATCCCTCCTTTCTGTTTTGTTAACAGAAAACGGAACAAAAGAAATTCAAACATTTTTACGCCATAAATTCCAAATCATGCTGGCTGAAGACCTACAAGAGCGCTTTAGTAGTAAACTACTAAGTCAAGTGGAGAAAGAATACAGCTATGTTTACCTGACAAACGCCTTTTTTGGAGTTTGTCAAATGTGGATTGCTAGAGAAAAAAAAGAAAGCCCTGAACAAATGGCAGATTTTCTTTTAAAAATGTTGGATTAGAATATTTCTTATACCTTGCCCTAGTAGCACCCACAAGCTCTCTAGGGCTTTTCTTCGTAATCTTTACAACAAAAAAAGAAGCTGGGAAGATTCCCAACCTCTGATAATCCATCGATTAAAGTTGTTTGTTATAGTATTCAACGACAAGCGCTTCGTTGATTTCTGGGTTGATTTCGTCGCGCTCTGGCAAGCGAGTCAATGAACCTTCTAATTTTTCAGCATCAAATGATACAAATGCTGGACGTCCAAGAGTTGCTTCAACCGCTTCAAGAATTGCAGGTACTTTAAGTGATTTTTCACGAACTGAAATCACTTGACCAACAGATACACGGTAGCTAGGAATATCTACACGTTTTCCGTCAACAAGGATATGACCGTGGTTTACGAATTGACGAGCTTGACGACGAGTAGTTGCAAGTCCAAGACGATAAACAACGTTATCCAAACGACGTTCCAAAAGAAGCATGAAGTTAAAACCAAGGATTCCGCCTTTGATTTTAGTTGCTTGTACGAACAAGTTACGGAATTGTTTTTCACCTACACCGTAAGTAAAACGAAGTTTTTGTTTTTCAGCCAATTGCAAACCGTATTCTGACAATTTGCTACGGTTGTTTGGTCCATGTTGACCTGGTACGTAGTTACGACGTGCCAATTCTTTCCCTGTACCTGTAAGTGAAAGGCCCAAACGACGAGCTTGTTTCCAAGATGGTCCTGTATAACGTGACATAAACATGTCCTCCTGTAAAAATAATAATTTGAGGAAATAGTCACTTAGAAAGCCCTGATTCGTGCAGAACATTTTCGCCTAAACAGCCAAGGCTACTTTTATAGCTAATATTCTGTTGACGAGCTTCATGCCCTCCTGCTGCTATTTCACACAAAAGCCATTATATCAAAAAAAATCCTATCTGTAAAGACGGATTTTTACCAGATTATTTCTTTCTATGAAAATAACCTTTCTTCTTCAACAATTCCTCTATCGCAATTATATTTTGCTGTTCAGATGTTGCTAAAATAGTTTCAAATCCTAGACTTTTAGCGACATCTAAATTAACCTGTAAATCATCTATAAATACACATTGATTAGCTTGTAATGCGTATTGAGCTAGTAACTTTTGATAGATGCTTTTATCTGGCTTTGCATACCCTACTTCGTAAGAAAGGATTTTCCCAGTCAAAACTTTCGTCATCGGTAATAAACATGCATTTTCAACTGCATAAAATATCTCACTTGTAGTAGACAAAATATAAATGCCATATCCCAGCTGAGCCCATTCAAAAATTTTCTCTTGTAGCTGATGATAAACATCTACTGTCTCATACCAATGAGTAAAAATAGCCTCAACAGTAGCAGAGTAAGAACTATCTAGCAATGTTTGAGCCGCCTGAATGGCTTCCTCCAAAGTTAATTCTCCAGTATCCGTCTGAGCCCAAAGCCCTGAATCAAAAATAGCATCCTTGACGCACTTACGGTCTCCTTCATCTTCTACAAAAGCAGCTAAAATCTTAGCAGGGTTCCATTCAATTAAAACATTGCCAAAATCAAAAACTAGATTTTTAATCATTTTTCACTCCAGCCACATCAATCAAAGCAGTTTTTCGCCATTAAAACCTATTTATTCTCAATCCAAATAACGAATGAGATTTTTCTCCGTTAAAATATCTGAATAAGTGTAAGATTCGACATAAGTATTTTCAATCTCACCCGGTTGACCTCCATTACTTGTATATTCAACGATAAACAAAGAAGGATAAACTTCAATCAAGCGCCCTTGCTTATTTTTTTGACGTTTACGGCCATTTTCAAGAGTCATTTCTACCATTTTGCCCTCATGGGCTTTGATTTCTTCTTTAATTTTTCTCATTTTTGCAACATCTGTAAATGCATCACTCATTGTTTATTCCTCTCTCTTGGAAATACTTGAAAACTTATTGTATTCTTTTTGGAAAATCAATTCTACCGTACCACGCGCACCGCTACGGTTCTTTTCGATAATCACTTCAACCTTGTTGTTTGGAAGCCCTTCAGATTCTTCACCACCGCGTTCATAATAATCATCACGATATAGAAATGCAACAATATCTGCATCCTGCTCAATAGAACCCGACTCACGAATGTCTGACAAAACAGGCCGTTTGTCCTGACGCTGTTCCACACTCCGTGACAATTGGCTCAGCGCAATGACTGGCACTTTCAACTCTTTTGCCAAAATCTTTAATTGACGAGAGATCTCAGATACTTCTTGCTGACGATTCTCTCGACCAGTCCCTGTAATCAACTGCAAGTAGTCAATCAAGATCAATCCAAGATTTCCTGTTTCTTGCGCTAATTTTCGAGCACGCGAACGAATTTCTGTAATCCGAATTCCTGGCGTATCGTCAATGTAAATACTAGCTTCTGCTAGATTTCCTTGTGCAATTGCATACTTCCTCCATTCCTCCTCCGTCAATTGTCCTGTACGGATTGAATGTGATTCAATTAATCCCTCTGCTGCTAGCATTCGGTCTATCAGGCTTTCTGCCCCCATTTCTAAAGAAAAGATAGCGACTGTTTTATCTAGCTTTGTTCCAATGTTTTGAGCAATATTGAGAGCAAAAGCTGTTTTACCAACCGCTGGACGAGCTGCCACGATGATTAACTCTTCTTCATGCAGTCCTGTGGTCATGTGATCCAAATCTTGATAACCTGTCGCAATCCCTGTAATATCAGAAGTTTGCTGAGACCGCGTTTCCAAGCTACCAAAGTTAAGATTCAAAATCTCTTTAATATTTTTAAAGCCGCTTCGACTAGCATTTTCACTAACATCGATTAGCGCTTTTTCAGCCCCAGCAATGATTTCATCTGCAGGACTGGCACCATCATAAGCTAGATTGATAGAGTCTGTCAGCCGCGCAATCAACCGGCGCAAAACAGCTTTTTCTGCTACAATCTTAGCATAATATTCAGCATTGGCAGAAGTCGGTACTGAGTTAACCACTTCAACCAAATAAGACAAGCCACCGATATTTTGCAAATCACTCTGACTGTCTAAAATATTACGAACAGTTGTCGCATCAATGGCATCGCCTCGATCTGCCAAGTCAATCATCGCTTTAAAAATTAACCGATTGGCATATTTAAAGAAGTCAGTTGGCTCGATATATTCACGAACAAACACCAGCTTACTTTCATCAATAAAAATCGCACCTAAAACAGATTGCTCTGCTAAAATATCCTGCGGTTGTGCTCGCAATTCATCAATATCTGCCATAAGACCTCCTCTCTCAAAAAATATTCTTCAATTAACCTTCTTTTACACGTAAGTTAATCACACTAGTCACATCTTGATAAATTTTCACTGGCACATCAATCAAGCCAACAGAACGAATAGGATTCTTGACTTGAATCAATCGTTTATCAATCTTAATTCCAAATTGCTTTTGTAATTCTTCAGCAATTTTTTTACTGGTAATAGAACCAAAAGTCCGTCCATCTGGTCCCACTTTTTCAGTAAATTCAACAATTGTACTTTCTGCTTCCAACTTTTCCTTAATGGCTTGCGCTTCAGCTAGCATTTCAGCGTGTGCTTTTTCTTCTGATTTTTGTTTTCCGCGAAGCTCGCCGATAGCTGCTGCAGTCGCCTCTTTGGCAAGATTTTTCTTAATCAGAAAATTCTGTGCATAGCCAGTAGGCACTTCTTTAATTTCACCTTTTTTTCCTTTACCTTTTACATCTGCTAAAAAGATTACTTTCATTCTTCTAACTCCTTATCTTTTAGTACTTCACGAACAATAATTTCATTTAAGCTATGAACCACCTGAGCAATTGTCTGGTCAGGAATTTGCGCTGCTGCTAAATTGAAATGACCGCCTCCACCCAGTTCTTCCATGATACGTTGGACATTGATTTTACTACGACTACGAGCAGATATCGAAACACTGTTTTGCTTATTTTTACTAACGACAAAGCTAGCTTCAATCCCTGACATAGCTAACATAGCATCTGCTGCTTTACTGATAACAACTGTATCATAGCATTTTTCTTCTACACCTGTCGCAACGAGTACATTCGGCAAAATTTTCTTACCATTCAAAATCAACTCATTCACTTCACGATATTCATCAAAATCCGTTGCTGAAATATCTTGAATAGCCACACTATCACTTCTGCGCGTGCGTAAATAGCTCGCCACATCAAACGTCCGACTGGTTACACGAGAAGAAAACTTCTTCGTATCCAGCATAATCCCAGCCATCAACACACTAGCCTGCATTTTACTCAAGCGTTTTGTCTTAGAATTTTGGAATTGAATCAACTCTGTTACCAATTCACAGGCACTACTTGCTCCGCTTTCGATATAAGTGATAACAGCATTTTCCGGAAAATCTTGATCTCTTCTGTGGTGATCAATGACGATAATTTGGTTAAACAAATCATAAAACTCTTTTGATAAGGTCAGAGCTGTTTTTGAATGATCCACCATAATCAACAGAGAACGATTGGTCACCATTGTCATCGCATCAGCAACCGAAAGAAGATTGGTCTCTCCTTCATCCTGCAGCCTGCGAACTGCTCGCTCAATATCCGCAGCCATTTGATGAGGATCATAAACAGCATAGGTCTGATCAATAATATTACTAGCAAATACTTGCATTCCCACAGCAGAACCAAGCGCATCCATATCCAAATTTTTGTGTCCAACTACAAAAACTTGGTCCACACTTTTAATCTTATCCGAAATAGCAGTCATCATAGCTCGCGTGCGAGTACGTGTCCGTTTCACCGATGCAGCTGAGCCACCACCAAAGTAAACAGGATTCTTCGACTCATCATTTTCTTTGACAACAGCCTGATCACCACCACGAACTTCAGCAAGATTCAAGTTTAAGAGAGCCACTTTACCAATCTGCTCATGATTACTATCACCATAAGAGAAGCCCATACTCAGTGTGAGAGGAATTTCCCGCTTTTTAGCTTCTTCCCTGAACTGATCAATAACTGCAAACTTATTTTGCATTAACCGATCTAGCACCGTGTAATCCGTAAAAATATAGAAACGATCCATTCCCACACGACGAGAAAACATGGCATATTTTTCTGCAAATTCAGAGACAAAATTTGCGATAAAGCTATTAATGTGGCTAATATCTGAATCTGAGACAACATCCTCTAAATCATCATAATTATCGACTGAAATAATACCAATAACTGGCCTTGTTGTTACTAATTCTGAAGTAGCCTCATACTCACTAGAAGCATCAAAAAAGTAAAACACACTTGAAGCATGATCTAAGTAGACCGAATATTTTGTATCCCCAATTGTTGCATACGATCCAGCACCCTCAGATGGTGTTTTGGTAATTTTTTGCAACAAGTCCACATCAAATTCACCGTCTTCATTAGTAAGAATCAACTCTGCGTAAGGATTAAACCATTCTACATTTCCAGATGTTTGATCAACTTTTACAACACCAACCGGCATTCTTTCAAGCAATGATGCCAAACTATTTTCTGCTTGATCATTCACATACTGGATTTGTTCCACTTCATCAATTTCATAACTTTTTTGTTGGTAAATCAATAGAAAAATCAAAAGAGCAAGCACCAAAAAAAGCGCAGATAACATCAGAATGCTGCTACCAAAAACTCGTAATAAAATAGCTAAAATTCCAAAGGAAATAACGCCCATGATTACAAAATGAATTGGAATAAAACGAAATTTTTTCATCACAAACCTCTTAACCGCCATTTTACCACAAAAGCTCTAAAAAAGCGAGTTTTCCCTTATTAAAACAAGCCAAATAATACTGTCAAACATTAGAAAAAATTAAATCTTCCTGCATCTCTTTGCTCACTTTACAAAACAGAATATCTGATTTTCCCATTAAATTAGCTTTATTTCTCTGGTAGTTTACAGCTTTGTCAAGTATTATTGACGAAAAAACACTTGCTCAGAAATGTGAACAAGCATCTTCATCATTTATTTTTTTGCTTTTTCTTGATTTTTTGAGATACTTCGTGATTTACCTTCCAAATAAACCATCAAAATCGAAATATCCGCTGGATTGACACCTGAAATCCGACTAGCTTGACCAATTGTTTCTGGGTTTATTTTCTTGAATTTCTGACGAGCTTCTGTCGCAATTGAATCAATATCATCCCAGTCAATGTTTGCTGGTATCCGTTTTTCTTCCATTAGTTTCATCTTCTCAACCTGATCCAACGCCTTAGAAATATAGCCTTCATATTTGACTTCAGTCTCAATCAATTCGATTATCTTTTCATCTAAATCTTCAGCTGCTGAACCGACAAACTTGACAACATCTTGATATGAAACTTCTGGACGACGCAAAAATTCTTTTGCTGTAACTGCGTCTGTCAATGGTTTAAAGCCTAATTTTTCAACCATTTCATTCGTTTCTTTAATTGGCTTTAATTTAATAGTGCTCAAGCGCTTCATTTCAGTTTCATATTGATTTTTCTTAATTTCAAAACGCAGCCAGCGTTCATCATCAACCAATCCTACCCTTCGTCCAATTTCAGTCAATCGCATATCCGCATTGTCGTGTCGTAAAATGAGACGGTATTCAGCTCGACTAGTCAAAAGACGATACGGCTCCACGGTTCCCTTGGTGACCAAGTCATCAATCATGACCCCAATATAACCATCACTACGTTTCAAAATCAATTCTGGCTTTCCTTGAACTTTCAGAGCTGCATTGATTCCTGCGATAATGCCCTGTCCTGCCGCTTCTTCATAACCAGATGTCCCATTCGTTTGCCCAGCTGTAAACAAACCTGAGATTTTCTTAGTTTCTAGAGTAGCGCGCAGCTGATGTGGCATAATCATATCATATTCAATCGCATAGCCAGTTCGCATCAATTCAGCATTTTCAAGTCCCTTAATAGAATGCACTAAGTCTTTTTGAACATCTTCTGGCAAACTCGTTGACAACCCCTGAATATAAACTTCTTCCGTATCTCGACCTTCTGGCTCCAAGAAAAGTTGGTGGCGCTCTTTATCTGCAAAACGAACAATTTTGTCTTCAATTGACGGGCAGTAACGTGGTCCTACACCTTTCACCATTCCTGAAAACATTGGTGCACGGTAAAGGTTGTTTTGAATAATTTCATGACTTCTTCCATTAGTATAAGTTAGCCAGCAAGGAATCTGATCTTTGAGATAATCCTCATCATGAGAAGTATAGGAAAAGTGGTTCGCTTTTTCGTCTCCAGGCTGAATATCCGTCTCTTCATAATTAATAGAAGAAGCTTTCACACGCGGAGGAGTTCCTGTTTTAAAACGCCCAATTTCAAACCCTAAATCACGTAAATTGTATGCTAAATTAATTGCAGCTAAACTATGATTAGGACCAGAAGAATACTTCAAATCTCCAATAATAATTTCTCCACGCAGAGCTGTACCGGTTGTTACGACAACTGCCTTTGCCGCAAACTCTTGGTGCGTGGCTGTTTTCACACCAACGACTTTCCCGTTCTCAACTAGAATCTCATCTATAATAGTTTGACGCAAAGTGAGATTCTCTTGATGTTGAACCGTCTTGCGCATTTCTTTAGAATAAAGTTCCTTATCTGCTTGCGCACGAAGAGCACGAACCGCTGGACCTTTCCCAGTATTGAGCATCTTCATTTGAATATAAGTTTTATCTATATTCTTAGCCATCTCTCCACCTAGAGCATCCACTTCACGTACAACGATTCCCTTGGCAGATCCTCCAATAGAAGGATTACAAGGCATAAAAGCTAGCATTTCAATATTGATTGTCGCAAGTAGGACTTTACAGCCCATTCGACTGGCTGCTAACGAAGCCTCAACACCTGCATGCCCAGCACCAATTACGACAATATCATAACTTTCAGTAAAATTGTGTGTCATCTTTTCTTTCCTTATTTTTTCACCAAAAAAGTCAAACCTCTAGAAGTGCAGGACAAAAAGCCTGCAACATCCATGAGCTTTGACCATCATAGTTATTGCTATATCCATTTTAGCAGATTGCTAAAAAATGTCAATCTAAATATACTGTTGAAGCTTACCATCTTTATAGGCATTGTCAATCAAGCCACCACCAAGACACTCTTCTTCATCATAAAATACAACGGCTTGTCCAGGTGTAATAGCACGTTGAGGTTCTGCAAAGTTGACAATTGCCTTGTCACCCTTTACAGTTACTGTAACCTTAGAATCTGGCTGACGATAACGAAACTTAGCTGTACATTCCATAGTAAACTCAGCTGGCATTTCTCTTGTAAAATGTACTTGGCTAGCGTCAAGACTCGTTGACATCAAGTTGTCATGGTAAAAACCTTGACCAACATAAAGAATATTTTGACTAAGATCCTTACCCACTACAAACCAAGGTTCATTATCTCCTCCATGCTGACCACCAATGCCAAGGCCACCACGCTGACCAATTGTATAATACATCAAACCAGCATGCTCACCCATATCTCGACCATCAACTGTCATCATGCGACCAGGTTGAGCTGGTAAATAATTTCCCAGAAATTCTTTAAAGTTTTTCTCACCAATAAAGCAGATGCCGGTTGAATCTTTTTTCTTAGCAGTAGCTAATCCTGCTTTCTCTGCAATAGCTCGAACTTCAGACTTTTCTAAATGTCCCAACGGAAACATCGTTTTTTGCAGCTGCTCTTGTGATAACTGACTAAGGAAATAAGTCTGATCTTTGCCATTATCCACTCCTCGCAGCATATGAACAATTCCGTCTTCATCGCGCTTTACACGCGCATAGTGACCTGTTGCCACATAGTCCGCTCCCAATGTCATAGCATAGTCCAAAAAAGCTTTAAACTTAATTTCTTTGTTGCACATGACATCTGGATTCGGGGTTCTACCAGCTCGATATTCAGCTAAGAAATATTCAAAAACGCGATCCCAATACTCTTTTTCAAAGTTGACAGAGTAGTAAGGAATTCCAATCTGATCGGCCACAGCTGCTACGTCTTTATAGTCCTCAGTAGCTGTACAGACCCCATTTTCGTCTGTGTCGTCCCAATTTTTCATGAAAATGCCAATCACGTCATAGCCCTGCTCCTTTAACAAAAGAGCTGTAACTGACGAATCCACACCGCCACTCATTCCGACAACGACACGTGTTTTAGAATGATTACTCATCGTGTTCTCCCATCTTTTCGTTATTTCACGATTGAAGGTCGTGTTTTGCTTTCAACGATTGAAGGTCGCTTAGAGCAAGGTTTATTATAACACGAAATAACCTTAAGAACAAATTTCAATAACCAGATAGCAATAACTTTACACTGCTGTAAACCAAAAATTCAGTAGATGAACTATTAAATCAGTGAATGAAACAATAGAGATCCTATCAAAAGGCCGAATCTAGTGAGCGACTTTGTAGCTTCTATCTATAACCTAAAAATAGTACTTTTAGCTGTAAACTACTATATTAAAGCCTTACTCTCATCACAAAAGAGTCTGGGACAAAAGTCCGACCTCAAATATAAAAAGCGAACAAAACTAGTTTTCTGGTAATCAGAATTCTGCTTTGTTCGCTTTTCGCATTTAATTATAGATTTGAAGGGCTTAATAATTAAGATTTTTAAAAATTGAAATCTTTTTGTCCCAACCTCAATAATTTTTTGTATTTATCAATACCAGCCATTTGCTAACCAGAAAGTCTTAGCAGCTGACCAAGAACCATAACGACCCGCTACATAATCGTCTGCTACTTTTTCTTGATTCTCTGCTGACAAGTCACCATTTAAATATGATAAATTGTAAAATATAGTGCAACAAAA
>NZ_KV813994.1:0-356 GCF_001813805.1 Streptococcus sp. HMSC066F10
TCTTTTAAGTAGGCTCTTAATTCTCGAATCATGGCTTGGCGGCCTTTGAACCGTTCATCGGCTAGTAAGCGCTCATACTGCTCCTGTTTCTCTGGGCTCAGTTGAGCTTGATAGCTATTTAGTTGGTCTCGGAGAATCACCAATTCATCCAGATATAGTTCTTTTAGGCTGAGCTTGTGACCAATCTCGCTCACTTCTTCATAAGCTTGACGATTAAGTTTGCGTTTTTGACTTTCCTGTTTACGGAGGATGTCCAGGATATGATTGCGGAACTTGGTCTTATAGTAAACATAGAGCTGACTTTCTTCTTCTACCAGCTGCGGATACTGGCTTACCAACTGATAGAGCACCAACAT
>NZ_KV813995.1:0-214 GCF_001813805.1 Streptococcus sp. HMSC066F10
GATACCATCGCCACCAGGTTTTGACCTGACTAACATTTTTTATGCTCAGAGTCTCCATGATAACCTTATTGGACTTACCTGCTTTCTTCATTTCGATACAGGCTAACTTAGTTTCTACCGAATACGCTTTTTTGACCATAACAAAACCCTCCTGTTTCTAGTAAACTAGAAACAGAAGGGTTTTTCTTGTGTCTCATTTTATGGGGCTAGTGCC
>NZ_KV813996.1:0-24836 GCF_001813805.1 Streptococcus sp. HMSC066F10
TGTCGGCGGTTCGATTCCGTCTCGCGCCATATTAGTTTAATATCAGGAAGGGTAGCGAAGAGGCTAAACGCGGCGGACTGTAAATCCGCTCCTTCGGGTTCGGGGGTTCGAATCCCTCCCCTTCCATACCTTTACGGGCATAGTTTAAAGGTAGAACTAAGGTCTCCAAAACCTTCAGTGTGGGTTCAATTCCTACTGCCCGTGTTTATTGTGAATATGGCGGGTGTGGTGAAGTGGTTAACACACCAGATTGTGGCTCTGGCATGCGTGGGTTCGATCCCCATCACTCGCCTATTTTATATTATTGGGGTATAGCCAAGCGGTAAGGCAAGGGACTTTGACTCCCTCATGCGTTGGTTCGAATCCAGCTACCCCAGTTTAACTTTGCCGGCGTGGCGGAATTGGCAGACGCGCTGGACTCAAAATCCAGTGTCCGCAAGGACGTGCCGGTTCGACCCCGGCCGCCGGTATTGCTTGAGTTTAGAAAAAGTCTTGATACACAAGGCTTTTTTTGATGTTTTTCTTTATCGTACCCCAAATTGTACCCCAATTATAGTCTATCCATGATAGATTCTACCTCTTTGAACTCTTTATCAATTCTTTCTGTCATAGTATGACCATATGCCTTTATCAACATTTGGATATCTTTATGACCTAAAATTTTAGCCACAACTCCCATATCTATATGACTATGAAGTAAATATGAGCCATAAGTGTGTCTAAGTCCTTGTTCTAGACCATAGTGAAAGAAGAGAAATTTCTCTTTGTTTTTATTTGTAGTAATGAGTTTATTCTTTTTCGTTCTTTTATCATGTTAGGCAGAACAGTAACTGTTTTATCATCTATTGGTACTGCTCGTATGGAGTATCATTTTTTGCTTTCGTCCCCCCATGTCGCAGTGTTATATCTTCTATGTGTGTATAAATAATGGTCTTCTAACTTTGTATCATCATCAGTTATATCACTTGCTTCTCCATACCTCATGCCTGTTTTAGCTATGATATATAGAACATGATATATAACTGTTGTCTCATAATCTAATTTTTCTTCCAGATAGTTTACTAATCTATGATAATCCTCAACACTATGAATATATTTTTCCTCGTTTTTTTGAGTTTCCTTTCCTACGAAGCGTTCTACGTTACTTGTGAAATCATCAAGAACTATCTTATCAGATTGCACTAATTGTATAGTTTTTCTAATTGTTGAATTGATTCTACTTAAGTAATCATATCCAACAGTTTCCCCATGGATATTCATGGTTCTTTGATATTCTGTCGATTTTATATCAACTATTGCTTTATCTTCAAATAGTTTTTTTATTGTTTCTCCATAAATCTGCTAATTTTTCTTTATAACTTCTTTTTAAGTCTAACTTTTAAGACATACCAAGTTTGATATAATTCAAGTCAATGTTTGTTACAATTTTCTTTTCTTCCTTAATTGATTTGTGATCTTATCTAGATCAATTAGAGTTTAAAAATTGAAAATTTGTAGTTGTTAGTCTCGTCTTCGAAAGGTTTCGACAATCCAATAGGCTGTTGAAGTAGTGAAGGAAGCAAACGAAGCTTTTAGTTTGAGTAGTGTTCGTCCAAGTTTGAAAAGCGAATGGTGTTGAGATTTGCTTTGCAAGCAACGTTAGCGATTTTTGTAAAAAGCAAGGTCGTACTTTGTGATAACTATATTGGGAGGAAAATATTTTTAAAAAAGTATTTACTTTGATCTAAGGGGAGGGTTTATAATGAGATTTGTAAGGAGGAAATGATGTATCAAATCAAAGAAGCTGCGCAGCTTTCAGGTGTTTCTGTCAAAACACTGCATCACTATGATAAAATAGGTTTGCTTGTGCCGCAAAAGTCTGAAAACGGGTATCGCCTTTATAGTGAAGTAGATTTAGAGCGCCTGCAAATTATTTTATTTTACAAATATCTTGGATTTTCTTTAAAGAAAATAGCAGAGCTGCTAAGTCAGGAAGAGCAGGAACTATTGCCTCACTTGAACAAGCAATTGCAGTTTTTGCAGCAGGAAAGGGAACATTTGGATACCTTGATTTCCACCTTACAAAAGACAATTCAAGCTCAAAAAGGAGAAAGAAAAATGACGACACAAGAAAAATTTGTTGGATTTACCTACGAAGATCATGCAAATTATTATCATCAAGCGGTTGAAACATACGGTCAAGAAGTAATGGACGATTCTCGTGCACGACAAGTTGGCAAAGAAACTGAGATGACGGAAGCATTTAACAAAGTTTTTCGCAATCTAGCTAACAATATGCAAAAAGGTCTAGCTGTGGAAGCACAAGAGAATTTATCAGAAGCCGAGCAGTTATTTCAAGCAATGAATACCTATGCCTTTGATTGCTCTCTGGAAGTTTTCGCTTTTATTGGAAAAGGCTATGTGGCAAATCCAGAATTTAAGAAAAATATTGACCAATTTGGAGTTGGAACAGCCCAATATGTAGCAGATATTATCCACATCTACGTTACACAAGCAAAATAAAAAATAGGGCAGGTGCCAACATGTTCTGCATGGTAGCATCTGCTCTATTTTTAGTATTCCACACTTCCAGCGACCCAGCCAGTACAGAGAGCGACTGTAATATTAAATCCACCAGTATGAGCATTGATGTCCAGCACTTCGCCAGCAAAATAAAGCCCAGGAACTAGTTTGCTTTCTAAAGTCTTGGGATTGATTTCCTTAAGACTGACACCGCCTTTGGTCACAAAAGATTTAGCTAGAGACATTTTGCCGGTAATAGGAATTGGTAGAGCTTTGAGTTGTTGAATGAGCTCTTCTTTTTCTTTTCCAGTCAATTGTTTGCCTTTTTTAAGGAATGGCTGCGCGAAAAAGTCTGCCAGACGTTCAGGAAGTAATTGTTTGAGGCTATTTTTGAGCGATTTTTCTCGGTTATTTTCTAAAAATGCTGCCAAATCTTCCGCAGAAAACTGTGGTAAGACATCTAAATAAATGGTTTCACCGCCTTTGAGGAAACTGGAGAACCGCAATGCGGCAGGACCTGACAAGCCGAAGTGGGTAAAAAGCAAGTCATGGGTAATGATGTGTTTATTATAACGAAGGGTGACATTGGCTAATGAAATCCCCTGTAAAGCCTTGTGTGGAAAATCTGTCAAAAGTGGGCTTTCTGCAGCTTCTAACTCTGTTATTGTATGGTTGAAATGGCGCGCAATCTCATAGCCAAAGCCAGTAGAGCCAGTTGAGGGATAGGATTTTCCACCTGTTGTGACAATCAATCGATCGCAGCTCCAAATGCGCTCACTTGACTTGATGATAAAGTAATCCGCATTTTTCTTTACAGAAACCACTTCCGTCTGGGTCATGATGGTGACGCCTAGCTCCTTCATTTTCCGTTCTAATGCTTCAATAATTGTAAAAGATTTATCTGTTGTTGGGAAAACTCGCCCGTGATCCTCTACTTTGAGTGCAACACCATTGTCAGTGAAAAAATTCATAATGTCATGATTGTCAAACTGGGAAAAGACGCTGTAGAGAAAGCGCCCATTTTCTGGTATGCCAGCTAATAAATCTTCTAAAGTGCCGTTATTCGTCACATTGCAGCGTCCGCCACCAGTTCCAGCGAGCTTCTTACCCAAGCGTTTATTTTTTTCTAAGAGCAGTGTCTTTTGTCCATGAAAGGAGCTGGAAATAGCAGCCATCATACCAGCTGGTCCTCCGCCTATCACGATTGTATCAAAATGGTTCATTGTGCTTCTTTCTTTAAATGAATATGTCAAATTTATTGTATCATAAATGTGATGAAATTCCTTGAAATCCAGAGCGAATTTGACAGTTAAGCCTTGATATGATAAGATTTAGGTATATATCTAGAAAAAGTTTCAGAGGAAATTATGGCAATTGAAAAGACAGTCAGCGAGCTAGCCGAGATTTTAGGGATTAGCCGTCAGGCGATGAACAATCGGGTCAAAACTCTTGCGCCCGAAGATACCGACAAGAATGAAAAAGGGGTCACCGTTGTGACGCGCAGCGGTTTGATAAAGCTGGAAGAAATTTACAAAAAGACGATTTTTGAAGATGAACCGGTCAGCGAAGATGTCAAGCAACGTGAACTCATGGAAATTTTGGTAGATGAGAAAAATGCAGAAATTGTGCGTTTGTATGACCAGTTAAAAGCAAAAGATGCTCAATTAGCTAAAAAAGATGAGCAATTGCGCGTGAAAGATGTGCAAATTGCTGAAAAAGACAAGCAATTAGACCAGCAGCAGCAATTGACTGCTAAGGCCATGAGTGAGCGTGAAACTTTGCTATTAGAATTGGACGAAGCTAAAGAAAAAGTGCAAGCACAAGAGCAGAAAGGTTTTTTTGCAAGATTGTTTGGACGATAGAGAGAATCTCGGTTGAAGAAACTGAGATTTTTTTATAGAATGAAAGATGTGATGAAAGAAAAAGTCGCAAAAAATATCAATATTCTTGCTTCTTTTTGCGGGAAGCGAGATTTACCAGAATTAACACAGAAAGCTTTAGAAGATAAATATAGCCTAAAACAGGCTGATGTCAGGGTGCTGTTTAGTAGGAGTATTCTAGTGGGTGGAGATTCCGACAGAGGTCAGAATAGCTTTTGAAGCATTAAAACAAGATTATGCTGACTTAATCCGTCTTATGCTGCGGCAGGTACTTTGCTTCGTCAGACGGGTTAAATTTCTGTCGTATAACAATGTAGTTGGAGTGTTGTCTAGTCATCCTCTAGTTACTCTGGCTTTTATCCTCTTGTTTTTAGCCAATCTGTTGGTCGCTTATGTTCAAATCACACTTCTTTTTTTAGGAGCGCACAATCTATTGACTCAAGACAAGCGAACCCTCTTGAAGTTTACCAAGAAAACCATAGCAGACAGTTTACTCATCTTAAAGCAGGCACGTCCTAGTAAAATCTTGTTTGTCTTGCTCTACATCGCTCTGCTCTTTCATTTTCTCCGAAAAATCCTCAAAATTTACTATATAAACAAGATTTTAGTTCCAAATTTTATCTTAACTTATTTGAAAGAGACGTATTTTTGGGGGTGCTGTCGTCCTGCCCCTACTTGTATGGCTGATGTTATTGATTGCGGTCAAGCTGATGTTCGCCTTGCCCAAAATCTTTTTTGAAAATTCTTCCGTAAGAGAAGCGGTGCGGTTCAGCTTAGAAAAGACCAAAAAACGAACTTTCTTTTATTCTTGGCAGTTGTTTTGGATTGTGACCAAGACTTTTCTCTTTTTTTTGGAATGGCTCTTCCTCTCTTTTTTTACAGCATGTTGCAGACGGTCATTCCAATCAAGTGTCAACGATTGCTGGTGTGATGAATTATGTGTTGCTGAAGAATGCTCACTATCTGATGTTGAGCTATTTCTTGATTAAATTTGTTTCTTTTCTGACTGAGCAAGGTTTGGCGGATTATCCGCGGAGGAAGTTCGATCGCGTTTTGCGCTGGCTTGTGATTTCCATTGCTTCTATATTCTTTGCTGTGGAAGGTTATATGTATCTCATTTTTCCATTAGAAACGGTTCCTGTTACGATTTCTCACCGAGGAGTGTCGCAGGAAAATGGTGTACAAAATACGATTCAGTCATTGGAAAAGACGGCTTTGCTGAAACTAGATTACATTGAAATGGATGTACAAGAAACAAAAGATGGTCAATTTGTCATGATGCATGATGCTAATCTTTTCAATTTGGCCGGTGTCAATGCAAGTCCACAGGATTTGACCATGGCAGAACTAACTGCTTTAGATGTTTCAGAAAATGGCTATCGGACCAAAATTTCCAGTTTTGATGCGTATCTCAAACGTGCCAACGAATTGGGACAGCGGTTGCTCATTGAAATCAAAACCAGCAAAAAAGATTCTTCGGATATGATGGAGCGCTTTTTGAAAAAATATGGCCCAACGATTAAAAAGTACGGTCATCAAATGCACTCATTGGACTATTGCGTGATTGAAAAAGTTGTGAAATACGATGCTAGCATTAAAAGCTTTTTTATCCTGCCTTATAATACAATCTTCCCACGAACCAAAGCCAGTGGTTATACTATGGAATACTCCACACTAGATGAAAACTTTGTTTCTAAGTTGTGGCAAGCAGATAAATTGCTCTATGATTGGACGGTCAACGATGTAAATAGCATTGCAAAATCTTTCCGCTTGAATGTTGACGGTATCATAACGGACGATGTTCAACTGGTACAAAGTTCCATTAAAGAGCTAAAAGACAATCCAAAATATACAGACTTACTCCTTAATAAAGCCTTTGATTTCTTTAATTTTACATAAAATAGCCCCCTCTTAGCAATGAACTAGGAGGGGGTGAGTTTTTTGAGATTTGTTTTAAAACGGCATTTTACCTGCAAAGGCACCTAATTTTTTCTTAGTTGCGGCATCAATTTCTACGAGGGCAGCGTTGATAGCTTGGGTTGTCATGTCAGATAAAGTTTCTAAGTCTTCTGGGTCAACAACAGCTTCTTGGAAGTCGATTTTGACGACTTTTTTGTCACCTGTAAGAGTTGCGACCACGAGATCTTGAGCGGATTTGCCAACAAATTCTGTCGCCACAAGCTCGGCTTGCCCTTTTTCCATTTGTTTTTGCAATTTTTGTGCTTGTTTCATCATTGATTGCATATTCATCATTGTTTTGGTTCTCCTTAATTTTCAAACATTAACATCTTATTTTACCATATCTGGCACATCTAAGCTAGAGTTTGCTAGGTCAATGGTCAAATGATAGTCGGTATTATCGCGGACGGTGTGCTCAAAGTCGGTTGTGTAGAGGACAAGGCGAAGTGTATCGCCTATTTTCATTTTGTAAATGGTTGGTTGCAATTCAAAAGAAAATTCTAACCATTGGTCTGGTGTGACTTCTTCAACTGTTAGCAAATCGTTGCGGTTTTGCAGATTGAGAAATCCTTTTGTCACAACGCGATGCGGTGTCTCTTTGA
The DNA here is from genome assembly GCF_001813805.1 of Streptococcus sp. HMSC066F10. Classification (NCBI taxonomy): domain Bacteria; kingdom Bacillati; phylum Bacillota; class Bacilli; order Lactobacillales; family Streptococcaceae; genus Streptococcus; species Streptococcus sp. HMSC066F10. The sequence continues at coordinate 6,944 of NZ_KV813996.1, forward strand.
AAGGTAATTCCATTAAATGATCCAGCATATAAACGCGACCATTGTCCATGACTTTTGGTGTAAGGACGCCAGGAATTGGGGTGAGGCGTTTAGCTTGCCCAAGATCTAATAGCTGTGCAGAAATCAAGCCTTTATCGGTACTGGATTTTAGGCGCAGATTGAGCTTAGCGGGACCGTTAAGGAAAAGGTCTTTTTCTAAGGTGAAGTCAACGGTCACTTGATTGACTTTTCCGTCAAAGAGTTCATTTTTGAAGGTTTGATAGGTCTTGCTGAAACGCTTGTAGTCTGTATCAGAGTAAGCATTTTGAATATCTTGAGTAGTACTACCTAGATTGAAATGAGTGTAGTGCTCTTGATTGCCGAAATTCTTTAGTGACAGCCAGCTTTGTGCTTGACTATTGTCTTGCCAGATCACAGTTGGCAATTCAAAGTGGGAATTGTAGCCCAGCAGTTTCTTGCTGAGAAGTGCATTCATAGATTCACGAAAGTCAATGGATTGCCAATTGTTCATGTAAATGTGAGCGCCGTTGTGGAAAAATAAATGTTTTTTGATGTCTTGTGGCAGGGCGTGGAACATGTTGTACACATTGAGCGGCTTGACATTCCAGTCTTGGGAGCCATGAGTGAAGACGACTTCGGCTTTGACCTTGTGTGCGTGAATCAGATAGTTGCGGTCATGCCAAAATTGATTATAATCACCCGTTTCGCGCTCCAAGTTTGCTTTTAATGTTTTGAGGCTCTTTTGATACTCGACATTGTGACGAAGACGTTCGCCCGCTAGAAGATTGCGTGAGTAAGTTAATTCTGTCAAAGAGTCAAAATCTTCACCGGGATAGCCACCGGGGCTCGTCACTAAGCCATTTTCACGATAGTAATTGTACCAAGAAGAAATTCCAGCTTCAGCAATAATGACCTCAAGACCATCTACGCCAGTCGTAGCCAGTCCATTTGACAAGGTTCCAAGGTAAGAAATTCCTGTTGTAGCAACCTTTCCATTGGACCAAGTGGCTTTGATTTCTCGCTGTCTGGTATGGTCTGTGAACGCACGGCAACGACCGTTGAGCCAATCAATAACGTTTTTATAGGCTTCAATTTGATAATAATCTCCGCTGGTCATGAGGCCTTCAGAGTCCTTGGTTCCCACACCCGATACATATAGATTAGCAAAACCGCGTGAAAGCAAATAATCATTGAGCGTGTAAGTACCGATATGACCGAGTGTTTCTTCTGATTGCTCCACCAATACTGCTTGGCCTTGTGGTTCAACCAAGCAAACTTCAGAGTCATGGATGGTGATTTTTTCGGTCTCTTTTTTTACCAAATTCACATTCATGTTATAAAGTGCTTTGTCGCTGGCTTTGTCGTTGGTTCCTTGGTGATAAGGGCTAGCAGTCATGACAGCAGGAATTTGTCCATCAAAATGAGGACGAATGATGCTGACCTTAATCAAATCAGGCAGCTCATCTTCATCGGTATCCACGCGCGATTCCACATAGACCACTTCGCGGATAGCATTATGGCTAGTAAAGGTCGCAAGACTTTTACCATTGAAATAGTGGTAGGTATTGTCTTCAGGGATCAAGCCGTCGCTCACTAGTTTATCAATCAAGAGATTGCCGTTTTTGGTGCGTGTGTTGAGCAATTGATAGAGATTTTCGAGTAGATTTCCATAGGTAATGGGAAAGTTTATGTCCTTGCGGAATGTTTTTACTTCATCAAAGTCAACAAAGGGCACAAATTCCAGTAATTGAAAAGCAATCGTATAAAAAATCTCTGCTGTCAATTCTTGCTTGGACGTAAAAAAGCTGAGTAAGTCTGTATTTGAATTGGCAACCAAAGACTTTAAAGCATAGTCTGTATTTTTATAATTAAAAAAAGTTCTACGTACAAAAGTTTCTAAATTTTCTTTATCAGAATGCTCTGGGCGGAAAGAAAATCCAATGCTTTCCATTTCAGCTAGGATTTTTTCGCTTGTTTCTGGTGTATAACTATACTGGTTGTAACGCATATTTTTACTCCTTTTTTACATTTTGTCAAAAAATAACCTTTACATTATACATTGTAACTGATAAAATAAGATTTGTCTAAAAATTTTTTAATTAAAGAGGAGAACAAAAATGGATGTCACATGGATTGTGAAATATATTACAGAGTTCCTTGGAACGGCAATTCTCATTATTTTGGGGAACGGGGCTGTTGCCAACGTTGAATTAAAGGGAACCAAAGGTCATCAAAGCGGCTGGTTAGTCATTGCAGTTGGTTATGGTATGGGGGTTATGATTCCTGCTCTTATGTTTGGAAATGTATCAGGGAATCATATCAATCCTGCATTCACACTAGGACTTGCGATTAGCGGATACTTCCCTTGGGCACAAGTTGCGCCTTACATTATTGCACAATTATTGGGAGCGATATTTGGACAAGCGTTAGTAGTAGCAAGTCACCGCCCTTACTATTTGCAAACAACAAATCCTAATGCGATTTTGGGATCATTCTCAACTATTGTAAATACGGATGACGGAAGCAAGAAATCACATGCTGCTTCTATGATAAATGGTTTTGTCAATGAATTTATTGGTTCATTTATCTTGTTCTTTGCAGCAATGGCTATGACCAAAAACTATTTTGGTGCAGAAGTTGTTAAATATGCTGCTACTCGTGGAGTGGATGCTACTCAAATCCAAGGAAAAGTTGCAATTGGTTCTCACATCAATGCCGGACTTGCTGTTGCCCACTTAGCACTTGGTTTCCTTGTCATGGCATTGGTAACGTCACTTGGTGGTCCTACAGGTCCAGGTTTGAACCCTGCACGTGACTTAGGTCCGCGTATTCTTCATTTCCTTCTTCCAAAATCAGTTCTTGGTAAGCACAAAGGAGATTCAAAATGGTGGTATGCTTGGGTGCCAGTCGTATCTCCAATTCTTGCCGGTATTGCTGCAGTAGCACTTTACAAGATAATTTATGGATAAGTTGTCAAAAAAGAAACGGTTCGTTACGAGCCGTTTTTTGATAACGAAGAGATAAGATTGAGCGAAAAAATAGATAAGTGACTAGACGCTTGCTAAGATAAAATACTATACTAAAGAGTAAGGATAACAACAGTAATGGGAGTGAGACAGCAAAACTGATTTTTTTCAAAGTAGCAATTTTTGTCTCATTCCTACCTTTTATTTGGGAGAGATGAAATGGAATTAGATAAACTAAGTGGGAGACGGACTCTATTGTTCGGTATTTTGGCGATTCTTTTTGGCGTTATTATTATTGCAAACGGTGTTGATTTTGCAAAATTTGCCCTAGATTTATTGGTCATTTACTTTTTATTTGTTGGAGTTATCAATCTTTTTTTCCGTTTCTTAGTGAAGCAAAATCGTATCAGTCTTGGTTCTGCCCTCCTCCATGTTTTGGTAGGGCTGGTTGTTGGCTTTCTTAACCGTGCCAGCAATCTGCCAGTCAATATTGTCATTATTATATTGGGCTGTTATCAGCTGTGTACAGCGGCAATCTATGGTATTACATATCTTCTTTATCGGCAGAATAAGTTAAAAGGTGGTTTTCGTTATCTTTTTGATACCTTTCTCTATGGTGGGATTGGCCTGACACCTGTCTTTTCTCCCAGCATGGACGGTAGGATGCAATTTTTGATTATTGGTATTTATCTGATATTACTAGGCTTTTCTAACGTTCGAGACGGTCTTATGTTCAACACCGATGTGGAGAAAAAACAACTTCGACGCCGTATTCGGATTAACCTGCCTATCATTATCGCTGCCTTTTTCCCAGCAGAGCAACTGAATCGTTTTAATCGTTTTTGGCAAGGTGAAAAAAGGAAACCACAAAAGGTTTATAGTCGTGTCCGAGACGAGGAAAAGCCCATTGACTTAGAGGTGCTGATCCATACGTCAGACCAGAATCTTTTTGGGATGATTGGGCATGTTGATATTTGCTATAAAGGAAAAGTTGTTTCCTATGGTAGTTATGATATTTTTTCAGAGCGTTTATTCGGCACGATTGGAGATGGTGTCTTGTTTAAAGTAGATAAAGATGCTTATATTGACTTGTGCAAAGAAGAAAGCAAAAAAACCTTGTTTGGCTATGGTTTATCTCTGACTGATGAACAGAAGCGCGCTGTGGAGAAGCGGTTGGCTGAGATTGATGAGTTGCTGGAAGTCTGGAATCCACCAGCAGATTTGAAAGATGGTAAGCGCACGTACGCTTATAAGTTGAAGCATGAGTTGGGTGGTCGTTTATATAAGTTTAAAACAAGTCGTTTTAAGACTTATTTTATCTTGTCTACCAATTGCTGTCTGCTAGCCGATAGCATTATCGGACAGGCTGGAACAGCCATTTTAGATATGCGTGGGATTATTGCGCCGGGAACTTATCAGTCTTACCTTCAATATGAATTTGAGTCGGCAAATGAGCTGGTAGTGGCACAAAATATTTATCAGTAATAGCACAATTTTTTCTATTTTTACATAAATATTTGTAAAATACACAAAAATTATTTAAAATAGAAAGGCTTGGAGGAATTTATGTGTTCAACAAATAAAAGTGTAAATACGATACCAGTATTAAAAATCAATAATCGAAAAAACAATCTCGCATTTTATTGTCAAACTTTAGGAATGAAAAATTTGCTAGAGGAAGGAGCTTTTGTCAGCCTTGGAGATCAGACAAAAGTTGAAAAATTGCAGCTAGAGGAGTCGCCCAGTATGCGCACTCGCAAAGTTGTTGGGACTAAGAAATTAGCGAAAATTGTCATCAAAGTAGCCAATCCACGAGAAATTGAAGCACTTTTAGCGCGTGGCAGCAAGGTAGATTATCTTTACCAAGGTGATAATGGCTATGCTTTTGAAGCAACTTCACCAGAAGGAGATAGATTTTTGCTGCATAGCGAGAAAGACTGGACAGCCTTACAGAGAGTGATGATAGCACCAGCATTTGCGCCATTAGAGGATTTTGTTGGGCTCAGTCAATTTACTATAGAGCAGATTCATATCAATGCTCCAGATAAGGAAAAAGCAGTCACTTTTTATCAGGAATGGCTAGGAAATCAGTCTATTCTAACATTCTCACAAGCAAGCGGACCAGATTTGCTGACGGAGAGTACTCAAACTTGGGATTTGGCAATGGTTAAATTTACAGTTGAGCAATTTGATGTGGAAGCATTGCGTGATTTATTTCAAGGAAGAGAAAATTTTATACCTAAATCGGGAAAATTTTTCCTGACCAAAGATGAGAGCCAAATTGAAGCTTGGATTGAAGCGGTATGAGTTCAAGCAAGATACTCTCAAAAGTCGGAGAACAGATAGCACAACAAATCTATCCTGGAGCTAGCTTAGCTTTGTATACTCGTGGAGAGTGGCAAGAATATTATCTTGGTGAGAGCAATCCTGAGCGAGGTGAGAAGACTCAAGCAGGACTGGTCTATGACTTAGCGAGTGTCAGCAAGGTTGTGGGTGTCGGAACGATTTTGGCTGTTCTATTCCATGAGGAAAAACTAGATTTAGATGCACCGCTAACACAATATTATCCCGCTTTTCATGACAATTCTGTCACGGTAGGTCAGCTGGCTGCTCACACATCAGGGCTAGATCCCTTTATCCCCAATCGAGATGCACTCAATGCGGTCGAATTGAAAGAGGCGCTAAATCATTTGAAAGTGCTTGATAACAAGCATTTTCGTTATACTGATGTAAATTTTTTGTTGCTAGGTTTTATGGTAGAAGAAATTTTTCATTCTTCTTTGAGTGACATTTTTGAGCGGAAAATTTTTCAGTCTTGGGGTATGAAAGAAACAACGTTTGGACCTGTTGCGCAAGCGGTGCCAACGGTTCGCGGTGTGAAGGCGGGAGTTGTACATGACCCCAAAGCGCATGTGTTGGGCAGACATGCTGGTAGTGCAGGCTTGTTTTCGACAGTTCGGGATTTGGAGCTCTTTTTGGAGCATTATTTACAGGATGACTTTGCAGCAACTTTGACAAAAAATTTCTCAAAGGAGATTGGAAAAACACGCAGTCTTGCTTGGGATTTAGACAAAGAGTGGTTGCAGCACACAGGCTATACTGGAACGTTTATTATGTTTAATCGTTTACAGCAGAAAGCGGTCATCTTCCTTTCCAACCGAACGTATGAGAAAGACGAACGTGCACAATGGATTTTAGACCGCAATGAGCTCATGGATTTGATTAAACAAAATCTGTAAAATGAAGACAGTTAGGATAAGAGCTGGATTTCCTGCTCTTTTCGCTGTTTTAAAAGTTGAAATAAATTAGTTTGGAATATAAAAGGAATTGACTACTAACGATCGCTTTTTTCTATGAATTATATTAAAATAATAGATGAAGTATTGTGATGTAGAGAGAATATGACAAAAAAAGTAGGTGTCGGTCGGGCACATAGTAAGATTATTTTGATAGGGGAGCATGCCGTTGTCTATGGCTACCCTGCTTTGGCTCTACCTTTAACTAATATTGAAGTGACTTGTCGCATTTTGCCGTCAGATCATGCGTGGATTTTGTATGACGAAGATACTCTTTCTATGGCGGTTTTTGCTTCTTTGGAATTTCTAGGGGTGCAAGAGGCTTATATTCGCTGTGAGATTGAGTCCATGGTGCCTGAAAAACGCGGAATGGGTTCTTCTGCGGCAGTGAGCATTGCTGCGATTCGAGCTGTTTTTGATTATTATGAACAGGAGTTGGATAGGGAAACTCTGGAGATTTTAGCAAATCGGGCAGAGATGATTGCCCACATGAATCCGAGTGGTTTGGATGCTAAGACTTGCTTGAGCAATCATGCTATTAAATTTATTAAAAATGTTGGTTTTTCAGAGTTTGAGACGAATCTTGGAGCTTATCTTTTGATTGCAGACACAGGGATTTATGGACATACACGAGAAGCGATTCAAAAGGTGGAAAGTATTGGAAGAAGGGCTTTGCCACATTTGCATCAGCTTGGAAAATTAACCAATGAAGTTGAAGAAGCTTTGAAAGTAAAAGATTTAGAGAGAATCGGGATAGCCATGTCAGAAGCTCACCTCAGCTTAAAAAATCTAGGCGTGAGTTGCCCTGAAGCCGATTGGCTTGTTGCTACAGCGCAAGAAAATGGAGCACTTGGTGCGAAAATGAGTGGTGGTGGTCTAGGTGGCTGCATTATCGCTCTAGTGGCGAGCAAAGAAAAGGCTGTCAGTTTGGCTGATTTATTGAGGGAGAAAGGAGCGGTAAACACATGGATCGAAAGTCTGTAAAGGTGCGGTCTTATGCCAATATTGCCATTATCAAATATTGGGGTAAGAAAGATACTGTCAAGATAATTCCTGCAACGAGCAGTATTTCTTTGACCTTGGAAAATATGTACACAGAAACAACTCTGTCTAGCTTACCAGCGAGTGCCCAGTCAGATGAATTTTATATCAATGGTGTTCTGCAAGATCAAGCTGAACATAAAAAAATGCGCAATATTGTAGATCGTTTTCGCCCTCAAGGAGCTGGATTTGTACGCATTGATACAAAAAATAATATGCCGACAGCAGCGGGGCTTTCATCTAGTTCAAGCGGTTTGTCTGCGCTCGTTAAGGCTTGTAATGACTTTTTTGAATTGCACTTGTCCACAAAAGAGCAAGCACAAAAAGCAAAATTAGCTTCTGGGTCTTCCTCACGGAGTTTTTATGGACCGATTGCAGCTTGGGACAAGGATAGCGGAGAGATTTATCCAGTAAAGACAGATTTGAAATTAGCGATGATAATGCTGGTTTTGTATGATCATAAAAAGCCGATTTCAAGTCGTGAGGGAATGAAACGCTGTGCAGAAACCTCCACGACATTTAGTGATTGGGTGAGACAGTCCGAAGAAGATTATAAAGCCATGTTGACTTATTTGTCTAACAATGATTTTGCTAAGGTGGGAGAATTAACAGAAAAAAATGCGCTTGCCATGCATGCTACCACTCAGACAGCAACGCCAGCGTTTTCTTACCTGACCGAAAAAAGCTATGAAGCAATGGACTTCATCAAACAATTACGCAGTCAAGGAGAGCACTGCTATTTCACCATGGATGCAGGACCAAATGTAAAGGTTTTGTGTTTAGAAGAAGATTTGGAACATTTAGTACCAATATTTGCTGAAAGATATCATCTCATTGTTTCTAAAACGAAGGAATTACCAGATGACTAAGACAGTAAGAACATGTGGGAAATTATATTTAGCAGGAGAATATTCTGTCTTGACGGCAGGGCAAGGAGCGATTCTGAAAAATATTCCGATTTATATGACGGGAAAAATTCATTTTTCTGAACGTTATCAGTTGTTTTCAGATATGTTTGACCATACTGTGGATTTGACACCTGATGATGAGTACAGTCTCATTCAGGATACGGTTGCTGTTATGAATGAGTTTTTACAAATTCGATTCATTTCACTACGTCCCTTTTTCTTAACCATTACTGGAAAAATGGAGCAAGATGGAAAAAAATTTGGTCTTGGCTCTAGTGGGAGTGTCGTAGTTTTAACCATACGAGCAATAACAGCCTTGTATGGTCTGGCGTTATCTGCTGAGGAAACCTTTAAGCTGGCAGCCTATGTCCTTCTTAAACGTGGGGACAATGGCTCAATGGGAGATGTGGCTTGTATCGCTTATGAGGACTTGATTTATTACCAATCTTTTAATCGAAAAAAAATAGCAGAGCAGATCAATGAGCTTCCTTTAGAAAAGATAGTGACACAAGATTGGGGATACATTATCCGGACAATCCATCCACAGCTTCCATGTGATTTCCTCGTGGGCTGGACGAGAGAACCAGCTATTTCTAGCGTTCTCATCAATCAAGTCAAAGCAAAAATCTCATCAAGCTTTTTAACACAAACGCAAGAAGAAGTCCTTCGACTGGAGAAAGCGTTGTTTGTTGGTGAGAAAGAAATTGTGAAGCAAAGTCTAGAAAAAGTTAGTTGCCTCCTGCTGCAACTGAGCCCTGCTATTTATAATGAAAAATTGAGAGCTTTAAAAAGGTCTAGTCAAGGATTGGACTGTGTGGCAAAAAGCAGCGGTGCTGGCGGTGGTGATTGTGGCATAGCCTTGTCTTTTGATTCCGAAGCCAGTCAAATCTTAGTGGAGCGTTGGCAAGCGGCAGGAATCGAGGTTTTATATAAGGAGAGGTGGGATAGATGAGCCGAAATCGTAAAGATGAACACATAAGATATGCGCTTGAGTACGATTCGCCTTATAATAGTTTTGATGACATGGAGCTTATTCATTGCTCGCTTCCTAAGTATGATTTGGGCGAGATTGATTTGACGACGCAGTTTGCAGGCAGAGATTGGGAATTTCCGTTTTACATCAATGCTATGACAGGTGGAAGTGAGAAAGGGAAAGACATCAATCAGCGCTTGGCACAAGTTGCAGAAGCTTGCGGTATTCTTTTTGTCACAGGATCTTACAGCGCTGCCTTGAATAATCCAACAGATGATTCTTATGCTGTCAGCAAAGGCAAGTCCGACCTGCTCCTTGCAACGAATATTGGAGTGGATAAGCCGTATTCCTTAGGGCAGCAGGCAATCACAGACCTTCACCCTCTTTTTTTGCAAGTGCATGTCAATCTCATACAAGAATTGCTCATGCCAGAAGGAGAACGTTCTTTTAAAACTTGGCGAGCACATTTAAAAGACTATGCAGAGCAAAGTTCAGTTCCAGTAGTATTGAAAGAGGTTGGCTTTGGTATGGATTTGGCAACGATCGAAATTGCTTATGACCTCGGTATTCGAACGGTTGATCTTTCTGGTCGTGGCGGAACGAGCTTCGCTTATATTGAAAACAGACGCGGCGGCAATCGAGACTATCTCAATGATTGGGGACAATCTACGCTTCAAGCCTTACTAAATGCTCAGCCGATGATGGATAAAATGGATATTTTGGTGAGTGGTGGCGTACGGCAGCCGCTTGATATGGTGAAGGCTTTTGTGTTAGGAGCTAAGGCTGTAGGACTTTCACGCACCATGTTAGAATTGATTGAAACGCATTCGGTGGATGAAGTCATCACGATTGTAAACGGTTGGAAAGAAGATTTGCGCTTGATTATGTGTGCACTTGGTTGCCAAAATTTGAGAGAGCTAAGACAAGTGCCTTATCTTTTGTATGGACGTTTGCGAGAAGCACAAGGTCAACTAAATAAAGAAATCCGATGAGTTTTTTCACTTATCGGATTCTTTTTTTCTATGATTTTTGACGAATGTTTTCTAAAATTTCTTGTGCTCTTTTGAGACTAAAATGTTTCTCGGAAACGAGCTGAGAAATCAGAGGAGCGATTTCTGTATCCTTAGCTCCTGCTAAAAGAGCTAGAGATTTGGCTTGTAGCTTCATGTGACCGTGCTGAATGCCGGTGCTGACCAGCGCTTTTAGAGCCGCAAAATTTTGCGCTAAGCCGATAGACGCAATAATACTGGCGAACTCTTTTGCGGTTGGTTGTTTTAGCAAATCGAAGCTAACTTCCACCGTAGGATTGAGCCCAATGGAACCCCCTTTTGTAGCAATAGGGAGCGGGAGAGTAATCTCTCCGCAGAGCGTTTGAGTGGCTTCCTTGATTGACCAAGTAGTCAATCCTTGATAGGAACCATTTCTACTAGCATAGGTATGCGCGCCTGCTTCAATCGCCCGCCAGTCATTTCCTGTCGCTAATACGACAGCATCAATTCCATTGAAAATGCCTTTGTTGTGGGTGCTGGCGCGATAAGGATCTTGCTTGGCAAATTGGCTTGCTAACACTATTTTCTTAGCAATATCAAGGGCTTCTGACTTATTTCGGTCGAGAAAACGGATATCAATTTCACAGGTGGCAGTTACTAAGGCTTCCGTTGCATAATTTGATAGAATTGCCATCAAGCTTTCACCGCCAGTCAACTCTTCTAATGGTGTTTTCAACGCTTCTAGCATGGTATTGAGGATATTGGCTCCCATAGCTTCTTGGGTGTCAACTGTTAGATAAACGACTAAAAATTCAGCTTCGCCATTTAGCCATTCTACACGTAAATCGCATGCGCCGCCACCGCGGTTGACAATCGATGGGTGTGCTTGATTGGCCAATTCTAATAACTCTTGCTTGTGGTTTTGGATATTTTTTATAGCTACTTCAATATTTGCTACTTGATAGAGAGCAACTTGTCCAATCATTTGGCGATTGTGAATAGTCGTTTTGAAGCCCCCAGAGCGCTTAATAATTTTTGCTGCAAAGCTGGCAGCCGCAACGACAGAGGGCTCTTCTGTTACGAAAGGTACTTGATAAACTTCCTCGTCTACCACAACATCAGGAACGAAAGAGTAGGGCAGAGCAAATGTCGCCAGAACATTTTCGCTCATTTGGTCGGCTGTTGAGAGAGGGAGCATGTGATTATGCTCAAGGTTTGTTTGATTATCCTCGTTTAGTAAGTGATAGTCTTTTAAAATTTGCAAACGTTCTTGAAGCGATTTTTTTGAAAAGCCCGTCCAACTTATTTTCATATTATTTTTCCACCTTGATATATCTGCGTTGGTGCTCAACAATTTCTGCTAAAGCAAAGTCTTGATTTTCATAGTTCGTAAAGCTGGCCGATCCATTTTCATCCAGACTTGCTTCTTCAAAAAATATTTTCTCGTAATCTGGAATGCTTAAAGGCGTGCGCTTGTTGAGTATTTCCATACGATTGGTTTCAAGCTGTTGCTCAAAGCCTGCTACGAGCTGCCCACTAAAGATTTCTGATACAGCTCCGCTTCCGTAGCTAAAGAGCGCAATGCGGTCACCTGCTTTGAGTGTTGTACTATTTTCAAGCAGGGAAAGGAGACCTAAAAAGAGAGAACCAGTATAAATGTTACCTACTTTTTGGCTGTAAAGAATGGATTGCTCAAAATTTTCTTGCAGTTGTGCTTGTTGCTCGCTTGGCAAACTCTTATCCATAATCTTTTTCATACCCTTTAAAGCTAATTTAGGATAAGGCAAATGGAAGCAAACTGCTGCAAAATCTTTTAAGGACACTTGATTGTGCTTTTGGTACTCCGCCCAAGTTGTTTTTAGACTGTCTAAATACTGTTGTGTAGAATACATGCCATTGACAAACGGCGTTGTCGAATAATTTGGCCGCCAAAAGTCCATAATATCTCGTGTTTGAGCAACATTGTCTTCATTAAAACTGAGAATCCGTGGATTACTTGTGATGAGCATAGCCACTGCTCCAGCTCCTTGTGTTGGCTCTCCTGGTGTCTCAATACCGTATTTGGCAATATCGCTTGCAATGACCAACACCTTTGAGTTAGGGTGTTTTTCGACGTGCAACTTCGCATAATCTAGTGCAGCAGTAGCGCTATAGCAAGCCTCTTTCATTTCAAAACTACGCGCAAAAGGCTGAATTCCGAGTAGACCATGAACAAAAACAGCAGAAGCCTTACTTTGGTCAATCCCAGATTCGCTGGCTACGATGACCATGTCAATAGCTTGCTTATCTTCTTCGTTCAAAATAGACGCTGCTGCACTCGCTCCCATGGTTACAATATCCTCTGTGACAGGGGCGATACTAATTTCTTTTAATAAAAGTCCCTTACTTAGTTTTTCTGGGTCAATGTTACGTGCGGCTGCTAAATTTTCTAATTTTAATACATAATTGGCTGTTGCAAAGCCAATTTTATCAATTCCAATGTTCATCATTACCTCTATATATTTTTCGGTTTGATACCAAACTTATTCTATTCCATTTTATCATAATTAAAGTGGAAACTGAGAAAAAAGCCTTCTTGCGAAAAGAAAGACTTGGGACATTTTCAGGAGTTATGTCGAATTATGAGGAGCGATGCTTTTGCAGATAATGGTAGAGTCTGAGCACCACCGTACCACTTGCCATTCCAATTGAAATGACCAAGGCTAAAATCACCACCAAGGTAGCATTAACCATAGCATGACTATAATCTCCAGTGACAAAAAAGGCCGTTGTACGATAAGAAAGATAGCCCGGAACCAATGGAGCTAAAATGGCTAAGATAAAGACGACAGCAGGGGTTTTATAAAGAATGCTCAAAACTTGACTAATGCAAGATCCGATAATAGCTGCGATAAACGTAGCAATAATCACATTTGTTGGACCTTTTAATACATAATACAAAAGCCAGATGAACATTCCAAGGATTCCTCCTGGAATGAGCATTCTTTTTTGAACATTTAAAACGATTAAGAACATTACAATTGCAAGAAAACTTGCTGCAGCTTGTAGTAAGACAGTCAATGGCTTCACCTTTTATTTCATTAAGACGAGAGCTACGGAAGTGCCAGCTCCGAGTGCCAAAGTGATCAACAGCGTTTCAAAGATTTTGCTCATTCCGGAGTTGAGATGATTGGTCATCAAATCACGCACGGCATTGGTCAGAGCAATACCGGGAACAAAAGGCATGACAGCACCAGCGATGATTAAGTCCGCACTGGAAGGAAAGCCAGAATAGCGCGCCCAGATCTGTGCCAGCAGACCAAAAATAAAAGCTCCGGCAAAAGCTGTGACAAAAGGAATGCGCACGTATTTATTGACCGAAAGAGAAAAGGCAAAGCCAAAGAAGGTCGCAAGAGCAGCGCCGAGCGCATCATAGAGATTGCCACCAAACATTATAGAGAAAAAAGGGGCACTAATAGTAGCAGCAAATGTCAGTTGCCTGTTTGTGTAAGGTGTCTTTTTCTTTTTTAGCTGAGTTAATTTCTCAAAAGCATCTTCAAGACTGATGTCCCCGCTAACCAGTTCACGCGATACTTGATTGACATCGCACACTTTTTCGATATTGTAATTTGAATGAGTAATGCGTTTCATACGCGAAATATTGGTGTTTTCAATTGAAAAGAAAATGGCAACTGGCATTGCGAGTGCATTACAATCCATAATTCCTTGAGAATGAGCAATCCGAATCATGGTATCTTCAACCCGATAAATTTCAGAACCACTTTGAAGCAGAAGCGTACCTGCTAACATCAGGACATCAACGGTTAGATTAAATTTGTCTTCCCTTTCTACATCTCTTTTCTCCACCATTTTTACACCCTTTTCTTTTAATTAACAATACCTCTATTATAGCATAAAAAAGAAGAAAACCAGCTGGAATTTCCAACTGGTTTTTGAGAATAGAATTGAATTAGCTAAGGGCATCATCCATTGAAAGCACTTCGTGGAAGACACGTTGAGTCAATTCAGTTTTTTGTTCTTTAGTAAGGTATTTGGTATTGACACAGTAACCTGAGATACGAACGATAACATCTTCACCATTCATAATCTTATCATAGACATCCTTCAAGTCCATAACGTTCAAGTTGACGTGCTGTCCTCCATTTTCAAAGTAACCATCAAGAATCGTTACCAAGTTATCTACTTGTTCTTCGCGCGTTTTACCAAGAGCACGAGGTGAAACTTGTGTCGTCAATGAAATACCGTCTGCTGCATAACCAAAGTCAAGGCTAGCTAGTGAGTTGAGATTTTGCAACCAACCACCACGAGCTTTGTTAGAAGGGTTTGCACCTGGTGAGAAGAATTCCAATTTAGACAAGTTAACACTGCCGTCTTCATTGAGATAAACCCCTTTGTGAACTGGAGAGTTACCAGTTTGTTTAGAGTAAGCAACGTTTGAAGTGATCGTCAAGAGTGATACAGTTGCTTCAGCGTTCTTGTAAAGTCTGTGGCTACGAAGACGAGTTGTGTAGGCTTCAATCAACCATTCGGCTAATTCGTTTGAGCGAGGATCGTCTTCACCCCAACGTGGATATTCGCCAGTAGTTTCGTAGTCGTAGATATAACCATTTTCGTCACGGATTGGTTTGACTGTCGCATACTTAATAGCTGACAATGTATCAACTGTATTGGCAAATCCACAGATACCAAATCCCATATTAGCACGTTGATGGGTTGGTAAGAAGGCCATTTGAACAGCTTCGTAGTTGTACTTGTCTGTCATGTAGTGAATGATGTTCAAAGCATCTACATAAGTGTCTGTCAACCAATCAAGTGATTTTTCAAAGTTTGCCTTAACAGATTCAAATTCAAGTACTTCGTCGCTGATAGGGTCAATATCAAATACTTTGTAATCTTTATGAACATCATCGTAACCACCGTTAAGACCTGTAAGAAGAGCTTTTAACACGTTTACACGAGCACCGAAGTACTGGATGTTGTGACGTTGGTCTTCGTTTTCTGGGTCAAGTGGTGATACACAGCATGAAATACAACTCATTTCACCATAGCCATCTTTCGCCATTGTTGTTACACCTTCGTATTGGATAGAAGAGTGTTTGTGACTCATGTGCATGCAGTAATGACGGAATGAGTAAGGAAGTTTATCTGTCCAAAGAACTGTCAAGTTTGGCTCTGGTGAGTTACCGATATTGTCAAGTGTATTCAAGAAACGGTAGTCCATTTTTGTCACACGGTGACGACCATCATTTCCCATACCTGCCATAGATGTTGTGATGAAGGTTGGGTCACCTGAGTAGAGTTGATCGTATGCTTTTGTACGAGCAAATTTTACAGTACGAAGTTTCAAGACGAAATCATCAACAAATTCTTGGATTTCTGATTCTGTGAAAGTACCACGAGCAAGGTCGCGTTCTGCATAAATGTCAAGAACGATTGGCACACGTCCAAGAGAAGTAGCAGCACCATTTACGACACGGCAGACAGCCATGAAAGCGACATTCACCCATTGGATAGCTTCTTTTACATTCATTGCAGGTCTACGAACATCAAGTCCGTAAAGGTCACCCAGGCGGACAACTTCTTTCAATGATTGGTATTGAAGGTTGACTTCTTCGCGAAGACGAATAGTTTCTTCATCAATGTCTGTCAAAGCATTCCAATCTTCGACTTTTTCTGCCATCAAGTAATCTGCACCGTAAAGAGCAAGACGTGCGTAAACACCAATGATACGTCCACGTGAATAAGCATCTGGCAAACCTGTTACAGTGTGTGCGTGACGTGCACGACGGATATTTGTTGTGTAGGCACGGAAAATACCGTCATTTACAGTTGTTACGTATTTTGTGAAGATTTCATGCATCTTAGGATCTGGTTCATAGCCATGTTCCTTCAAAGCAGTTTCCGCCATACGGATACCACCTTTTGGCATGAAGTTTAATTTGAACAATTCATCATTTTGGATACCATAAATCAATTCATTATCTTTGTCAATGTATCCAGCTGGAATATCAGCGATTGAAGTAGCACGTGTATCCATTGGGAAACGTGTTTCTTCATAATGTGCTTTTGTATCTTCGATAATTTTTTTAATGTGAAGAGAGCGTTCAGTTGGACCAGCTAAGAAACTTTCATCTCCGTCATAAGGAGTGTAGTTTGCCTGTACAAAACGAGATACGCTAGCTTTTTCGCGCCAATCTTCCCCTTTGAAGCCTTCCCAGGCTTTGTCAAAAACATCCTGTGCTTCGACAACAGTTTTAACAACCATGTTTTTTTCCTCTTGTATCTTTCTAGTAACACAAATCTGTTACATTTATAAAACAAGTATATCATATAGTAATCGTTTCCACAAATGGAACCTGGCCATAAAAGCACTTTCTTTTATAATACAGATTAAAAAATCAGCGTAAATTGTATTATATTTTTGAAAAAATCAGCATATTTTCAAATATTTTGGAAAAAATGATAAAAATTGTATAATGGAGGAAAGAAAAGAGTCAAGAAAGGAGCTGTATTGATGTTAATTTTTCCCTTAATCAATGATACGTCTCGGAAAATCATTCACATTGATATGGATGCCTTTTTTGCCTCCGTAGAAGAAAGAGACAATCCAGCACTAAAAGGCAAGTCGGTTATCATCGGAGCTGACCCTCGCTTGACAGGCGGACGAGGCGTTGTTTCGACTTGCAATTATGAGGCACGAAAGTTTGGTGTTCACTCAGCCATGAGCTCCAAAGAAGCTTATGACCGTTGTCCACAGGCGATTTTCATTTCGGGAAATTATGAGAAATATCAGGCAGTCAGTCAGCAAATTCGAGCCATTTTTAAACGATATACAGATGTGATTGAGCCAATCAGTATTGATGAAGCCTATCTGGATGTGACCAAAAATAAGTTAGGTATGAAATCTGCTGTCAAGATAGCCAAGCTAATCCAGCATGAGATTTGGACAGAGCTTCATTTGACCAGTTCTGCTGGTGTGTCCTACAATAAATTTTTGGCAAAAATAGCTAGTGACTATGAAAAACCTCACGGTTTGACGGTTATTTTGCCAGAAGAAGCAGAAGCTTTTCTCTCTCAAATGGATGTGGCAAAGTTTTACGGTGTTGGAAAAAAGACGGTGGAAAAGCTGCATGATATGGGCGTTTACATAGGAGCAGATTTATTAGAAATTCCTGAGATGACCTTGATTGACTTGTTTGGCCGATTTGGATTTGACCTTTATCGCAAGGCAAGAGGAATCAGCAATTCACCAGTAAAAGTCAACCGTATTCGTAAGTCTATCGGCAAGGAAAGAACTTATGGGAAATTGCTCCATAACGAAGACGACATAAAAAAGGAGCTGACCCTTTTATCACAAAAGGTAGCTCGTAGTTTAAAAAAGCATGGAAAATCTGGTAGGACGATTGTTCTGAAGATTCGCTATGCGGATTTTTCAACATTGACAAAAAGGCAGAGCTTAGCGACAAGAACGCAAGATGCGGAGCAGATTGAGCGCATTGCACATGAGATTTATGATAGCTTGGACGAGCAGACAAAAGGTGTGCGTCTTTTAGGAGTGATAGTGACAGGATTTGGGATGTAAAAAAGTTTGGGATGGGGAGTTCCAAACTTTTTGGGCTCTATAATTTCTGTAATGGGTAAAACACTACTGCAGAGATTATGGAGTTATTTTTCTACCATTTGTCAAGCGATTCAATGTTTTTCAGTCAAAGAATTGATG
>NZ_KV813997.1:0-455 GCF_001813805.1 Streptococcus sp. HMSC066F10
TAGACTTGTTCGGTAACTACATCATCTCGTGGTTGATGATGCCACAAATCAACTCAGCTCTTAATTCAAACCGTTTTCTACGATTACGATAGGGCTGTGCCATGATTTGAAAGGTTTTAAATTTTGCATTAAAGTGCTCAACTTCAATACGCATTTTAGCTATCTTGCGATTCAACTGCTTATCCTCTTGGGTTAAGGGGTGATGTTTAGAACGCTTAGCAGGAATAAAGGTATTTTCGTGAAATTTCAAGATGCCTAAATACCCTAAATCTACGAAAACAAGGGTATTTTGGGGCAAACTATAGCCAATACTCTCTTTAAAAAGGGTAAAATCATGCGTATGGCCATCTGAAAAAGCCAATTGACAAGCACGATGGCTAGTCAAATCAAGCATGATTTGAGTTTTTATGGTATGTCTTTTCTTTTTACCAGAATAATTCTTGCTTTGGTTTTTT
>NZ_KV813998.1:0-485 GCF_001813805.1 Streptococcus sp. HMSC066F10
GTTAGAGGTTCGACTCCTCTAGGGTGCATAAAGAGATTTGACTTTTTTTGTATTTGTGATATAATGATTTTATATTCATAGAAAGAGCACCCTTAGCTCAACTGGATAGAGTACCTGACTACGAATCAGGCGGTTAGAGGTTCGACTCCTCTAGGGTGCATAGAAAAGAAGTCTCCTAGGACTTCATTTTTCTATCTATACGGGAAGTAGCTCAGCTTGGTAGAGTACTTGGTTTGGGACCAAGGTGTCGCAGGTTCGAATCCTGTCTTCCCGATACTATGGCGGTGTAGCTCAGCTGGCTAGAGCGTCCGGTTCATACCCGGGAGGTCGGGGGTTCGATCCCCTTCGCCGCTATAATTGATCTTGTTGGACCTTTAGCTCAGCTGGTTAGAGCTCTCGGCTCATAACCGAGTGGTCGTAGGTTCAAGTCCTACAAGGTCCATTTTGTTATATTGTGGAGGATTACCCAAGTCCGGCTGAAGGGA
>NZ_KV813999.1:0-658 GCF_001813805.1 Streptococcus sp. HMSC066F10
GATCCCGTTAACTCCCATTTCTTTAAGCGGAAAGGCTTAATAGGTCCCGTAGTGTAGCGGTTATCACGTCGCCCTGTCACGGCGAAGATCGCGGGTTCGATTCCCGTCGGGACCGTTTTAGTGTATAGAGATACATTAGAGAGACTCGTTAGCTCAGTTGGTAGAGCATTTGACTTTTAATCAAAGGGTCACTGGTTCGAGCCCAGTACGGGTCATAGTCACAGGCGGGTGTGGCGGAATTGGCAGACGCACCAGATTTAGGATCTGGCGCTTAACGGCGTGGGGGTTCAAGTCCCTTCACCCGCATAGGAGATAAGCCGGCTTAGCTCAGTTGGTAGAGCATCTGATTTGTAATCAGAGGGTCGCGTGTTCAAGTCATGTAGCCGGCATTAAAGGAAAGAAGCGAATGCGAACGTAGTTCAGTGGTAGAACATCACCTTGCCAAGGTGGGGGTCGCGGGTTCGAACCCCGTCGTTCGCTTGAGGAAGCCGGGGTGGCGGAACTGGCAGACGCACAGGACTTAAAATCCTGCGATTGGAAACAATCGTACCGGTTCGATTCCGGTCCTCGGCATAGGAAAGAGCACCCTTAGCTCAACTGGATAGAGTACCTGACTACGAATCAGGCGGTTAGAGGTTCGACTCCTCTAGGGTGCATA
>NZ_KV814000.1:0-3471 GCF_001813805.1 Streptococcus sp. HMSC066F10
CTTGTCAATACCTTTTTTCATCTTTTTTTACTTTTCTTGTTTTTAAGTTTATGCTTTTTTAGTTTAAAGCAGCGAAAAAGGATTCCAAATGTTAGCAGAATCCTCATTTTTCTTTTATTTCGCAACAATATTCACCAATTTAGGTAGCTCCAACAGCTTGAAACGTTATTGAAGGTTGCAGATAAGGCTAACAGAACCTATTACTTGACAACAATATTAACAAGTTTGTTAGGGACTACAATCACCTTAACCACTTGTTTTTCAGCGATTTCAGACTGGATTTTTTCATTGGCAAAGGCAAGCTTTTCAAGCTCTTCACGGCTTGAGTCTTTTGCGACCACAAGTTTTGCACGAACCTTGCCCTTGATTTGCACGACAATTTCAACCTCATCTTCAACGAGTTTTGCTTCATCCCATGTTGGCCAAGGAACGTATGAAATTGATTCACCTGATTGTGTCAATGTTTGCCACAATTCTTCAGAAAGGTGTGGTGCAAATGGTGCTAACAATTGTACAAAGCCTTTAGCGTAGCCAACAAAGAGTTTGTCTTCTTTATTGGCAGCGTTGACAAATACCATCAATTGAGCAATGGCTGTGTTAAACTTGAGTTCCTCAAGCTGCTCGGTCACTGCCTTGACTGTCTGGTTGTAGACTTTATCAAGTGCGCCACTGTTTTCTACAACAATTTCTTTTGTTGTCAACAAGCGATAGACACGGTCAAGAAATTTGCGTGAGCCTTCAAGGCCTTCTTCAGACCAAGCGATAGAAGCATCAAGCGGTCCCATGAACATCTCGTACACGCGCAGCGTATCCGCTCCGTAACGTTCAACCACATCATCAGGATTCACAACATTTTTAAGTGATTTAGACATTTTCGCCGGAGCTTGCTCCAGTTCTTCTCCAGTTTCGATATGGAAGAATGAACCGTCACGTTTTTCAACCTTGTCACTGGCAATCAGTGCTCCGCGGCTATCACGATAGCTGGTCCCCAAAATCATCCCTTGGTTAAAGAGCTTTTGGAATGGTTCTTTGGTTGGAACGGCACCTAAATCATAAAGGAATTTGTGCCAGAAACGAGCATAAAGAAGGTGAAGCACTGCATGTTCTGCACCACCAATGTAAATGTCAACCGGCAGCCAAGCCTTGAGTAATTCTTCATCAGCTAATTTTTCATCGTTGTGTGGGTCGATATAGCGAAGATAATACCAGCTAGAGCCTGCCCATTGTGGCATTGTGTTTGTTTCACGGCGACCTTTCATCCCATCTTCACGCGTCACTTCCAGCCAATCGGTCAAGTTAGCAAGTGGGCTTTCACCTGTACCTGAAGGTTTGATGTCTTTGGTTACTGGCAATACAAGCGGCAATTGCTCTTCTGGAACAGCTGTTGTTGTGCCGTCTTCCCAGTGGATGATTGGGATTGGTTCACCCCAATAACGCTGACGGCTGAAGAGCCAGTCACGCAGACGGTAAGTTACTTTTTTGTTTCCGACACCTTCTGCTTCCAGCCAGTCAACCATTTTATCGATAGCTTGTGCCTTATCAAGGCCGTCTAAGAAGCCAGAATTGATATGAAGGCCGTCTTCTGTGTATGCTTCTTCCTCAACATTTCCACCTTCAAGAACGGGGATGATTTCCAAATGAAATTGCTTAGCAAATTCCCAGTCACGTGTATCGTGGGCAGGAACCGCCATAATCGCACCAGTCCCGTAGCTGACCAGAACGTAGTCGGCAATCCAGATTGGAATTTCTTTACCATTTACTGGGTTAATGGCATAGCTACCAGTCCAGACACCTGTTTTTTCTTTAGCAAGGTCTGTACGAGCAAGGTCAGATTTAAGGCTTGCTTGGTGTTTATAATCCGCAACAGCCTGCGCTTGATCTTGCGTTGTAATCACCTCAACAAGCGGATGTTCAGGAGCCAAAACAGCATAGGTTGCACCAAATAATGTATCTGGACGAGTAGTAAATACTGTGAAATCTTTATCAGTATCTTTGATTTTAAAGGTCACATTGGCACCAGTTGATTTACCAATCCAGTTACGCTGCATATCTTTGATAGATTCAGGCCAATCAAGGTCTTCTAAATCTTCCAGCAAACGTTCAGCGTAAGCTGTGATTTTCAGCATCCATTGGCGCATGGGTTTGCGGACAACTGGGTAACCACCACGTTCAGATGTTCCGTCAGGAAGTACTTCTTCGTTAGCGATGGCTGTACCTAGTTCTTCAACCCAGTTAACTGGCACTTCCGCTTCATAGGCCAAGCCCTTTTCGTAAAGCTTGGTGAAGATCCATTGCGTCCACTTGTAGTAGTTTGGATCTGTAGTATTTACTTCACGATCCCAGTCGTAAGAGAAGCCAAGCGCATTGATTTGGCGTTTGAAGTTGGCAATATTTTCTGCCGTAAACTCAGCTGGGTCATTACCTGTATCCATTGCGTATTGCTCGGCAGGCAGCCCAAAGGCATCCCAGCCCATTGGGTGAAGAACGTTGTAGCCTTGCGCACGTTTGAAACGACTAAGAATATCAGTCGCCGTGTAGCCTTCTGGGTGTCCTACGTGAAGACCAGCACCAGACGGGTAAGGGAACATATCCAACGCATAAAAATTTGGTTTGTCAGCGTCTGTTCCTGTTTTAAACGTATGATTTTCCGCCCAATAATTTTGCCATTTTTTTTCAATTGATTTGTGATTATAAAAAGTCATTGATTCACTCCAATTTTGTGATGTTATTATTATACCATTTTTAGGCGATTTTAAAAGGCATAATTAAGGAAAGTCTGTTTCTATATTCTCAAACACAAAAAAACAGCTGGTCATTCGGTACTGCACCCCAATAATGGGATAGAAGAAAAACACTTTTTAGGCGACCAGATTTCTGCAATCCACAGGAGACTGGTCGTTTCATCTCTGTTGAATTCTAGTTTCATTATAAAATATGATGTAGATTTGACAATATCTGTTCTACTATCTTTGGTTAAGTTTCTCCAGTTATGGAGATAGAAGGTTTCAGACTTTAGGACAGAATGAAACCATTCGATACAGGCATTATCTGCTGGTGTTCCCTTACGGGACATAGAGCGGGTGATGCCTTTTTCTGTGCAAGCCTGGTAATAAGCTTTTGAGGTGTAGACAGAGCCCTGATCGCTATGCAAGAGCGCTCCTTGAGACACATTCAGTTAGTTCAAAGTATCCAACACCAAGTCCGTATCTTGGCAATCTGAGATGGTATAAGCCACAATCTCACGATTATAGAGATCCATGATAGAGGACAGGTAGAGTTTACAGTTTCCAAAGTAGAGGTAGGTCATGTCTGTGACAAGGTTATCCCTCTTCTTGAGCAATCGGGTGATGGTACGGTAGCCGTAGATAAACTGATTTCCCATACAGATTAGCTCTATTTTTTCTACCACCTCGTCCCTTTTTTTAGGCTTCTCACCTTCTACTTTCCAACGGTAGAAAGTGGATCGTTTGA
>NZ_KV814000.1:3571-3851 GCF_001813805.1 Streptococcus sp. HMSC066F10
TTTCCAACGGTAGAAAGTGGATCGTTTGATCCCAAAACAGTCCAGAATGACTGAGACAGGGTAGACTTTCTTGTATTCTTCCACCAGCTTGATAAGACTTACTTTGTCGATGACCTTACCAAGCTCCGATACTTTTTTAGCAATTCCACCTGTAGGCGTAGTTGTTCCGCTTCGGATAGCTGTTCCATTCCTTTACCGTAGGTATATTGTTCCCCCACAGGTTGGTGGAAGCGGTGCAGTTCACCATTTCGATACCATCGCCACCAGGTTTTGACCTGAC
>NZ_KV814000.1:3951-17781 GCF_001813805.1 Streptococcus sp. HMSC066F10
TCTTGTGTCTCATTTTATGGGGCTAGTGCCTTCCAACTGGTTTTAAGTAAAGTGAACCATTACCAAATAATCACGCGGTCTTCTGGTTTGCGCCACATGCCATCGCCTTCTTTAACATCAAAAGTCGTAAAGAAATCATCAAAGTTTGGCAATTGAACATTTGCCCGAAGTTTTCCAGGAGCATGCACGTCCACGCTGGCTAGCATCTGCATGAACTCTGGCCGAGCTTTCATGCGCCAGATACGGGCAAAGTTAGTAAAGAATTCTTCTGCAGAGAAGTCTGCTTCTTTCTTAGCGGCTTCCAGTGCTGCCGCAATACCACCAAGGTCTGCAATATTTTCTGAAACAGTTAGTTTCCCATTGACTTTAGCACCGTAAGAATCCTGTCCGTCAAATTGCTCAATCACCTTTTGAGTACGTGCTTGAAAGGCCTCGTAATCTTCTGACTTCCACCAATTGTTCAAACTTCCGTGTTCGTCAAATGAAGCTCCATTTGAGTCAAAGGCATGAGAAATTTCATGAGCAATCACCGCACCGATTCCACCATAGTTAGCTGATGAAGATTGATGTAAATCATAAAATGGCGCTTGGAGAATGGCTGCTGGGAACACAATTTGATTTTGCTGTGGGTCATAATACGCGTTGACCATATGGGCTGGCATGTGCCATTCACTGCGATCCACTTCCTTGTTCCACTTGCTCCATGTATGCGCAATAGAAATTTTTGCTAAATTTTGAGCATTCTCCACCAAACTCAAATTCTCATCAATCACTTTTTTCGCATAGGTTTCTGGCAATTTCTCTGGATAGCCGATATGCGGTGTGATGACATTGAGTTTGACAATCGCTTTGTCACGTGTTTCCTTAGCGAGCCAATCCGCCTTTTCCAGACGCGACTTATAAACATCAATCATAGCAGCAACTTTGTGCTCTACATCTGCTTTTGCTTCAGGTGAGAATTTTTCTCCCGCATACCACAAACCAAGTGCTTGGTTATACGGACCTTGCGCTAGCTGGTAAGCTGCCTTTTCTTTTGGACGTGGTTCTGGGACACCTGAGATAGCGCGTGCATAGGTACCTGAAAGGACACGAATTTCTTCAGTGAGCAAAGAAGTCCATGCTCCAGTAGAGAATAACTTCAGTGCCGCATGCAAATGCTCCCAATTCTTTTCTGAATAACATTCTGCTGCAAAGTCTTTCCAGAAACGCTCTTGAGGAACAATCACTTTGTCTGGGACTTGTCCCAAAATCTCTGTAAAAATCGCGTCAAGCGGCAATTCTGGAGCTAGCTTCGTAAAATCTGCCCAATCGTAAGGATGATACAATTTCACATATTCTGAACTTTCTTCATTTGACAGGACATACTTGGCTAATTTAGCATCCAATTCCAGATATTTATCCAAAATATCTTTTGTTTCCTCTGCCGAAAAGCCAAATTTAGTCAACAATTCTTCCTGCATTTTCCGCCAGATTGCCAGCAATTCCTTGCCTTTTTCATTTCCTTCTTCATAGTAGGTTGTATCTGGCAAAATGATTCCAGGCGCATCGGCCCAGAGAACATTCATTTGCGCATTCATAAAGTCTGGAGCAACATCAAAAGTAAAGAAATTTGGCTTTCCAGCCATTTCATATTCAGCAATCTTATCTGCAAATTCCTTAAAAGAGCCAAGCGCTTTATATTCTTCCACAAGCGGCATCGCTGGAGCAACTCCTGCTTGTTCCCGTCCGTCAAAATCTGCCACCAAACGATGGTATTTCACAAAATTTTGCAAAATTGGATCATCCGGCACATCTTGACCTGCTAACCATTTATCAGTTGTAGCCAGCATCAATTTTTCAATATCTTGATCCAGATCCATAAATCCACCTGTCACAGGCTTATCATCAGGAATAACTGCTGTTTTTTCCCATTCACCATTGACATAGTCAAAAAAATCATCTTGTAAACGTGTCATCTTGTTCTCGCTTTCATTGTTTTATCTTAATCCTATCAAAAAAGTTCTGAATAATCAAACTTTAATCAAAAGAGATTTTCTGTCAAACTTTACTTCTGATTTTTCTTAAAAATTCTAAAAATTAACTTGACTTAATTTTTATTTTAATGTATATTAACAGTAGAGGGAGGTATAAAAATGATACGTATCGAAAATTTAAGTGTCTCTTATCAGGAAACACTTGCTCTCAATCAGATTTCTTTGGAAATCCAAGACCCAACTATCATGGGAGTTATTGGCCCCAACGGAGCTGGTAAATCCACTCTTTTAAAAGGAATGTTGGGTATCATTGACCACGCTGGACAAACTTATCTTGATGATAAAGAATTCTCAAAAGTGCTCAGTCACGTAGCTTATGTGGAACAAAAAATTCACATTGACTACAACTTTCCTATCAAAGTAAAAGAATGTGTATCGCTTGGACTGTATCCAAAAGTGAAATTGTTTCACAGACTAAAAAGCACAGACTGGGACAAGGTGACAAATGCGCTGCGCATTGTCGGCTTAGAGGATTATGCTGAACGCCAAATCAGCCAGTTGTCAGGAGGGCAATTTCAACGGGTCTTGATTGCGCGCTGTCTGGTACAAGAAGCAGACTGTATCTTTCTGGACGAACCGTTTGTCGGGATTGATTCGATCAGCGAAGAAATTATCATGACAACGCTACGCAATCTAAAAGAACAAGGAAAAACGATTCTCATCGTCCACCATGACTTAGGAAAAGTCCCGCATTATTTTGATCAAGTTTTAATTTTGAATAAAGAACTCATTGCCATTGGGGAAACTTCATCAACTTTCACAGAAGAAAACTTGAAAAAAGCTTACGGCTCTCAGCTTTTTGTGAATGGAGGTCTTTAATATGTTTTCAGAATTTCTTGATGGACTACAAAATTTCCATTTTTTACAAAATGCACTGATTACGGCCATTGTCATCGGGATTGTTGCTGGAGCAGTTGGTTGCTTCATTATCCTAAGAGGCATGTCCTTGATGGGCGATGCCATTTCACACGCAGTCTTGCCAGGAGTTGCACTCTCCTTTATTTTAGGAATCAACTTCTTTATCGGAGCCATTGTTTTTGGGCTTTTAGCTTCGGTCATTATTACTTATATTAAAGGAAATTCAATTATCAAAAGTGATACTGCCATTGGAATAACTTTTAGTTCCTTTTTAGCTCTTGGAGTCATTTTGATTGGAGTTGCGAATAGTTCAACCGACCTTTTCCATATTCTTTTTGGAAATATCTTAGCTGTGCAAGACATTGATATGTGGATTACAATTGGTGTAGGAATCGCTGTTCTAATTATTATTGGACTATTCTTCAAAGAATTATTGATTACATCTTTCGATCCACTTCTGGCAAAAGCGATGGGGATGCCAGTCAATTTTTATCATTATCTCTTGATGATTCTCTTGACGCTAGTTGCAGTTACAGCTATGCAAAGCGTGGGAACGATTTTGATTGTTGCCATGCTGATTACACCTGCTGCTACTGCTTATCTTCACGCTAACAGTCTTAAAACGATGATTATCTTGTCTTCTAGCTTGGGGGCAATTGCATCTGTCTTAGGACTTTTCATTGGCTATACCTTTAATGTTGCGGCTGGCTCAAGCATTGTACTGACATCCGCCATTATCTTTGCCATTAGTTTCTTTATCGCTCCAAAACAACGATTTAACAAACTAAAAAATAAACCCAAGCTAAAATAAAATTAGTATTTCATTTATTAAAGGAGAACCTTATATGAAAAAATTAGGTTTTATCGCCGTTCTGTTTTTAGCCATCATCGGGCTTGCTGCCTGCGCTGGTCAAAAAGGAACTTCTGCCAACAAATCTTCAAAATTGAATGTTGTTGCTACCAACTCGATCATCGCTGATATTACCAAAAATATCGCTGGTGATAAAATCAATCTGCACAGTATCGTTCCTGTCGGAAAAGATCCACATGAATACGAACCATTACCAGAGGATGTGAAAAAAACATCAAAAGCTGATTTGATTTTCTACAATGGTATCAATTTGGAAACCGGCGGAAATGCTTGGTTTACAAAATTGGTCAAAAATGCGAAAAAGACTGAGAACAAAGATTACTATGCTGTAAGTAACGGAGTGGATGTTATCTATCTGGAAGGTCAAAATGAAAAAGGGAAAGAAGATCCTCATGCTTGGCTCAATCTAGAAAACGGAATTATTTATGCTAAAAACATTGCAAAACGTTTGATTGAAAAAGATCCTAAAAACAAAGAAACTTATGAAAAGAATCTGAAAGCTTATACTGCAAAACTTGAAACATTGGACAAGGAAGCAAAAGCAAAATTCAATAATATTCCTGCTGAAAAGAAAATGATTGTTACAAGCGAAGGTTGCTTCAAGTACTTCTCTAAAGCTTATGGTGTCCCATCTGCTTATATTTGGGAAATCAACACTGAAGAAGAAGGAACTCCAGATCAAATCAAAACATTGGTTGAAAAACTTCGTAAAACAAAAGTACCATCACTCTTTGTTGAAAGTAGTGTTGATGACCGTCCAATGAAGACTGTTTCAAAAGATACAAAAATTCCAATTTATGCCAAGATTTTCACTGATTCAATCGCTGAAAAAGGAGAAAAAGGCGATAGCTACTACGACATGATGAAATGGAATTTAGATAAAATTGCCGAAGGTCTTAGTAAATAAGAAATATAAAAGGAGCCGGAAATGATTACCAGTTCCTTTTTACTTGAAATCCTTCTTGAATAAATAAGCCTTTCATTCTCTGAAACAAGCGGTTATCGGCTGTATTCTTAAGTTATTTTTGATATACTAGTATGATAAGGAGTAAAAGGACAATATGACCCCAAACAAAGAAGATTACCTCAAATGTATTTATGAGATTGGTACGCATACTAAAAAAATTACAAATAAAGAAATTGCCGCCCAGATGCAGGTGTCTCCCCCAGCTGTCACAGAAATGATTAAAAAGATGAAAGCCGAAAAATTGATTGTAAAAGATAAAACAAGCGGTTATTTACTGACAGATCTTGGTTTACATCTTGTTTCTGAGCTATATCGCAAGCACCGTTTAATCGAGGCTTTCCTCGTACATGATTTGGGATATACGACTGATCAAATCCATGAAGAAGCGGAAGTCTTAGAACACACCGTTTCAGAATTATTTGTCGAGCGCTTAGAAAAAATGCTGGATTTCCCAGAAACCTGTCCCCACGGCGGAACCATTCCTGCAAAAGGTGAATTATTGGTCGAAAAATACCAATTGACTTTAGATCAAGTTGAAAATGCTGGGACCTATCGTTTAACACGAGTTCACGATGAATTTGAATTATTAAAATATTTGGAAAAACACGATTTACATCTGGGAGATACGCTGATTCTGGAGCAATACGATCCTTACGCTCAACTGTATGCGCTCAAGGTCAATGGAAAAGAGCTGCAAGTCAACTCTGCTATCGCTCAACAGCTTTATGTGGAAAAAAATATAAAAGGAAGTCGAAACTGATAACATTAACACATTGGAGACTGCTCAATGCGTATTGAGTTTTATCCTAGAAAGCAAACAAGTCTGGAACAGTTTTGTCCAGACTCGTTTTTATTTATCATTTTCTCAACGATTCTTCGTATCTAACACAATCGTCACCGGTCCGTCATTGACTAACTCAACCTGCATATCAGCTGCGAAAACACCTGTTTTAACAGGTATTTCTCGACCTAGCAATTCGTTAAAATCATCATACAATTGACTAGCCAAGTCTGGTTGAGCAGCGCCTATAAAAGCTGGGCGATTACCTTTTTTTGTATCTGCGTAAAGGGTAAATTGAGAAATAGAAAGAATTTCTCCATTTACGTCTTTGACGGACAAGTTCATCTTGTCTTCATCATCTGAAAAAATCCGCATATTGGCAATTTTTCTCGCTGCATATGCCACATCTTCTTGAGCATCATCTGGAGCAACACCGACTAGCAACAGTAGTCCTTGCTGAATTTGATTATAAAGTTCGTTATCAATCGATACCGAAGCTCGCTTCACACGCTGAATCACTATTTTCATTGTTGAACTTCCTAATTTTCGTTACATTTTGTGAATTAATTCACAAAAACGCAATTTTAGCAAAACATTTCCGCTCTGCTGTCCTCACCTAGCCATTTGTCCGTTTGACAGAATAAACTTCTGGCACGCTCTTAATCTTATCTACAACTGTTGTGAGCATGGATAAATTAGCGATTCCGAAAGAAACATGAATGTTGGCAAATTTCATATCCTTAGTTGGTTGTGCATTCACAGTGGAGATATTTTTTGTTGTATTAGACAAAACTTGCAGCACATCGTTCAAAAGACCTGCTCGATTCAAACCATAAATATCAATGTGCGCTGTGTATTCTTTCGTAGAGGTATTTTCTTCCCATTCGACCTCAATCAAGCGCTGCTCATAATTTTCCTGCGCTCGTAGATTCATACAGTCCTTACGATGAATGGCAACCCCGCGCCCCTTTGTAATGTACCCGACAATCTCATCACCAGGAACTGGATTACAACATTTGGCAATCCGTATCAAAAGCCCTGACGCACCTTGGATAATGACGCCGCCCTCATGTTTGACCTTGAGGGTGTCCTTGTTTTCAACCTTGACTTCACCGCCCTTAACAAGCTCTTCTGCTTCAGCTCTTGCTTTAGCACGCTCTTCTTCACGGCGTTCTCTTTCTGTCAAACGATTAAAAATCGAAACAGCACTAACTTCACCAAACCCAATCGCCGCAAAAAGAGTTTCCTCTGTTTTGTAGCTCGTTTTTTGCAGAACTTCTTCCATGTGTCTTTTGTCCATGTATTTGTTAGCCACATAGCCATTTTCTTGAAATTGTGCTTGCAGAAGTTCTCGACCTTTAGAAATGGATAATTCCTTGTCTTGATTTTTGAAAAATTGACGAATTTTATTGCGTGCCTTGCTAGTCTTAACAAGGTTAATCCAGTCACGACTCGGTCCAAAGGAATTGGAACTGGTAATAATCTCAACTTGGTCCCCAGTTTTTAACTTCGTAGTCAAGGGCACCATGCGACCATTTACCTTTGCACCAACCGCTTTTTCACCCACTTTTGTATGGATTTCATAAGCAAAATCAATCGGTCCTGAGTCTTTTGGCAGCGAACGAACAGCACCATCCGGCGTGAAGACATAGATTTCTTCAGCAAGGTAATTTTCCTTGACGGAATCCACAAAATCCTGTGCATCATTGGACTGGTCTTGGAGTTCCATCATCTCCTTAATCCAATTCATCCCAATCGCCGATTCTTTGCTATCAACCTGCCCTTTAATACCTTTTTTATAGGCCCAGTGTGCAGCAACCCCGTATTCTGCCACTTCGTGCATTTCTTTGGTCCGAATTTGAAACTCAATCGGTCCCTTAGGCCCATAGACGGTCGTATGGATTGACTGGTAACCATTTGCCTTGCGATTAGCAATATAATCTTTAAAACGTCCGGGCATTGGTCGCCAGAGTTCATGAATGTAGCCCAACATAGCATACACATCACTTTGCGTATCTAAAATGCAACGAATAGCGATCAAGTCATAAATCTCATCAAAACGCTTTTTCTTGTCCTGCATTTTCCGATAAATGGAGTAAATATGTTTAGGACGACCGTAAATTTCCCCATGAAGATTACGCTCAGACGCATAGGTTTCAATCTTATGAACCACTTCGTCCACTAACTCCTCACGTTCCCGACGTTTTTCTTTCATCAGGTGGGAAATCTTATAAAACTCTGTCGGATTCAAATATCGAAAAGCTAAATCTTCCAATTCCCATTTGACGCTCGAAATCCCCAAGCGATGAGCCAACGGAGCATAAATTTCCATGGTTTCACGTGAGATGCGTTCCTGCTTGTCTTTGCGCAGATGCTTGAGCGTTCGCATATTGTGCAAACGGTCTGCCAGCTTGACCAAAATGACACGAATATCCTTAGACATCGCCATTAGCATTTTTCGGTGGTTTTCAGCCAACTGCTCCTCGTGAGACATGTACTTGACTTTACCAAGTTTGGTCACACCATCGACAATCACGCGCACACCATGTCCAAACTCGCCTTCCAAATCGTCCAAAGTTGCAGCTGTGTCTTCTACAACATCATGTAAAAAACCGCAAGCGACACTGACCGCATCCAACTTTAGCTTAGCTAAAATCCCTGCCACTTGAATCGGATGGATGATATATGGCTCACCTGATTGGCGAAATTGCCCCCGATGCCGACCTACTGCATAAACCAAAGCTTTTTGAACAAAGGCAACATCTTCTGATGATAAATACTTTCTAGTAAGAGCGACCACTTGATCGCCCGTCAAATTCACTTCTTTTGGCATTTTCTCTCTCCAGTTCTTCCTACCATTTTATCATTTTTAGACCGATATGAAAACAAGGAAATACAGAAGAAAGCAATAGAATCATAAGAAATACCTAAAAGCTGCAGATTCAATACCATTTCCCCAATACTAGGAAAAAGAACATGGCACCATTTCAGGTAAAAAGCCCGCCTTTAAATAGGCGGGTTGTGATGGAAGAAGTGATGTTTTTCAGTATGCAACATATCTCCGATAAATTCAACATAAGCATAAATGAGATAGCAAGCTGATACAACGCCTAGCATAGCAATCAACAACTCAAATAAGGTAGATAAAGACATGATTGAACCTCCTCTCCTTATCAAGCAAAAGCATTTTTCGTCATCTAGCTAGCAAATTTGTTCCTGTACTTCCATCCTTTCTAGCTAAGCTAGATATTTCACTTATATTATACCAAAGTCAGGAGTTAAGGACAATAGAAATTAGCTTTCCCAATGATTTTTCCCTATTGCAGTAGCTCTGTCAGTACACTGACTGCACTGAGTGCGTAAAGCGGAGCTGTCTCTGTCCGCAAGATACGTGGACCCAGCCCTGCAAGTATAGCTCCCATCTCTTCCAATGTGGCAATTTCTGCTGGAGACAGGCCACCTTCTGGACCAAAAATAAATAAAATCCGACTTCCTTTTTTGAGTTCTGTCACAGCCTTGACCAAAGCAGCAGACTCTCCCCCTTTGGCAGATTCCTCATAAGCTACAATGACGCGGTCAAACTGGCTCAAACAATCTAAAAAATCAATTTTCTTCTCGAAAAGTCGAACTTCTGGTACCCAATTGCGTTTGCTCTGCTCTGCTGCTCCCAAAACAATCTTCTCTAGTTTGTCTGCTTTTTTAGCAAGTTTCTTACCGTCCCACTTGGCAACAGACCAGTCGGCCTGAAAGGCCCAGATAGCAGCTGCACCCAGTTCCGTCGTTTTCTGAGCTACCCATTCTAGCTTGTCTCCCTTGGGAAAGCCAGAAGCAACCGTCACATGAAGTGGCAGCTCCGCGTTTTCTGGCAATTCTTCTACCAGATTCAGCACATGGCGCTCTCTATCTGCAACTCTTGCTAGACGTTTAATACCATCCTCAAAAACCAGTACTACCTCATCATCTTCTACCAAACGCATAACAGAAAACATATGCTTGAGGGTATCTTTATCTCTGATAATGACAGGATTTTCAACCTGTCCTTTCACAAAATACTGCTGCATCTAACCTCCTATCACTCCTGAAATCTCCTTGGTTTTCTTAAAGACACAGGCATTCCACTCGCCCTGAATCATGTGGGTCTCAAGGAAAAATCCAGCAGCTTCTGCTGACTCCCGCACCAGATTCCATTTCTCAGAGATAATTCCGCTCATAATCAGGTAGCCCTCATCCTTAAGCAAACGGTAAGCATCATCCGTTAGATTTACCAAAATATCCGCCAGAATATTGGCTACAATGACATCAGCCTCAATATCAATGCCTTTGAGAAGGTCGCCAGCTGCCACATGAATATTTTCAGTCCCAGCATTCAGCGCAATATTTTCCTGAGCAACACGGACAGCCACATCGTCTAGGTCATAGGCGAAAATCTCCTTGGCACCCAAGAGAGAGCTGGCAATGGAGAGAACCCCACTGCCTGTACCCACATCCAGCACCGTTTCTCCGCCCCGCAGGACCTGCTCCAGAGCAAAGAGGCTCATCTTGGTCGTCGGGTGAGTGCCCGTACCAAAGGCCATGCCAGGATCCAGCTTGATAATCTTCTCACCAGTGGTCACCTCATAGTCCGTCCAGGACGGCACGATGGTCAAGTCATGGGTGATTCGAGCCGGTTCAAAATATTTTTTCCAATTGTCCGCCCAATCTTCCTCTGCCAGCTGCTGAGTGGTTAACTGGGTTTCTCCAATCTCCAAACCAAAATCTCTAAGCTGTACCAAACGCTCTTTCACTTCTTGACGAATCATTTCAAGATTCGCTGTTTCTGGGTAATAAGCCGTAATGGCAACCATATTCAGCTGCTCTACCTGAGGCAGCACCTCCCCAAAAGGACCAGCTTCCCCCAGATAATCCGCACTGTCATCAATCGCCACACCTTGACTGCCTAGGTCAATCAGAATATTACTGACCGCTTCTTCCGCCTCACGGCTGACCATGATAGTTAGTTCTTGCCAAGTGTTCATGTGTCATTCCTTTCTTTTAATACTCTTCGTCATATAAACCATATCCATGCCCTCTTGCTCTGGTTCAGTATGCGTTTGATGATAGCCGCATTTTTCATAAAATTTGACCATAGGCTCATCTTGGAAAACCGTACACAAATCCCACTGAGTAATCGTAGGAAATCTTTTCTCTAGCAGGCGAATCCCTTCGTAGCCATAGCTTTTTCGCTGATATTGAGGCAAAATCGCAGCTGTACCAAGCCAACCTTTTGTTCGCTCATCGTTGGTTTGCAAGCGAAGAAAGCCAACAATTTCCTCATCATCTTTGACAAAATAGTAAAAACTATTAAGACGTTCCACCAACTTCCACTTAATCCGCTCCCTATCTTCCAGATAAGGATCATACTGGTCATGATATTTTTCGTAGACAGCTTTAAAACTAGCACGTTGAATACCGATAATGGTTTCTAAATCTGTAGCTTCTGCTTGTTCTATATGAATCATCTCTGCACCTCCAAATAATCTCCCAATCTACTTTTCAACTGCGGGATGACGTTTTCATCCGCTAATAATTCTTCTATATTTACTAATTTGTAGCCCTGTCCTTCGTCACCAAAGACAATCTGATCTATTAGTTCTTGACAGATAGAAGCCACCATGAAAACAGAAACTTTCTCAGGATGAACAAATCCCTGATAACATTTGACCCAAGCAATGGAATCCTCCATCAGTTCAATGCCCAGCTCCTCAAAGACTTCTCTTTTAATGCACTCAAAAGGCGTCTCGTCCTTTTCTCTCCCACCGCCAGGAAAATCCCACATATTAGGATAAGGAATAGTCGAAATATCGTCTCTTAAAATGGTTAAAATTGTATCACCATGCAGCAAAGCAATTTTACAGCCTGAGAAATCAAACGTTTGATGCAAAACAGTCATATCGCTCATTCTTACTTTCTTCCGCACAATTAGTCGTCTTCTTGGGACACCCTTGTGTTTTAGTATCTCGGATAGGGATAAAAGTCCGTCTCTTGCAAATCTGCTCTGGCTTTTTCAAAAGCTTTATTATTCCAGACAATTTCAAATTCCTCTGCCGCTGGATCTGCCAGAAAATCCATGAGAGCATCTAATCCCTCTTCGGCTGTCTGCTTCAAAAAATCCACAAAGTAGGTCAAGAATTCACGAGACAAACCTTTTTTTGGCTCGTAAGGAACAACTGTTAGATAATCCTCTGTTTCAAAGTGAGACTTAGCAGGATTATAAAAGAGAACGCTTTCTTCAAAGAAAATGTCTTCTGTGCTACTTTCTCCATCCACATCTAACAGTTCGATGCCATTTGCATTTTGTACTTCTAAGAGAAAGGACACTTCTACGGCATGATTCTTCTTATCCCAGTTTATCTCATAGTCAAATGGAAAGCATTGCCCCATTTCTTCATTTAATATATCCAAAAATCCATATTTAACCATAGCCAGCCTCTCTCCAATCCTTTAAAATGTGTTAAAATAGATATAACTATAGTAACATAAATCAGAACAGTTGAAAAGAATACCAGTAAGGAGGAAAACGTATGCCAGACAATTTAGCGATTCGCATGCGGCCTAAAAATATCAATCAGGTCATCGGTCAGAAACATCTGGTCGGTGAAGGAAAAATCATTCGTCGCATGGTGGAAGCCAATCGCCTGTCTTCCATGATTCTCTATGGTCCGCCCGGCATCGGTAAGACTTCCATTGCTTCTGCCATCGCTGGTACTACAAAATTTGCTTTTCGGACCTTTAATGCTACCGTTGATAGTAAGAAGCGTCTGCAAGAGATTGCGGAAGAAGCCAAGTTCTCTGGTGGTTTGGTGCTACTTTTAGATGAGATTCACCGCTTGGATAAGACAAAGCAGGACTTCCTCCTCCCTCTGTTAGAAAACGGTCTAATCATCATGATTGGTGCCACAACAGAAAATCCTTTTTTCTCCGTCACTCCTGCTATTCGCAGCCGGGTACAGATTTTCGAGCTGGAGCCTCTGACAAATGACGATATTAAACAAGCTATTCAAACAGCCCTGACGGACACCGAACGAGGCTTTGACTTTCCTGTCCAGCTAGATGATGACGCTCTGGATTTCATTGCCACTTCCACGAACGGAGACTTGCGCTCAGCCTTTAATTCTCTAGATTTAGCAGTTCTCTCTACTCAAGCAGATAATACATGCGTTCGCCATATCACTCTGGATATTATGGAAAACAGCCTGCAAAATAGCTACATCACTATGGACAAGGACGGAGACGGGCACTATGACGTTCTGTCCGCCTTACAGAAGTCTATTCGCGGGTCTGATGTCAATGCCAGTCTCCATTATGCAGCTCGCTTGATTGAAGCTGGAGACCTTCCCAGTCTCGCACGACGTCTGACGGTCATCGCTTATGAGGACATTGGTCTGGCAAACCCCGATGCTCAGATTCATACAGTGACCGCACTTGAAGCTGCTCAAAAAATCGGGTTCCCAGAAGCTCGCATCCTCATTGCCAACATTGTCATTGACCTAGCACTTTCTCCTAAGTCCAACTCTGCCATAGTAGCTATAGATAAAGCTCTTTCGGATTTGCGACAAAATGGAAACTTACCTATCCCCCGCCATCTACGAGACGGTCACTACGCTGGTAGCAAGGAGCTGGGAAACGCGCAAGATTACAAATATCCACATAACTATCCTGGTAATTGGGTGCAGCAAGACTACCTTCCTGAAAAAATTAAAAATGCCGATTATTTCACTCCGAACGAAAACGGGAAGTACGAACGAGCCCTTGGCATGACTAAAAATAAGATTGAACAACTCAAAAACCACTAAAAAATCGTGGTGTCGTTTGCAAAAAATCAATTTTTTCTCTTGAATTTTTCAAAAATTGTGGTATCATAATTATAGAAACGCTGTGGTGTACGACTTCACACTTAAGTGTTGACCGACTATTTTTTGTATTATTAGGGAAACAAAAGACTTCTAACAGCTTGCAGGCCGTCTCACGCGGAAGCAGCTTCAGTTAGAGCGAGTTGCCCACCTGCTTAATTGCGCGGGTTCAATACAAATCGTGAAGGTCCGGCACCAATACAGCTTTTTCTGTTGCCTCCTTAGCTCAGTTGGTAGAGCAGTGGACTCTTAATCCATGGGTCACAGGTTCGAGCCCTGTAGGGGGCATAATAAAATTTAAGTAGAAAGAGTTTGGGACAAAAAGATTTCAATTTTTAAAAATCTTAATTATTAAGCCCTTCAAATCTATAATTAAATGCTAAAAGCGAACAAAACTAGTTTTCTGATTACCAGAAAACTAGTTTTGTTCG
>NZ_KV814000.1:17881-65510 GCF_001813805.1 Streptococcus sp. HMSC066F10
TTTTGTTCGCTTTTTATATTTGAGGTCGGATTTTTGTCCCATCCTCTTTTTTGTTGTTCCCACTTATAATCTTCTAACCTTGTTATAGTTACAAAAAATAATAAAACAGCCTTTTTTGTTCCACAAAAAGCCATACTAAAATTCTCAAACTATCTATTTCCTTTCTTGATATCTCCCATCAAAAGAGTTAAAATGCTTTCATTCTCAAACTATACTATATAGGGGGTATTGAAATGAAATTTCTAATCGTTTATTGCTATTCCTTGCAGGAGTTGTTTTTATCCTTTTAGCACTTTTTCTATTTACAAACCCAGTAGCTAATCTTGTTGCTTACAGCTGGTGGATTGCATTTGGTTTACTGGTTGCTTCTATAGCAGCTATTTTAGGCTATTTCTCTGTACCAAAAGAGCTTCGCTCACCAGTTTATCTTTTCCAAGGGATTGTTAATCTTCTCTTAGCTCTCTACCTCGTTGCCTATGGATTGTGACCTTACCTGTCATCATTCCAACCATTTTAGGAATTTAGTTAATTGTAGAAGCCATTATTGCTTTCTTTAAAGGTAATTGTCTAGGACTGATTTTCCCTGCTATTGGCAATCACATCATGTGGGTGGCGCTACTTGTATTTCTGCTTAGATTAGTCATTTTGTTCAATCCAACAGCTACAAGCGTCTTTGTCATTTATGCCGTTGCTTTTGCATTTTTAATTGCTGGTTTTACCTATATCGTTGATGCCTTTCGTAAATAATCTAGCTACCATTTTGGGCATATTAAAATAGCTGGGAAGTTATATTCTCAGCTTTTTCGTATCTTTAATTGTCACTTTTTCGCATCCCATTCTGCATAGAATTGCTCTAGGTATTCTTCCAAAAAGTGGTGGCGACCTATCGCTAATTGCTTAGCATAGTCTGTATTCATCAAGTCTTTTAATTTGAGTAATTTCTCATAGAAATGCATGATAGCTGAACTCTTCCCAGCGCGATATTCTTCCAATGTCATGTTTTCTCTCGGCTGCAAATCTGGATCGTGAATCGGTCTCCCTATATGACCTGAATAAGCCATAGCTCGCGCTATTCCAATCGCTCCAATCGCATCCAAACGGTCAGCGTCTTGAACAATTTTCCCCTCCAAAGTGCTGACATTCTTCTGTTGATGACCACCTTTAAATGACATCGTTGAAATAATATCCAGCACATGAGCTATTTCCGCATCTGAAGCCTGATGATTCTGTAGCCATTGCTCAACCTTTTGCAAGCCCACCTCTTCATTCTCATTTAATTTCCCGTCAGCTATATCATGCAGCAAGGCAGCTAGCTCGCAAATAAAAACATCTGCTTGTTCTTGTGTAGCAATTTCTACAGCATTGTTCGTGACACGCACAATATGCCACCAGTCATGCCCGCTCATCTCGTCTTTCAGTTCAGCATAAACAAAATCTCTCGCTTCTTGAAGAATTTTCGCTTGTCTATCCGTTATCATCTGTCACCCTTTTTATTTATATACACAAAAATCTCGAAGCGATTTTGAGATTTTTTGATTGAACTCACTTTTGAAGCCCAATCGTTTTCATTTTTTGTTGAATTTGTTGATACACGTGATTCCAGTCATTTGGATTTGCAATATCTAAATCATCCGTTGCAATTCTCATTTTAGGACTATAATTGTAATCTTCATACCAATTTTGATAATGCTTGTAAAGCAGCTGATAGTAGTCAGCGAGCCCATTTTCTTCATTTGGTTGCTCATAATCGCGACCACGTTTTTTGATATTGTTCATAATATGATCGAAACTTCCGTCTAAATAAATCAACAAATCTGGCGCCTTCTTAGGTAAACCTTGGATTTCTTCCATCATATTGTCCAAAAGTTCCAAGTAGATATTGTACTCTTGCTCACTAATGCTGCCTTTGAGGGTATTGATGTAAGTAAACAGAGCATCTTCATAAATAGAACGATCTAGAATGTTATTGTCATCATGATAGGCCGCTTTAATCATTTTAAAGCGTTTGTTTAGAAAGTAAATCTGCAAAGCAAAACCATACTTATCAGGGTCTTCATAATACTTATCCAAAATAGGGTTTTCTTCTACAGGTTCAAAAAAAGGCTGCGTTCCTAATTCCTCGGCTAGTCGATAAGTGTAGGTCGTCTTGCCTACCCCAATCATGCCCGCTAAAATAATCACTATCTTCCTGCACCTCCCAAATCTATCCAATATCAGGTCATCAGTCTCAGTTGAACTACCATATATTGTGCCAAAGAAAATGATAACACAATATATTGATGACGTCAAGATATAAAACTTCTAAATGTACAAACAAAAATAACCTTGTATAAAGAAGCGCAATCAACTCCATACAAGCGTTATTTTAGGATTCTCCATTCGTGACAGTAAATTTGATATGCGAATAATCTTTTTCTAAATCTTTTCCTTTCAAAAAAGCCGTCGCATCTTTTTTAATCTGAACGAGGTCAATTCCTTGCGCCTGTGCTGCAAATACACAACCACAATAACATTGGCGGTAAATGTCGTACTCCTCGCACATTTCGACTGAGCGCTTATAGCCTTGATTTTTCTTGAAATCACTAGGAAGATACTGCGTTGCATAAACTTTCTGTACTTCAATTCCAACGCTATTGATTGTCTGCGAATTTTTATGAGGGCTGATTGTCAAGGCACTTCCAAAATAGTCAAATCCCAAATCAACCGCCACTTGTGCCGTTTTATCCAAGCGATAATCATAGCAAACTTTACAACGATCGCCACCTTCCGGCTCTTCTTCCAAACCGTGTACTGTCCGGAAAAATTCCTGAGGCTCATAGGGAGCTTCTAAATATTGAACATGATTACCAGTATTTTCATTAAAATCGTGAACAAATTTTTGAGTAACATAGGCACGGCGTTGGTATTCTGCTTTGGGGTGAATATTTGAATTGGCAAAATAAACCGTCACGTCCGCATACTGGGTCAAATACTCCAGCGTATAAGTTGAGCAAGGTGCACAGCAGGTGTGCATCAAAATCGTAGGACGCTTCTGGTCTGCTTTCCAAACTTTGACCATTTTTTGCATCACGCGGTCGTAATTGATCTTTTGATTGGGATTCATTTTACTCAGAATTTCTTCAACATCAATCATTGTTTTCTCCTTAGAAATGTATCACTATTTTACCACAGAAAAGGAGCAGAGACAAATAGACAAAAGAGAATGGCTTTGTCAAGTGGTACTAATTTATTAAGTAACAGCAATAAATTCCTAATATTCATCGAACATTTTTGGAACTTCTATTTTTACTTTGTATCCTTTTTGTCTTCTATATGAAATCAAGCTAAAAAAGAGGTTGAGACAAAAGTTCCCAACCTCATGCATTTTATAGTTTGGCTTGCAATACACAGTGGTTGGTTGGATAACCTTATCCCTTGTTATACCGGTGATAGCGGCTATCCTAACCAACTGTGCAAAGGTAAAAGTCAAAACAGTCCTGTGGACTATTTTAGGTCAGCAACTAGAAATTGGGACTTGCTGAAAAATCAAATTCTTCGAATGATTGATTTCTGTCCCACTCTCAAAATTGAACATGGGTAAGAGCTGCATTTCAAAAAGTATTTAACTAGCCACATATTCAGACATTCCCACATCTCTTTATTGTCCCACTTAAGGTAATTATGGAGCGAGTAGGACACTCTGACCCTGAAACTACTCTAGCTATTTATAATCACGTCACAAAAAACGCAAGAAAGAATGCTATAGACGCTCTAAACAAGTTATAAACTTTTGCCCCTTTTTTGCCCCTCCTTGCCTTTAATCATGTTTCAGACAATAGTAAAACCCTTGATATTACAAGGGTTTTAGTTATATATTACATCATGCCGCCCATCATACTTGGATCCATTGCTGGAGTTGGACTGGCTGGTTCTGGTTGGTTAGCAACAACTGCTTCAGTTGTTAAGATGAGGCTCGCTACTGAAGCTGCATTTTGAAGGGCAGAACGAGTAACCTTGACTGGGTCAATAATCCCAGCATCAATCATGTTCACCCATTCACCTGTAGCAGCATTAAAACCAGTTCCAGCTTTCGAATTTTTCAAGCGGTCAATGACGATAGAACCTTCAAATCCTGCATTCAAAGCGATTTGGCGAACAGGTTCTTCTAACGCACGAAGAACGATGTTGCGACCAGTTGCTTCGTCACCTGACAACTCTAGCGCTTCAACGGCACTTAAAACATTGACAAAGGCTGTTCCACCACCTGAGACAATTCCTTCTTCAACAGCGGCGCGAGTTGCATTGAGGGCATCTTCGATGCGGAGTTTCATTTCTTTGAGTTCTGTTTCTGTTGCAGCACCAACTTTGATGACAGCCACACCGCCTGACAATTTCGCTAAGCGTTCTTGGAGCTTTTCACGGTCAAAGTCAGACGTAGAACTTTCGATTTGGGATTTAATAACACCCACACGGTTAGCAATCGCTTCGGAATCACCAGAGCCTTCAACGATAACAGTGCTATCTTTGTCCACAGTCACTTTTGAGGCTTGTCCAAGCGCTTCAATCGTTGCATCTTTCAATTCCAGACCAAGATCTTCTGTAATTACTGTACCACCAGTCAAAATCGCAATATCTTCTAACATAGCCTTACGACGGTCTCCGAATCCTGGCGCTTTCACAGCGACTACATTGAAAGTACCGCGGATTTTATTTAACACAAGAGTTGGAAGAGCTTCACCGTCTACATCATCTGCGATAATCAATAATGGACGACTAGTCTTCAAGATATTTTCCAACAAAGGAAGAATTTCTTGGATATTAGAAATCTTCTTATCTGTAATCAAGATATATGGATTATCTAAATCAGCAACCATTTTTTCATTATCTGTTACCATGTATTGAGAAAGATAGCCACGGTCAAACTGCATACCTTCCACAACATCTAGCTCTGTTTCCATTCCTTTTGATTCTTCAATAGTGATGACACCGTCGTTGCCAACTTTTTCCATAGCTTCAGAGATGTATTCTCCGACTTTTTCACTGCGTGATGATACGGCTGCAACTTGCGCAATGGCTTCTTTATTAGAAACCGGAACAGAATTTGCTTTTAAGGCTTCAACAGCTGTTGCAACAGCTGTTTCAATACCACGACGAATGCCGATTGGGTTTGCACCAGCAGTTACATTTTTGATTCCTTCACGGACAATTGCTTGCGTCAACACAGTCGCAGTAGTTGTTCCGTCACCAGCGATATCATTGGTTTTTGATGCAACTTCTGACACCAACTTAGCTCCCATATTTTCAAAATGATCTTCGAGTTCGATTTCTTTTGCAATGGTGACACCGTCATTTGTGATGAGTGGTGAGCCAAATGATTTTTCAAGAACGACATTGCGCCCTTTAGGGCCTAAGGTTACTTTAACGGTATCTGCCAAAATATCAACACCACGCACCATGGCGCTTCTTGCATCTGCTGAAAATTTAATATCTTTTGCCATTTTTACAATTCCTCTTTCTATAAATTTTTATTTATTCAACAATCGCTAGAATATTTGCTTCATTGACAACGAGGTACTTTTCTTCGCCGTCTTTGACTTCAATTCCTGCGTGGCTTTCAACGAGAACAGTATCATCGACCTTCACGCTTGGAGCAACGAGTTCACCGTTGAGCGTACGAATTCCTTCCCCGACAGCTATAACTTTTGCCGTCTTCGTTGCATCTTGTCCTGCGCCTGCAATGACAAAGCCACCAACTTTTTGTTCTCTTTCTTCTACTTTTAGGACCACACGGTCGCCTAATGGTTTAAGCATTTGTTTACCTCCAATATCTTGTTTTAGCACTCTATATACACGAGTGCTAATATTTACATTTTCTATTGTATCACTTGGTCAGAAATAGTCAAGAAAAAAACTCTGTCAAACGACAAAGTTTTTAGGGGGAAAGCAAATAAGTTTTTATTGGATCAATCTTAATTTTTCTTCAAAATCGTCAATAACTTTTTTAATATTCAATCGTCCTTTATAAATACCATAACCAAAGACAAGCATTGCTAGAATCCCTAGGACCGCTAGGATCGTTCCAGCAATGAAGCTAATAAAATTGGTCTGACGGAAGAAATAAACCAGAACAAGACCGATACTAGTAATAGTAAAGAAGAGACTAAACCAACGCCCTAGATTTTCAATCATGTGTTTTTGGTATTGAATTTCCGTTTCATATCCTTGAATCAATTCTTGTTCTGTCATATTTTTCTCCTATTTAGTATTTCAATCCTGGATTGAAGAAGCCAACCAATACACCAAGAAAGGCCACTACAACGAGAAGCAACATTACTTTGATTGGTGAGAGATTTTTCTTCGCCATCAACCACCAGCAAAAGACGATAAACAAAGCTGTCAATAAACCTGGATAAACACCGTCTAATTGGCTTTGTAAAACCAAGAAGGCTTTCCCTGAAGAATCTTTCAATTTGAAAGCTGTCTTAACAGGTACCCATGTCGCTGCAACCGCACCGATGACCATACCACCAATGATAGACACCGACTTACGGATAGCTTGTCCTTGAGGGCCTACAAGAAATTCAACTGCTTTATCTCCTAGTTCGTACCCTTTAAAGTAGGCGAATTTCATACCAAAGTAGGCGAGCAAGTTCCAAACCACGATATAGAAAATCGCACCAAGTGGTGAACCACCGTTTGACAAACCGAGAGCAATACCTAGTATAATCGGAATCAAAGTACCAACAATCAGTGAATCACCAATTCCTGCAACAGGTCCCATGAGACCAGCACGAAGACCGTTGATTGTTTCATCATCTACTCCATCAGCCCCATTCGCGCGCGCTTCTTCTAAACCTGCTGTAATCCCTACAATCAATGCACCTAATTGCGGCTCCGTGTTAAAGAATGCGGTGTAGGTGTGCATTGCTTTTGCTTGATCTTCTTTTTTAGAATATAATTCTTCCACAATTGGTAACATTGAAGCCAGATATCCAAAGGTTTGCATGTGTTCTTGTGAGAAGCAAGTCAAGTTCCCATAATACCAATGATGAAAAGATTTTCCTAATGTTTTTTTCGTTAATTTAACCATTTTAAATATCCTCCTCATCGTCATCATCAAAACTTGCACTGGCAGCCGCTTGTGCTCTTACATTTTTCGCCATTTGAATTTCATAGAATAATACTGCAAAGATTAATGAAATGACTGCACAAGATACAAGGTTAAGTCCTAATGAAGCTGCTAAAGTAAATCCAACAAAGAATGGAATGAAATCAACAGCTTTTTCAACGATTTGTTTTAAGAGGATGGCAATTCCGACACATGGAAGGAGAGAGCCGACCGTAAAGAGGGTTTTCATTGGAATACCATCTAATGGAAGAGCTGTTTTTAAAGCAGTAACCGCATCAGCACCTAATTTACACATAATAAGCGTTGGCAAGAATGAGAATACTAAGTGTGAAATCCAAGGAAAGCCCCAGTCTACCATGTACAGGCGTTTAAATTCACCTTTTTCAACAGCTTTCCAACCAATATGTTGCCAAAGTAGATTCATAGTAGCTGTACCATAGAAAAGAACTGTACCGACTGTACCAACGAGTGTTCCCATTGATTTAGCCAAGTTAGCAGCGTCTGCAGAGTCAAGTGATAGTCCTTGTGATTGAATAGCAACCATTGCCAGAGGAATCCCAATATAAGAAACCGCACGAACGTCAGCTGAAACAGTACCGCCAGGTGTTACCAAAGCGATGTAAACAAGTTGCATCGCAACCCCACAGATGATAC
The DNA here is from genome assembly GCF_001813805.1 of Streptococcus sp. HMSC066F10. NCBI lineage: Bacteria > Bacillati > Bacillota > Bacilli > Lactobacillales > Streptococcaceae > Streptococcus > Streptococcus sp. HMSC066F10. The sequence goes on from NZ_KV814000.1 coordinate 25,644, forward strand.
CTAATTTCACATCTCCTAAGATCAGTCCTGAAACAAGACCACCTACAAGTGGGCGCCCAAGAGTATAGTTACCAATGGAAGTACCACCTAGACCAGGCATAGATGATAGACAGGCAAATAACCCTAGTAAAGCGGCTTGAAACCACGAAATTGTCATAATAAAGCCTCCTTAATGCTTATTATATTTTGTTAAAAACCAAATTTAGATTTGAAATCGTCCCAGTAGCCAATAGACACATCTGGCAAGAGTTGGAATTTCACTTTATAGCCAGCTTTTTGAATCGCTTCAAGTGCTTCCGCTTCCTCTTGTGTGATGGATTGGTTGTTTCCTAATTTAATAGCTCCTGGACGGTCATTGGCTGGACCAACGATGATTTCTTTGATATCACCAGGCACAAAACCTTGATCAACTAGTATTTCTTTCATATCAATTGAATTTTTAGTAATCAAGAAATAGCGACTATCGGAATCCAATACCTTTTGTGATTTTTCTTTCCATGCTTCGTTTGTCCAAACGAATGTTTTTTTATCAGAAGCTGCTTTGTAGGCTTGTTTCAAAACTGCATTTCCTGCTGCAGCATTATTGACAGCAACTAAGCCGTCACAAGGATATTCCTTTGCCCAGCGAGTTACTGTTTGACCGTGAATCATACGGTCATCAATACGTACAAATGAAATTGTCATGATAAATCTCCTTTTTAATCTTTTTTTAAATATCGTCTTCATCCTCTTCGTCACTAGCAACTACATCAAATTCTTGCAGCGCTACGGATGCTTCTGAGAGAATGGCTTGTGCCAATTCTTTTCCTTCCAACATATCTTTCATCACTAAGCCTGTGAGTGCCATTGTCAAATTGAGACCACCAAGTACGACTGCAGTGTTTAACTTGCCAAGTTCTGATAAAACATTGCAAGCTGTCGTCAAAGGACTTCCTCCGACAATGTCTGCCAACACCAAAACCGTATCTTCTGTTCCCAGATTTGCTAACGCTTGACGAAAGTCAAGAGCGAAATCTTCAACAGACTTGCCTTCTTTTAGGCCTACTGCAACGACTTGGTCGGTCTTATCCCCAGCGAACATCCTCAAAGAGCTTTGCACACCTTCTGCTAGTCCACCATGACTGACCAGTACTAGATATTTCATGTTCTTTCCTCCTTCATTTCCTAGCCTTATTTTACCAAACATGGAACCGATTTCATATTGTCGAATGTCACTTTGTAAAGATGACATTTGTTAGTTAAAATATGACAAATGTCATATAGTTTTTCAAAAAGAAAAATAGCCAGCTTTGAGTTCAAAAATCTCTCATCTGACTATTTTGATATTTATTCTTCGTTAAACCTCTATTTGCCTGTTTCTTCCATTTCCCTTTGAATACTTGGCAAGCGACTGTCGATTTCATTGTTCTTGAGAGCATTTTCGAGTAAGTGATAAATGCGTTCCAGAGAGTGATAATCCACATCTCGACTAATATCTAAGACAGAATGTTTCATCATATGATCCAATCTTTGAGAAGTCAATGAATTCAGCCCAAAATCATCTGCTTGTAAAATCTTTTTCGTCTGACTGCTTTTAACAACTGATAGCAAGACAGATGTTCCTTGCGACTTTTCAAATAAATTCTGTTGAGTTTTTTGATTTTGACACAATAATTTCATAAATTCCCAAGCTAATTTGTCCTGTTTTGTCTTTGAAGACATGGCAAAAAGGGACGTTTTCACTTGTGTTGCAGGAATTCCTGCTTTAGCAGCTGGCATGGGAATACAAGTCCAAGAAAATCTAGAATATTTTGCCACATGGTAGGGATAGGGTTTGTAGGTTCGATATTGAGCCAAACTCATTGGATAAAAGGCGACCTTACCTTCATCAAAATCATTTGACGTTACCTTGTACCGTTGATTTAATGAATCCAATTTACTGATAAAGGAGAGTGCCTGATGCATTTCGACACTATCAACATTAACACCATTTTGATTTCTTAAATGCCCGTTATACGCCACCAAGGCTTGCTTCCAAGTATAATCCGTAATGCCATACTGGTCAATCAGACTGTCACCATCTGTATCCTTTGTTACTTTTTGACAAATCGCATATAAATCCTCTAAAGTCCAATTAGAGTTAGGAATTGAAATGCCTTCTTTTTCCAGCAAATCCTTATTGACACACATCATGACAGGGTTACTTTCAATCGGCAAAGCATAACTGCGCCCCTGATACTGTCCAGCTTGGTAGGCAACTGAATAGTAAGCCGCGGCTTCTTCCTTACTAATCAAAGAATCCAAAGATTTGAATGCTCCAGAAGATGCCAACATTGAAAAATCATTTTCAGGCACCATAAATACATCTGCCTGCTCACCTTTTAGAATCTTTTCTGCTAGCCAATTGTCATAGTCCTTTTTAGGAATTCCACTCTCATAAACGACCTTGACATTGGGATGTGACTTTTCAAATTGGCGAATAATATTGTCTAACACTCTATTCTCACGACTATTCGGAACGTCCCAGCTGCTGCCTGCATACACTTCAATTCGCAAAATCTTTTTTTGATTGGAAGTCCATAAAACAAAGCTAAGGGTCACTAAAAGGAGAGCCGAGACGAACATCGTCAAATACCTCATCCGCCACTTCATTTGTCATTGTCCTTACTAAAATCACGTTGGGTAACACCTGTCTGCACAGCCCAAATAGCTAATTGCGTGCGATCTCGCAAATTTAATTTCGTCAGAATACCTGACAAGTAATTCCGCACTGTCCCTTCAGACAAGAACAACTTCGCTGCAATTTCCTTGTTTGAAACTCCAAAACCAATTTGTTGGATAATCTTCCACTCAGTCTGACTCATATCTTCTACATTTTCTTCCGCAACAGAAATGGCAAAATTCGACTGCGCCATTTGTGAAAAGATTTTAAACACTTTGCTAGCAATGTTCGGATTAATCATAGCTCCGCCTTTGTGAACCGTTTGAATAGCTTGATACAATTCTTCAGTAGAGACTCCTTTTAAGATATAACCAGAAGCACCATATTTTAAAGCAGAAAAAATGAAATCATCGTCATCAAAAGTTGTTAGAATAATAATTTTGATATCTGGATAGTGTTCTTTGACTGCCTTTGTACAGAGAACACCGTCCATAACAGGCATTCGAATGTCCATTAAAATCACATCAGGGTGTACATGATGCAGTTTGTCAAGCACTTCTTTGCCATCTCCGACTATTCCCACTACTTCAATATCTGGATGTGCCGATAAAACAATCTGTAAAGACTCACGAATCAAGGCTTGATCATCTGCTATTAAAACTTTAATCATTTTTTCCTCCTATTTTCGGAATTTCAATATGAGTATAGAAACCGTTGCGATTTTCAAAATGAACATTCCCACCAATAATCGCCAAACGCTCCTGCATTTGTTTGAGACCATAACCATAGTAAAGCTCATCAAAGCCGACTCCATCGTCTTGAATGGTCATGATATAATTCTCTTCTTCTAATAACTCAATCCAAACCGTTTTGGCATGCCCATGCCGTACCGAATTGGTAATGGACTCTTGAATCACCCGAAAGACAATATCTTCTTTTGCAATATCTAAATCAATTGTGGCCCATTCATAGCGAAAATGAATTTCCAAATTAGAAATGGCTTCATATTCTCGAATAATTTTGAACAACGCTTCCTTTAAGCTATTATTTTCTAAAGCACCAGGTCGCATTTTATTGAGTGAACCTCGCACATCACGGATACCGTCTCGCACAACCACAGAAACATTTTCTAACTGTTCCTTAGCACGATTTTTGTCAATATCCACCAATACTTTAACTGCATCAATCCCCGCAGAAATCCCTGTCAAAGCATGCCCTAGCGTATCATGAATTTCTCTAGCGATTCGCTTTCTTTCACGGTCTTCTGCGATTTTTTCAGATAAGGCTAAATAACTATTCAACTCGCGATTGGCTTGTGCGGCCATGCGTAGCTCTTCTTCAATATGATGTTTTTCGGTCATCGCAGATAAAATATAAAATAGTAGAGAAATCATAAAGACAACTAGATTCAGTGAAAAGAGAAAATTCTTTCCAAAAAGGAGAGCCATGCGAATGGATTCTGGACAAAAGCGAATGTAGGTATCTAACGAAGGCAATTTAACAAAAAGTGACATCAAATCATAGTTGGATAAGAGCAACATAGTAAAGCTCAAAATGATAAAGGAAAACCAATATTTCCGATCTTTTGAAGTGTTGAACTCCTTAGAACCGTAAAAAATATCCGCAAAAACCAAGAGAATCAGACCATTATAAGAAGAATGCAGGACAGAAAAGATAACTAACATCAGCAAAATCTCAATAATAGTTACTTTATCATAAACGGATAGCTGATTTGGGTGTTTCTCGCGGTAATAAAATACTAATAGCAAGCAAGCATAAAAGATAATAGCTAACCAAAAACTAAAGCTCGGCGAGCCTGGGATAGCATCCAAACGCCCCAATAGTGAATGAGCATAACCTCTTGCGACCACGTAATTCGTCGCAAAAAGATAAATAGAGGCATTATAAACAATGGCAATAAAATTGATGACCATTAAAGCAATTTTGCTATAAAAAATACTTTTATTTCGTCTCATTATTGCCACCCTGTAATTGTATATTGCCCGATGTTATCTTTATTCACCAAATGAACAGGAATCAGGTACTCCTTTTTGTAAGATTGATGCTTCATCATGCGCTCAATCACTTCTGTCACCTTTCCGCCCATTTGAATCGGAGACTGGGCAACCGTTCCTTGAATATCATTGGTGTTGGCAAGGAAATTCTTAATATCAGGCGAGCCATCTACGCCATAAATTGCAATATTGTCTGTCACACCTTGATCTTTTATGGCTGCGAGAGCTCCGATTGCAGCACGATCATTTAAAGACATGACCACATTAAATTGCATTCCTTCGTTCAATGCCTTTTTTACTTGAGGCATACTTTCTTCCGTCTGCCCCAATGTTTCCCGCTTAGAAACCACCTGATAAGCAGGATGCCCTTTAATCGTATCTAAAAATCCTTGAATCCGATCCATCGCAGACACAGCGTTATGATGTTCCAATAGTAAAACCTTCGCACTTGACAATCGTTTCATCATATCGTTTGCTATCAACACACCGGCTTGATAATTGTCTGACACAATAGTAGTATCAACTTTAGCATCTTTGCTAACAGGTGCATCCACAACAATAATCTTGATTCCCGCTTTTCTGGCTTTATTTAAAGAAGTCAGAATCTTTGGACTGTCACTCTTAACTGGGTTTATAACAATCACATTTACTCTTTCTTGAACAAAATAATCAATCTGCTGACTTTGCTTGTCTTCGTCTAATTCTGGGTCCCGCACATAAAGCCGATTGCCCTGTTGATTCGTTTTTTTCTCAATCTCCGCATTTAAAGTTTTATAAAAATCATTATTCATCGTCATATAGGTTGCTCCTATCTTGACCTGTTTACTATCTGATGAAATTCCCTTTACATAGAGAAAAACTAAGCCCGTCAAAACAAAAACTAATAGAGAAAATAATAGATATTTACGACAATTGCGATATTGCTTTTTTCCTTTACCTGCTCTCATTTTTTCTCCTTATCAACAGCAATCTTAAACAGAAAACTCTGGTTTAGCTAGGTTTATTATATTATATTTATACAAAAAAACAAAATTTAATATGAATATGAAAGAGCAGAAATGGCTGATTGTAGATACAAACAATCACTACTTTCCATTTTATATAATAAATAAACAAAACCACTCAAAAACTTGAAATTTAATGTCTGAACTCATTCCTTCAGCATATTCCAATATAACAAACACAAAGGCGATGGAACCACGAAAAGACGAACAAAAGTCCAATTAGCTACCGCATCAAGAGGCTATTTCTACAAAAAAACGAGACCGGGACTCTTTTGTCCCAGCCTCAAATCTTTCCTAATTTACTACAAAATTTGTATTATATAGGTGTAAAGACAGATTACAAACTTGCTTACAATTTTGAAATCTATTTTTGACATTGTAAAGAAGTTCTATTATTTCTTCTTAGTATCAAGTCATTTAGTTTTGCCAACTTGCTCTTTTGTTTTGTGCTTCTTCACTACTTGTTATCTTATGATTTTCTCCACTTTCCCAAATAATTTGTCCATCTTTATTTTTCTTAATAAACTTATATTCTATGTTTTTATTTTTGGGTAAATTGATATCATAAAACCATGAAGGGTACTGTGCAATCGATGCCGTTGCATTAAACATAGGACCTATAGCTTTATTGGCATCCCAATTTCCCAATTCACTAACATTTCCGACAACGTATAAATTTTCACCCGGCAACGTTTGAGCGTTGTCTGCAATTAATCTTACAGGAATTTGCTTTCCTGTTAAAACCTCAAAGTCTGAATAGGTCCCCTTTTCTCCTCTTAAATTTGAAACGTGAATTGCATATTTACCAGCTGCTACTTCAGGTATTAAGACTTTTATCAAAGTATCAGACCAACTCAACACCTTCGCATTAGTATCTCCAAATTTAACTTGACCTTCCTTGTTTCCAAAACCTTCTCCAGTAATTGCTATTTCATTGCCAACACTGCCTATTGATGGATCTATATCCCCCACAGATAACTTCGTTGTTTGAGAATTATCATAAGTCCATACCCCAACACTGCCTGCTTTTAATTCAAAAGGAGTAACCGAATTATCTGAACGAACTTGTATGTTTCCTGCAGCCATCATAGAAGCTAGTTTATCTACATAATCTCCTTTAGGTAAATGGGGCTTTAAATTATCTATATGATAACTTTTATCTCCTTTATTGACAGCTACTATTGCAACACTATTCCCAAAGTGCCGCTCAAAAATTAACACATCCTGATTAATCCATCGCTCAACTGTTTGACCATATGCTAGTGCTTTATTCGATTTTCTCAATTTTGAAAGTTTGCTAATAATTTGATAGGCATCTGTTGTTTGATTAAATGAAGTAATATCAGAACGATTATATGGGGCACTCTCACCTTTATCATATTGCTCACTACCGTAATAAATAGTTGGAACTCCACGAGAAGTCAGTAATAGAGCATAAGCTTGATTGACAGCAGTCCGATTGCCATTAACTATCGTTGAAAATCGGCTCATATCATGATTATCTATGAAAGTGACTTGATCATTTACTTCTTTGTAATCGGATTCCGTTTCTTTTATGACATTATAAAAGTCTTGCATAGTATAGGAAGGATTCGTAAATAAACTACGAACTGAATTTGCAAATCTAAAATCTAATAAGCTCATCCCGCTATTATTAGCAAAATATAATGATTAAACATCTATTTAATTTTCTATTTTTCATTATTTTACCCTCATTTTACTGCCCCTGCAGTTAAACCTTTTACCATATTTTTGATTAATAAGAAATATAAAAATACAATTGGAACTGCTATAAAAACGCTTCCTGCCGCAAATCTTGCAAATTCAGTCTCGTCAAGATTCATCAACCCGACTGCAACTGTATAAAGATTTTTTTCTTTTAATAACAATTTAGGAAGAATAAAATCACTCCAAGGCCAAGCAAAAGCTGTTAAAGCTGTGTAAGTAATAATTGGTCTAGATAAAGGTAAATGAACATGCCAAAAGATTTGGAAACTAGTTGCTCCATCTATTCTAGCAGCTTCATCAATACTATGAGGAATTGTATCAAAAAATCCTTTTTGTGTTAAATATCCTAGTGGTGCAGCAGCACTATAAATCAAAACTAAGCCCCACAATTGATTAATGAGGTTAAATTGTGTCATTAAGAGATAAACTGCAATCATTCCCATAAATGAAGGAAACATTCCCAATACCATTGTTATCTTCATCAACGATTTTTTACTTTTAAAATCAAATCGGGACATAGAATAAGCTGTTAAGATAGTTAACACAGACCCCAAAAGACAACTACTTCCTGAAATAAAAAGAGTATTCAAAAACCATCTAGGATAGTTATATAGCTTTGTATCATTGAATAAAGTTATAAAACTGTGCAGACTATAAGATTTTGGAAAAAAACCTTTAAAGGAATAAATTGTTCCTGAACGAGAAAACGAAGCCAATAACAACCAAATACAAGGAAACAGAAATATTAAACTGACTAATAATATTAGAACATACAAGCTAGAACTTTCAATAAACCTTTTCATTCTTCTCATGAAAACCTTCCTCCCTCCTTGTAAGATGATGTACGCACATAGACCGTCAATGAAATAGCTGAGGTAATCAAAAAGATAATCAAACTAATGCTAGCACCAATACTATAATAATTATTATCTATTGATAAGTTATACAGCCAATTAATTAATAAATCTGTATCGCTTGCAAGGAAGTAATTTTTAAGATATAAGCTTCCTCTTAAGAAATAAAAAATACCAAAATTATTAAAATTACCAACAAATTGTCCAATTAAAACCGGAGTTGTTGCTGTTAAAATATAAGGTAAAGTAATCTTCCTAAATTGCATCCATTTATTTGCACCATCTATTCGAGATGCTTCATACAAGCTTTCATCTCGGTTCGCTAACATCCCTGTCACTAATAGCATAATGGAAGGTATTCCTATCCAAGCATTAACAAGGAGTCCAATGAATCTTGCAGACCATTTTGCATCTACATCCAAAAAACCAATAGCTTTATGACCGAATTGCTGAATAAGCTGATTTATAGGACCACCGTAAGAAAACATGAACTTAAAAGCCAGTAAACTGATAAAACCAGGAATAGCATAAGCTAAAATTGGAAAAGCTCGCCATAAAGTCTGACCTTTTACACGCTTATTGGTAAAAAGAAGCGCTAAACCAATTCCACCAAAATAATTTAAGAAAGTCGATAGAACACCCCAAATAACATTCCAAGATAAAATTTTAAAAAACGTCGGAGCAAATTGAGAAAGAGAAATAATTTTTAAAAAATTAGCCAGACCCACCCAATCAACTAACATCGGAGGAACAACTTTGCCTCCATAGTTCGTAAAAGCAATTAAAATCATAAATAAGATAGGTAAAACACTGAATAACAAAACTCCTAACACAGGTAAAAATAATACAAATGCCGGAAAGTTTTTATCAGTCAGTATAGCTAATTCTTCTCGAAAGTTGGGAAGTTTTTTACCTTTCTTTACCATTCTTTCTATCTGTAAACAATCTTTTACATTTAAGATGTAGAGGCATATAAATACAGACAGAAACAAAAAACTCAAAATCCCCATTAAGAGAATAATAATAGAGTTGTCTCCTTGAATGCCAAGCCAAGTATCTGTTTCCTCTGTTCCTAAAGTAAAGAAATCTGTTATGTCTTTCCAACCTCGGCTAATGAAATAAAATAAATACAACAGTTCTATGAGGAAAAAGAGACATCCCTTTATTTTTTGACCATAAAGAAACTGTCCTACTCCCATACAAATAAAGGAGAGTTTAGTTTTGAAAGTAGATTCCTTGAAACTTTTGAGATTTTTCTCCCACATACTACACTCCTATTCTAGTGTGTGAATAGCATCACTAATTTGTTTGCTTACATTTGAGAGTCCGTCCTTTAAGTCCTTGTTGCTTTTATATTTCTTTTCATTTTTCGGACGAAAGACATCTTTCGTAATGTCTGCAAAATAAGTCTGAGTCGGTGTCCAAATTTGTGATACAGCAGATATTGAAGGCATTAAGATAATATTATTTTTTTCAAGATTTGAATATAAATCTTTAGAAATACCTCCTAATTTATCTACTACATCTTTGCGAGTTGGGACAATTCCTAGTTTTTCATAACGTTTAACAATCATTTTATAGCGTGTTGCAAAATTGATAAAGGCTAGGCTTGCATTTGGAGCTTTGGTATAAGCGCTAATAGCGTAACCATTCACTCCACCCATTGATTTGGTAGGGATTAATGTTGACTTAGTATCTGTCAAATCACCACTTTTTGGCAGCTGAGGCAGAGTTGTCATCACAAGGTTTGCCTTAGCATTTTTCTCGGCTTCTTGCGAAGATTGTCCTTGTGATTCATAATTCTTTTTCAGTTCATCTAAGAAAGTTGAATAAACATCTGGCGTTGACATTGTTGCAAAATAAGTTCCATTCCCTAACTTACTATAAGCACTTGTTTTAATAGTATCATCAATACTTTCTTCATTCATAACAGCAGCTAACTGTTGAATAATTTTTGCTCCTTTTTCAGCTTCGCCCTTAGCAAAGCCAATATCTTTAGTATCTGTGTTCTTTTTACCAAATATATATCCACCATAGGAAAACAGATAACCACTTGAAAAATAAGTGTCATAAAGAGATTCCATATAACCATATTGTGAAGAATTTGCCACATGACGTTCTTTTGAAAACTTAACCAAATCAGACCAAGTTTCAGTCATATCTGGAATACCGTTTTTATTTTTATCCCATCTTTCTTTCCAGTCAGCTGGCAATAAATCTTTTCGATAATACAACATAGAAGATTGGACATTTACAGGAACACCGCAAATGTAGGTCTTTCCATATTTTTGTATTTCAAAAGCAGACCATGCTTTTTCTGATGTCGTTTTGTAGGCATCTAATGTTTTGATAGGCAACGGATAAACATGTTTTTTCTCAGCATATTTCATAATCACATCGTTAGCCTGATATAATACATCTGGTCCATAACCATAAGGCCCGTCATTTGCTAAGTCTACATGCTGATCAGTATTGGCATCTACTGCTTTAATTCCTTTATCTGCATATTCCTCATTAAATGCTTTGATTAACTCGCTAAAATAACCTTTGGAAATTGCCGTATCATTTTCTAAGACTTTAATAGTCACATTTTTTTCTAATTTCCCATTAAAAATTCGATTTCCATTAGCAGACTTGTTTTTAGTGGAACGACCACAAGCAATAAGACATAATCCTATAATTGCAAGGATACTTATCTTTCCAATTACTTTTAATTTCATATCATCCTCCTATCTTTTTGATATTCTATAACCATAAGGAACTAGCACATTATGATAACGTACTCCATTTTCAATTAAAGATTGCGAGATATCTTCATCAAGGTTTTGTTCTTGATTGCTGAGATTCAGTTCAACTATTAAGCAAGTGTCATTATATTTTCTCTCAATTACCAGAATCGCCCCTTTAAAGAAAATTCGAACTTCACCTTCTTGCACAATTTTTTCTTTCTTTAAAGCAATTAATTCTTTTATTTTTGCCATTATTTGCAAATCCCAATGCTCCATATTCCAATCAAAGGTACGTCTTGAGTCAGGATCATAACCTCCCTCCATGCAAATTTCAGTTCCGTAATAAAGACAAGGCACTCCCGGAAACATAAACATTAAAGCTAGAGCGGCTAATAATTTTTCTTTTGAACACCCTACTTGTGTAAAAATTCTATGTACGTCATGCGAATCTAATAAATTCAAATTCATTTGGTTTACTTGGCTTACATTTCTCATTAAAATATGATTTAATTGTTCTGCCATATCCTGAGCAGAATAACGATTAAAAGCAAAGCAATCCAGACAAGCCTTTGTGAAAGCATAATTCATGATACTATCATACTGATCCCCCATAAGATAGGGATAAGCATCATGCCAATTTTCACCAATCAATACACAATCTACTTTTTGCTGTTTGATTGCCAAACGGAATTGGCGCCAAAATTGGTGAGAAACTTCATCAGATACATCTAAACGCCAACCATCTATGTCAAATTCTCGCACCCAATAAAGTCCAATTTGAATTAAATGTTTTTGAACTTCCGGATTTGAAGTATTCCATTTTGGCATATAATAACAAGCAGCAAAGCTTTCGTAATTTTGTTCCTTTATATCAGGAAAATCACCTTGTATAAGAAACCAACTGTAATATTTTGACTCCTTTCCTTTTCGGATTACATCCATAAATTCTTTAGACCTATAACTGCAATGATTAAAGACTGCATCTAAAATCACTCTCATGCCTTTTTGGTGAGCTACCTCAATTAATTGTTTCAAATCTTTCTTAGAGCCAAATTGCTCATCAATCGTATAGTAATCAATAATATCGTATTTATGATTAGACGGAGAAGTAAAAATAGGACTCAAATAGATTGCATTAATCCCTAAGTCGGATAAATAGTCTAATTTTGCAAGAATCCCTTGCAAATCTCCTCCCGCAAAATTTGTCGGTGTAGGCTTCTCTCCCCAATTCATCGTTATATAAGATTGATTTTTTTGCTCATTCCCTTTACAAAACCGATCCACAAAAATTTGATAAAATACTGCTTCTTTCATCCATGGAACACAAGGAAATAAATCCGCTTGATTTATATATGGCATTTGAAAGAAATTATAAAAAGCATTTGAAAAATCATAATCTTGTGTGACTCCATCTTCACTAAAGTAATATAGTTCATTTTCTTTTTCTAGTCGAAAAATATAGGCGAATCGTGTATCATCTAAGTGTAATTTAACTTCAAAATAAACGAATAGTTTATCTTCATAGCAAATAAAAATTTCCTTTTCTTTTCGCTTTGTCTGGTAATCATATTTCATTCCATATAAAAGAAATACTTTTACATCTCGATCTTCTTTAGCTAGTCGAAAACGGATGACAAGTTCATTTTCATTAATAGCAAAGCAATATCTTGAATCAGGTATGTGTAATATGCCTGCTTCATTCATCCTCAATCTCCCTTCTTTTTTATCAGTTGACTTTTACTTTCTTTTTTTATATAACAAGAATATGAAAAATAAAGTAACTATAAAAGATATTGCTCGAGAAGCAGGTGTATCTGTTGCAACTGTATCCTATGTTATCAACAATCGCGAAGATCAAAAAATTAGCGATAAAACTAAAAATAAAATATGGCAAATTATCAATCTTTTAGATTATACTCCTAATCAAGCAGCTAAATCTCTTATCACAAAGAAATTACAAACAGTAGCAATCTACTGTCAGCAATCTTCATCATTAATCAAAAATGCTGAGCAATTTTACTTTATAAATCAGTTCTCAAAGTTTCTCCACTCTAAACAATACAATTTATTTTATTTAAATGAGCAGTGTATTGAAAAATACGATAATGTAGATGCTGTTATTACATTAGATATAGATAACGAAACTTTCTATAAAATTGGAAATATCAATTTTTCCCCTCTAATTGCCTTAGATAGTTTCATTGATAATCCTGTATTTTTTCAGATAAATACAGATTACTCTCGCATCCATCGTACAGCTCAAACTTACTTTAATAATGAGCCTTTTACCTTACTTACTCTCCCTATACGAAACGAAGAACGGTTAACAAAAATTCAGAATACTTTTAAAGATATTTTTATTTTCACTGAAAATACGATTGATTTAGAATATTTTGCAGCTAAAAATATTTTAGTGATTGATGAAAGTATCCATCAACTCACGTCTAATCTTAAAAAGAAACTTTACCTACCAAATATATTTGAAGAAAAATTTCAACATTTATTTCAAAGCATTGAATGGGCTATACAACGTAAGAAAATTCAAAATCATGATATTCTGGTTTAAATCTATATCTGATCGTATAATGAGTGGACTTTCTCACTCATTTTTTTGTATAGTCCCAAAAAATTGTATCAAAAGGATTCATGTTGAAAGCCTCCTTTTTTAGTTCAGTGTATTTTTCGTTTTTCGTATCATAAGTATCCTCAGCTGGATGTGTCACTAAAGTAAAGGTATAAGTCCCTGGTTTGACAACTTTTATATTAGCACGTTTACTTGAAACTTCACCTATACCTCCTGAGTTCTCGAAATAACTAACACCATCTTTTTTAGTTGTTTGAAGATAACCAAATCCTCTTTGATTTTCCCATTTATTATTAATGGCAAATTGAAATTCATCTCCTGCTTCTAAATCAACAGTAATTTTATAAATATTACTATTTGCTTGCTCCTCTTTTTTCATCTTGTGTGTATCATTTACTACCGCACCCCAATTAGATGTTTTTAATGTCGGACTTTTCCCTTTGCCCAGAATAATAAACTCTCTCTTATCTGCTTTATAGGTTGAAAAACCTGCATACAAGGATAACACTGATTTCACCTCCATTTTATCCGTAAATTTTCGCGAATAATCTGGTTTTACATACCAACCTTCAAAATTCTTTCCCTGCTTTTCAGGCTTAAACTTCAAAATATCTTTAATAGAATTAACTTTTTCATTTTTTAATAAAGTTTTCCCATCTGTATCATAGTAATTAACTTTTATCTCCTTACGGTTTGTCTCACTTGTATTCGTTACAGATGAGTTCTTTGTGGTTTGTCCACAAGCCATTAGACTAAAACAGCTTCCTGCTAACACTAAATAAGAAAAGACTTTTTTCATTGTAAAACTCCTTTGAGAAAATTAATTTTTAACTTAAACGTTTAAGTCGATTTTACTGCAACCGCTCCCATTTGTCAACTATTTATTGTTAATTTTTTTCATACACATCAACTTCTCTTTTAAAATTATCAATCACTCAAGTCGTTGAATTTTGCCTGTCATAATAATTTTTAAAGCTAAACAGTTTCCTTTAGATTCATATTGAGTCACAAAAGATATTCAAATAGATAAAAATCCCAGAAATAGTAAAAAAGCTTAAAAGCAAGTTATCAAAAACGTTGATTTTAAGCTTTTCTGTTATTAATGACTGAACTTTGATTAGGAACTGTATTTTTCTCATTTTTTAATCACATCAAGATAAATTTCAGCTTCAATATCCTAATATTTTTAAATATTTTAATCGGAAATTTCTATTCCTAAAATGGCAATTCCTCTTCTTCTAGAACCAAATCTGCCAAGTCTGCACCTGTATTATTCTCACGAAGAGCTCGTTGGGCACGACTTTCTAATAACTGGAAGCCGTTGCAAAGCACTTCTGTTACATAATGTGTCACACCGTCTTTCTCATAACGACGGGTACGAAGTTCTCCATCAAGAGAAATTAAGCTTCCTTTTGTTGCATAACTTGCTAAAGTTTCGGCTAATTTGCCCCAAACAATGACGTTTACAAAATCCGCTTCTCGCTCGCCATTTTGTCCTTTATATCGGCGATTAACAGCAAGCGTTGCACGCGCCACAGATTTATCATTAGCTGTTTTATTTAACTCTGGTGTATTAACCAAGCGACCAATTAAAATTACTTTATTATACATTTTCTTTTCCTCCTAACTATTTATTCGTAAGAAAAAAGAAAAAATCGTGAAAATCCACGATTAATTTGTACTTATTCTTGCCAATGTTTGATTGGATCAAAAGCTGTTCCTACTACTTCTGAGCTTGCTAATTCAATAATTCCGCGCTTTTGTGGGGCATTTGGCAGTTGCAACTCACGAGGACTGCACATCATACCAAAACTCTTTTCTCCACGCAGCTCACTAGGAAAAATCAAGTTTCCCTTTGGCATCATAGCACCCGGAAGCACCACAATCGTCTTGAGACCTACTTTAGCATTAGGCGCACCGGCTACGATTTGAACCACTTTATCTGCTGCTACTTTTACTTGACAAATATTAAGGTGGTCACTATCTGGATGAGCTACCATTTCCACAATTTCACCAACTACAAATTTCGGCTCAAGGTCATTGACCAATTCTGGTTCAAAACCTGCTTGGCTCAATTCTTGATTCAGAATTGAAATTTCTTCATCTGTCAGAAAAACTTGCCCACGTTCGGTAATATTAAAAAGATTAGAAACCTGAAAAATATTCCAAGCAACTGTTTCTCCATTGTCCAAACGATAAATACGCGCTACGTTTCCCTTGCGCTCAGCAGCTAACTTAACTCCTTGACCGTCTGCAACAATCACCATCAGCACGTCTCCAACGTGCTCTTTATTATATGTAAAAATCATTATTTCTCCTATATGTTCAGTTTAACTGGGCTAAAAATTCATTGATTTGCGTCTTCGTTTTTCGCTCGCGATTAACAAAACGACCAATTTCTTGTCCATTTTCTAGGACTACTAGGCTAGGAATCCCATACACATCCCACTTTTGGGCAACTTCCATATAATCGTCACGATTGACCTCAACAAAGGTAAAATCAGGATTTTCTGCTTCAATCTCAGGCAAAAAAGGTTTAATAAAACGACAATCTCCACACCACTCGGCTGTGAAAAAGAACACAATCTTTCCTTCGCGTTTCACAAATGATGCCAATTCTTCTATATTGTCTGGAATAATCATTGTTCTTCCTCATAGGTCAATTCACCGTTTTCATACACAAATGTGATGTGTCGATTATCTTCATACACCACACCACCAACCAATCGATGCTCATCTGACTTGTATAATTGCACATATAGTGTGGCAATATCGCCTAGATCAGACAAACTTTTCCGAATTTCAGCAACTAATTGCTCACGCCACTCAGCTTCTTTTCGTTCGTCCAACGTTTTTTTAGTCGCATAAGCTGCAATCCCTACTCCCGCAAGTGCAGCCGTTGTTAATAGAATCTTTTTAGCTTTCATGACAATATTTTAACACAAAAGATAAATTGGGACAAATCGAAACACTACTGTTTTTTATCTTTGAATGCTACCCAACTATGATAGAAAATGATAAAATAAGAACAGAAAGAAGGTTAATGATGTCAGAATTATTTTCAAAAATCAAAGAAGTAACAGAAATTGCTGCCGTTTCAGGGCATGAAGCGCCTGTTCGCAATTATTTGCGTAAAAAAATCACTCCTCATGTAGACGAAGTCATAACCGACGGCTTAGGTGGTATTTTCGGAGTAAAACATTCAGAAGCTACTAATGCACCACGTGTCTTGGTAGCTGCCCACATGGATGAAGTTGGCTTCATGGTGAGTGAAATCAAACCCGACGGAACGTTTCGTGTGGTACAAATTGGTGGCTGGAATCCACTCGTCGTTAGCAGCCAACGGTTTAAATTATCTAATCGTACAGGAGATGAAATTCCTGTTATTTCAGGATCTGTTCCTCCACATTTGACTCGTGGAACAGGTGGACCAAGTCTACCAAGGATTGAAGATATTGTTTTTGACGGTGGATTTGCTGATAAAGCAGAAGCTGAAAGCTACGGCATTCGTCCAGGCGATACGATTGTACCAGACAGCTCTGCTATTCTCACAGCTAATGGGAAAAACGTTATCTCAAAAGCTTGGGACAATCGTTACGGTGTCCTCATGGTGAGTGAACTGGTTCAAGCTCTGGCTGGACAAAAGCTTAACAACGAACTTTATGTTGGAGCCAATGTCCAAGAAGAAGTCGGATTGCGTGGAGCCCATGTTTCAACGACTAAGTTTGACCCAGAAGTTTTCTTGGCAGTAGACTGTTCGCCTGCTGGCGACATTTACGGAGATCAAGGAGCTATCGGAGAAGGGACTCTGATTCGTTTCTTTGATCCAGGTCACCTCATGTTGCCAAATATGAAAGATTTCCTTCTAACAACGGCAGAAGAAGCAGGCATCAAGTATCAATACTACTGTGGCAAAGGCGGAACCGATGCAGGCGCTGCTCATCTCAAAAACGGTGGTGTGCCTTCTACAACTATTGGTGTTTGTGCACGTTACATTCATTCTCATCAAACACTCTACGCAATGGACGACTTTCTACAAGCTCAAGCTTTCTTACAAGCTCTTGTTAAGAAATTGGATCGTTCAACCGTTGATTTGATAAAAAACTATTAAAAAATGCATATTTGAAAAGGCTGTAGACAGTGATGTCTCAGCCTTTTTCTGCTCTCGTTTTTTCACTTATTGTTTAATCCCATTAACTTACGTAATTCGGGGATTCGTTGCAACTGTGGGACAATGAGCATTGTCACAAATACTCGTAAAGGAATTTCAAAAACAGACCATGCCCTAGTAGCGTATAGTGCAACAAAGGGTACTCCATATTGTAAATGGAGAGCTAAGGGCGTTAAGGTAAAGGTCCCCACTCCCATAACAGCGACAGTTGCTAGTGTCACCCAAAGCCAGTCTTTCTTCCGTTCAAATCGTAATTCTTTGCCATAAAAGAAATAACCATAGAGAATACCTTGCAAGGCTTCAATCAATGTAAACCAGATAATGAATGGTTGCCCCTGACTCAAAAAGAAAAAGGAAAGCATATCATATACGGCAGAAACCAGACCAGATAAAATCGGACCAGCGACACTTCCCATAAGGGTATAACCAATGAAAGCTGGGCTCAGCTTCAACAAACGAGGGATGACAAAGATTGAAAACCTCTCTAAGACAAAGCAGAGAGCTACAATCATAGAAAGGGCAACTAAAAGTTGCACCGACAACTTAGGCGAGTTTTTTCTCATATTCGCTCCTTTTCTTTCGGGAGCTGTCAAAATGACAGCGGATGCAATGGTCTACCGCACAAATGTTTCGTTGTATGGCAACATCCCATCCATACACACTTAACGCAGACCACTTACTCTGTGCAAACGAATTGCTCTTTTATTCTATCACATTTGAACTATTTAGAAAACCCCCTTTTACCTATCGCTCATTAGATATTTTCTCACATCTGCAAGGAAATAGAGAGAGCCTGTGATGAGCAGTAGCTCTTTCTCTCCATGTTTGACTTTTTTGTATTGCTCCAAATAAGGCAACCACTCTACATATTTTAACTTTTCACGCTTTGCCAAACCTTGCATTTCTTCTGTTGAAAAACTCTTCGAATCTTCAAATGTAGTGAGAAATAACTGAGATTTGGAAACAGTTTTTAACAAAGCAACCATTTCATCCAACGCCTTAGTTTGAATACATGTAAATAAAATCGTTTTTTGATAATCTGGAAAATAGCTTTCTAAGGAAGCAATCAGGGCTTTCATTGCATGAGGATTGTGTGCACCATCTAGCAAAATCAATGGTGCATTTGAAATTTTCTCCAAGCGAGCAGGCCAATACGTTCTTTTTAATGCCCGTCTTACCTCATTTTCACTCAACAATGGTAAACCTTTCAAGTAGCAATATTGATCGCATAATTCAAGTGCAAGTCCTGCATTCTCAACTTGATGAACGCCCAAAAGAACACTTTGATAGTCTTCTTTCTGCCGAAATGCATTTGAAAAACGAAATTTTTCTCCTTCTGCCAAGCGTTGCACAGACTCTACCTGATAATCTTTCCCATAGCGGACATGAGAAGCCTGACGTTGCTGAGCAATAGTGTGAATAACTGCCAGTGCTTCTGAAGAAATCTTGCCTGTCACTACTGGTACCCTCTCTTTGATAATACCTGCCTTTTGCACTGCAATGTCTGCCAGTGTGGTACCTAAAATAGCCATGTGATCTAGTCCGATTGTCGTAATAGCTGTCAAATCCGGTCGACACACATTAGTACTGTCCAATAAACCACCCAGACCTACTTCCATTATGACCACATCTACCTCTTGCTGGCAGAAATAATCATAAGCCAACGCCGTGATAATCTCAAACTCTGTTATTGCCTGCAATACCGTATCATCTACCTGCTTTTTTAATAACTCTTGATAAGATTGCAACAAAGAATAAAAGTCTTCGTCTGAAATAGGTAAACCATTGATTGCAATTTGCTCATTATAGTTAAGAAGATAAGGCGATGTAAACGTTCCAATACACAACTTCTTTACTTGCAATAGCTGACGTAAATGCGCAATCGTTGATCCTTTTCCATTGGTACCTGCAATGTGAATGACCGAGATTTGTAAATGCGGATTACCTCGCAATGCTAATAGTCGTCTCACTCGTTCTAAGCCTAAATGCGGCTCTTTTGTTTGGTGTTGGTGCAACCATTCTAACTGTTCTTCCTTTTGTATCATTGTCCTTCTCATCCAATCTATAATGCTCTCATTTTATCATAGAAGTGAGATTTCTACAAAAGGAATTTACCAAAAAATGAGCAAGAAAAGAAGAGAAAAGCTATTGCGCAACAAATGACTGAAAATGGAGAACTCCAAACGAGGAAGTGGCTTGGGAATAAAGAGCGAAAACAGAAATCCTAAGCCCGTATAAACGATAAAACAACTGATATCAGCTGGATTTCGTAAAAGGATAAAAAACAAACTCCCTATCACAAAACTCATTCTTGCTTGATCTTTTGAAACAAAAAGATGAATAATAAATGACCGTACTTCAGGCACCAGAGCTATCACATCAACACCCAGCAAAAAAAGAGAGGAGTGGATGAACAGGCTCATAAATAATTGTTGACTTTCTGAAACAGCAGCCGTCCCTTCTAAAATCATCAGATAAACTCCTATAGCATTGATAAATACCATCATGAGATAGGATAATCGCAGGAGAGGCCAGTAACGAGCCGTTAAGATTTCTGATTTAAAATCTGTTAACTCTCTGGAAAAATAGCGAAAATAAAGCAAGCCACAAGAAAATAGAATGAACAAAAATACAAAACTTGACTGCTGAAAGGTCAATGATTTGGACAATGGCGTCGTCAGCAATACCAAAGCAATCTGTGTCAGAACGATTAGCAAACTCATTTGAAGAATATTTTTTATCTTTCTCATTTCAACTCCTTTTTCTACCTTTTTAGTATAAAATATTTCAAAGGTTTCCTCAGAAGATGCCCTAAAAATTTATTTTTTATCTTCAAATAGTAAAAAATGAAAGCAAAGTAAAACACATTTCCCTCAACAGTCCTTCTTTGTCCCACGCCAACAAGTCGACGCAAAGTATCAACTCAAAAAAACAGGCAAAATCTCTTTCGGATTGTCTCCAATTAAGATTTTTCCTGTTTTTTGAATGATAATTTAGATCTTGTTTTAGACCTATTTATTCATTTTTCTTCGTTAGGATTGCAAGTGTTTCAAGAAGGTTGTCAACATGCACTTCAATGGTATCACCTGTCGCTTTGATTTTGACTTCAACGATGCGGTCAGCTGCTTTTTTCCCGATCGTCACACGGATTGGTAGGCCAATCAAGTCACTATCGCTGAATTTCACACCTGCGCGTTCATTGCGGTCATCTGTCAAAACTTCGTAGCCAGCTTTGAGCAGCTTTGCTTCTAGTTGTTCTGTCAATGAAAGAGCTTCCTCGTCTTTGACATTTACAGGGATTAGATGCACATCAAACGGTGCCAATTCTTTTGGAAAATTGATTCCCCAAGCATAGCGATAGTCTCCCTTTGGCGTTTTATTGACAAAGAGGCGTGCATGTTGCTCCATAACAGCTGATAAGAGGCGACTGACACCAATACCATAGCAGCCCATTACGACAGGAACTGCACGACCATTTTCATCTAAAACAGTCGCATTCATACTTTCTGAATAACGAGTTCCTAATTTAAAAATATGTCCAATTTCAATGCCACGTGCAAATTTCAAGACGCCTTGTCCGTCTGGTGAAATTTCTCCTTCACGCACCTCGCGAATATCTACATATTCTGCTGTGAAGTCTCGCCCTGGATTGACACCGGTCAAATGATAACCGTCTTCATTGGCACCAACCACCGCATTTCGAACGTCCTCTACTTTGCGATCAGCGATAATTTGAACATCTTCTGGAAGATGAACAGGTCCAAGAGAACCAAAGTTTGCTCCAAATAATTCACGAACTTCTTTTTCACTTGCTGGTTCAAAAAAATCAGCACCTAAATAATTTTTCAGCTTGACTTCATTCAGTTGATCATTCCCAACAAGAAGCGCTACAATCGGTTTCTCATCAGCAATATAAACCAACGTTTTAATTGTTTGGCTTTCATCAACATGAAGAAAAGCAGCGACTTCATCAATTGACTTGCAATCTGGGGTCTCTATACGAGTCAATTCCTCTTTTGCCACGACACGATTGCTTGGTTTGTATTCATTCGTTGCCATTTCCAAATTTGCAGCATAGTTTGACTCGCTTGAATACACAACAGTATCTTCACCAGACACCAACCAACTTGTCAATTCAGCTTTAATGGCTTCTTGCACATCAGCTGGAATTTCATCAAAGCTAGCGACTGACTTGTCCAAGACAACCCAACGGCTGAGGTCTGTCCGTTCAGGTGTAATGGCCATAAATTCTTGACTATCCTTTCCACCCATGGCACCACCGTCACCGATAATACCTTTAAATTCAATCTCACTACGAATAAAAATATTTTCATAAGCCGTCTTGTATTCATCATAAGTCACGTCTAGGCTATCGTAATTGGCATGGAAGCTATAACCGTCTTTCATGATAAACTCACGTGTCCGCAATAAGCCATTTCGAGGACGCTTTTCATCACGGTATTTAGCCTGAATCTGATAAAGATTAAGCGGTAATTGCTTATAAGATTTTACAGAATCCCGTACAATTGCGGTGAATGTTTCTTCATGAGTGGGCCCTAAGATAAAATCTGAACCTTCGCGATTTTTTAATTTATAAAGATCTTCACCGTAGGTATCATAACGACCTGATTCACGCCAAAGGTCGGCACTAAGGAGGGCTGGAGCTAACATTTCGACCGCACCGATTTTTTCAAATTCTTCTCGCATGATTTTTTTTACTTTTTCAATCACGCGATTAGCCAATGGTAAGTAAGAGTAAACACCTGCTGAAATTTGGCGGACATAGCCCGCACGCAGCATAAGTGCATGGCTGATGACTTGTGCATCACTAGGCATTTCACGTAGTGTTGGGATTAACATTTTACTTTGTTTCATAAATTCTTCCTTTTATTTATTATTTAGAATTCACCTTTTAAAAGAAGGTTCTCATAATATCATTCCAGGTCACCACAATCATTAGGAGTACCATAACAGCGACACCTGCCAACGTGACATAGGTTTCTGTTTCCTGTTTCAATGGCTTGCGACGAATGGCTTCAAGAAGATTGAGCACAATCTTTCCACCGTCAAGCGCTGGGATAGGAATGAGATTAAAAATACCAATATTTAGAGATAGCATAGCTAATAAAGCGATAACACTTTCAATTCCGCCTTTAGCAGCGTCACTACTGGCTTTGTAAATCGCCACAGGACCGCCTAGTTTATTGATGTCTGGGTGGAAAATTAAATTTTTTAAAGCGTCAAAGATGCGGAAACTAGCGTTCCAAGCCATGCTAAACCCACCCGCGATCATAGACGGAAAATCTGATTTCAAGCCCGGCATCACTCCTAATAGATATCTTCCTTGCTCTTTTTTAGGCTTAACTGTCAGCTCTTGAACTTTATTTCCGCTTTTAACAGTCACATTTAGTTCTGACTGCCCTTTACTGTTTTTCGTCTCAGACTGAACAGCTTGGGTCAAATCCGACCAATTCTTGATTTCTGCTTGACCAACTTTTAAAATCTGGTTGTTATTTTTTACACCAGCTTGTGCCAAGGCACCGTCCTGTAAGACACGAATATGATTTGTATTGGGATTGGCAACGCCACCCTGCATGAAAATCAACAACAGAAAAGCTACAATCCCCAAAATGAAATTGTTCATCGGTCCTGCAAAGTTGGTAATGAGGCGCCCGCCTAAACTAGCATTTTGATACTGCACATCAAGCGGAGCAATCCGAACCTCTGTGCCGTCTTCTTCTACGATTGTTGCGTCATGGTCAACCGCATAGGTCTTTTGTTCATCTAGTACCAAACCAGTGATTTCCAGCTTGTCTTCCAAATCAAAGCCCGTCACATTCATCGGCAAAGCGGTTTGATCAATTTTCTTGCCCGAAAGGTTGATTCGGACGACCTTACCTGCTTCATTTAAAGTCAAACTAGCAGGTGTTCCGGTTTTAATCTCGGTCGAATCTTCGCCCCAACCAGCCATACGAACATAGCCACCCAGCGGTAACATCCGAATGGTATACGCCGTACCGTCTTTTCCGATATGAGCAAAAATTTTCGGGCCCATTCCAATAGCAAACTCCCGCACCAAAATGCCCGATTTTTTCGCAAAATAGAAATGTCCAAACTCATGAACAACTACAATAATTCCAAAAACAATGATAAAGGTGATAATTCCTATAATACCAGACTGCATTACACCAACCTTTCTACTTTCTGACATGATCATCTTACTGAATTGCACCCAGCAAATCAAGATTACTTCACTCGGCTTAAGATTTCCTTATAAAGTTCATTCACAAAGAGGCTGGAAGGAACGTTTCCCAGACTCTTACAATAATTATTTTTACAACAAAACGCAGTAATGAGAAACTCTGTTGACTTTAGTCAATTTAGAGTTCCTATGCACAATTGATTAGGTACTTTAGTGCCAATCAATCACTGTCGAGTGGTAGTTCTAATCCCTTACTAGGGAAAGAACAACAACTATCCTAGTCAACTGTGCAGAGGGGAGTAACAAAATAAACTTCTTGCGAAATATTGATTTTTTATCTCATCTTCTCAGATTTCATTTTTCTGTGAGTGATTACAAAACAATCACGTTAGTCTGTCCCACTTCATTTTACCATTCTCATTAGAACAATCCAAAGAAATGCATCAAGGGAAAGACAAACAGCATGCTGTCAAAACGATCTAACACACCACCATGTCCGGGTATAAATTTACCAGAATCTTTGACTCCAAAATGGCGCTTAATTGCACTTTCTACCAAGTCCCCAAACTGACCTGCAATACTAAAGAATACTGTGGAAAGAAGCATGACAAACATATGATGAGGTGCGGCAACGTTTCTATCAAACAACATAAAAATAAATGTTACAAGGACTGCTGAAGCAATGCCTCCTAGGCTGCCCTCAACAGTTTTATTTGGTGAAACATGAGGAGCTAAGCGACGTACGCCATATCTCCGTCCGACCAAGTAAGCTCCGCTATCCGTTGCCCAGACGATAAACAAGGCTAAGAGCACTTTGTCAAAACCAGCCACCCGTGCATCTAGCAAAGCATTGAAGCCAATTCCCACGTAAAAACTCGCAGCGATTGGATAAGCCGCATCTTCAAAACTGTAATTTTTCCCTAGAACAGTTGAGCCTAATAGAAGAAAAACAACTAAACTATAGGCCACAACATTTCCGTCTACCGACAAAAATTTCAAATAGTTTTCGAGTGGAATCGTCAGCACAAAACCTGCTAACATAGCTAAGACACCTTCTAGTGTGGTACTTCTCAGCCCTTTCATTTGTAGCAATTCATGAACACCCAACATGGCTAGAAGCCCCATTCCAATTTGCAGAAGAGCACCTCCTATCATCAAAACTGGAATGAAGATAGCAAGTGCCACTCCGCCAAAAATAACACGTCTTTGTAAATCCTTATCCATAAATTCTCCTACACGCCGCCAAATCGACGATTTCGTTTACTATATTCTTCAATAGCTGCTTTCAAAGCTTTCTCATCAAAATCCGGCCATAAAATGTCTGTAAAATACAGCTCACTATATGCACTTTGCCAAGGTAAGAAATTACTCAAACGCAATTCTCCGCTCGTTCGAATGACCAAATCCGGATTGCGCAATAATCGAGGTAGACTGCTGGTTTGTAGATAATTGGCAATCATCTCTTCATCAATCTCGCCCGGACTGAACTTGGCATCTAACACATCTTGAGCAATCATTTTAACTGCCTGAACAATCTCAGCACGACCACCATAATTCAAGGCAAAATTCAGAATCAAGCCTGTGTTGAGTCGCGTTAATTCTTCTGCTTTGCAAAGCGCATCATACGTTGTCTTAGGCAGCCGCTCTGTATCTCCAATCATTTGAATTTTTACGTTATTTCTATGCAACTCAGGCACATAACGGTCGTAAAATTCAACCGGCAAGTTCATGATAAAGCTGACTTCTTTTTCAGGACGCGACCAATTTTCTGTGGAGAACGCGTAGACTGTCAATACTTGGACACCCAACTCTTTAGCTGCAATGGTAACATTTTGCAAAGTTTCCATTCCAGACTTATGCCCGAAAACGCGCGGCTGCATTCTCTTTTTAGCCCAACGACCATTCCCGTCCATAATAATACCGATATGTTTTGGTATTTGTAACGGAACTTCAATTTTTTCTTTTTTCTTAAAACTAAACATCTGCTTGTTTTCCTAATAAAGTTTTACATTTCATTATATCATAAATCCTCTAAAAATGGGATTTATGATAAATTTCAGATAAAAAAGAAGCCGAAACATAGAAATTTTTGGCTCCAATTTCTTTTTCACATTATTTTACGATAAAATTAAATGCTTTATCTTTTTAAAATTCCTATTCTGCTAAGGGAATATTTGTTACTTGGTTGGGCTTTGGCATCAAAATAGCTAATTGGCGACGTCAAAGTAGAAAAAGAATTATTCTTATAAATTGTAAAAGAAACCTTTCAAGCAAAAATAAAAGAACTGGAGAAACTCCAATCCCTTTTTTAGCTTAAAACACTACTATTCTTCTTCAATAGCTGTATCTTCTGACATATCAACACTTCCGTCTGCACCAGCAACTGCTGTGATTCCCTCTGTGAGAGGCAATACGGTCTTAATAGCTGTTAATTCAAATGTCAAGTAAACACCATCTACATCGAGAACAACCGTTTTCTTTTCAGTATCAACTTCATCAACCGTACCATACAAGCCACCAATCGTAATGACTTCATATCCTTTTTGTAGTTTGTTCAAGCTTTCCATCCGTTTGTCTGCTTGTTTCTTTTGAGAACGTTGCATGAAGAACATCAAGCCCATCATCACAACCAACATGATTAAAATTGAAAAACCGTTACCCATTTTCATTTTAGTCTCCTTTAGATTTCATATATTATCTACTATAGCAGATTCCTAAATAATTTACAAGGAAGAGCTGAAATTTCTAAAAGGATTCCTCCTTAAGTCTGACTAGCAGCGAATTCTTTTGACAGTATGCTCTGCTTTTTCCAAAAAGCGTAAAAAGTCCGCATAAGCGATATTGAGCGTTGTTGTATTGACAAAAGGATGAAAACCCACGGTCAAGTTCGGATCAACCTCCTCGTCCACAATCAGTTGGACTTTCTTTTCCTTATCAAAAAGCAGCCCAAAGGGTGTAACCGCACCTGGCTCTACCTGTAAAAGCTCCTCCAGCTCCTTATCATTGGCAAATGATAATCGTTTTTCATCAAGGATTTCTGCCAAATGCTTGATATCTGCCGTTTTTTCGTCCCGCAAAATGACCAAATAAAATTGACGTCCCTTTTTATTTTTCAAAAAGAGATTTTTGACCTGTTGCCCCGGTAAGACAATTCCTTTTTCAGCTGCCTCAATAACGGAAGAAATTGGTTCATGATCCAGACGATCATAAGAAATTTTCAATTCATCCAACAGCTGATAAATCATACTTTCCTTTGTCATCTTCACACCTCCGAGATAAAATTTCCTATTTTCATTATAGCATTTCTAGTTAGAAAAACCGAAGCAAAGCAAGCCTCGGTTCTTCTTGATAGTTACTATTTCAAATTTTTCACAACTTCTACGACATGAGCAACGGTGAAGCCATATTCTTCCATTACCTTAGCAGCTGGGGCAGAAGCACCGAATTTGTCAATACCGATAACAGCTCCGTCAAGTCCGACATATTTATACCAAGACTGGGTTGCAGCCATTTCGATAGCAACACGGCGACGAACTGCATTTGGTAAAATTTCTTCTTTGTAAGCAGCGTCTTGTGCATCAAAGATGTCTGTTGATGGTACGCTGACAACACGAACCTTTTCTCCTTGTACTTCCAACTCTTTAGCAGTTGCAACAGCTAAGTTAACTTCAGAACCAGATGCCAGAAGAATTGTATCAAAACCATTTGCTGTTTCATATACAACATAAGCTCCTTTCGCCACCTTGTCAAAGTCAGTTCTAGCTTCAACTGTCAAGTTTTGACGTGTGAGAACCAAAGCTGTTGGAGTTGTTTGACTCTTGAGTGCCAAGTACCAAGCAGCCTGTGTTTCACGTGCATCTGCTGGGCGCAAGACATTGAGGTTTGGAATTGCACGAAGACCTGCTAAGTGCTCAATTGGTTCATGAGTTGGACCATCCTCACCAACTGCAATTGAGTCATGCGTAAAGACATAAGTCACAGGTAAGCCTTGAAGGGCTGATAAGCGAACAGCCGCTTTAACATAGTCTGAGAAGACAAAGAACGTACCGCCATAAACACGAAGTCCTCCGTGAAGCGCCATACCATTCAAAATAGTACCCATAGCAAATTCACGCACACCAAATTGAATATTGCGGTTAAGACGGTGGGCATCATCTTGCAAGCCATCTTCTTTGATGTAAGTCATATTAGAATGAGCGAGGTCAGCAGAGCCACCAAGGAAAGTTGGGAGAACTTTTGCGGCAGCATTCAAAGCATCTTGGCTAGAATTACGAGTAGCTTGTGAAAGACCTGTTTCTTTTACTGGAAAATCTTCTGGTTTGATCTCAACTGGATCTTTTCCAGCAATAATGGCAGAAACTTCATCAGCTAAGTCAGGATAGGCTTGTTTGTATTCTTCAACGAGTTTTTCCCAAGCATCATAGGCAGCTTTGCCGCGTTCTGCAACATTAACTCGATAATCTTCGTAGACTTCTTCTGGAATTTCAAATGGTGCGTAATCCCAAGTAAGGGCTTTGCGAGTAGCCGCTGCTTCTTCCGCACCAAGAGGCGCTCCATGAACAGCATTTGTCCCTTGTTTATTTGGTGAGCCATAACCAATCACCGTTTTGACTTCAATCAAGGAAGGTTTGCCAGAAACTTTTGCGGTTTCAATCGCCGTATCGATTGCTTCTAAGTCTGTTCCATCTTTGACCAAAGCTGTGTGCCAGCCGTAAGCATTGTAACGGTCACGAACACTTTCTGTAAAGGAATCTTTCGTTTCTCCGTCCAAATTGATGTCGTTTGAATCATAGAGAACGATGAGCTTATCTAGCTTTTGCAGTCCAGCATAAGAAGCCGCTTCAGCAGACACACCTTCCATTAAGTCCCCGTCACCACAGATGACATAGGTATAGTGGTCAAAGATATTATAGCCTTCACGGTTGTACTTAGCAGCTAGGAAACGTTCTGCTTGCGCAAAACCAGTTGCCATCGAAATTCCTTGACCGAGGGGTCCAGTTGTCGCATCTACACCAGCCGTATGTCCAAATTCTGGATGTCCAGGCGTTTTAGAACCCCATTGACGGAAGTGCTTGATTTCGTCCATAGTGACATCTTGAAAACCAGACAAGTGAAG
The DNA here is from genome assembly GCF_001813805.1 of Streptococcus sp. HMSC066F10. Lineage (NCBI taxonomy): Bacteria > Bacillati > Bacillota > Bacilli > Lactobacillales > Streptococcaceae > Streptococcus > Streptococcus sp. HMSC066F10. The sequence continues at coordinate 54,688 of NZ_KV814000.1, forward strand.
AAGTGCATAGAGCAGCATAGAGCCGTGGCCTGCTGATAAAACAAAACGATCGCGATTGACCCAATTTGGTACTTCTGGATTCACACGCATTTGCTTGGTAAATAAGTCATAAGCCATCGGTGCTGCGCCCATGACAACACCTGGATGCCCAGATTTTGATTTTTCAATAGCATCAATTCCCAAAAAACGAATGGCATTGACAGATAAATTTGACATTGAATTCTCCTTTTATAATACTACCTTTTCAGTAGCAATTATTCTACACTATCATTATAAGAAAATTATCCGCATATCGCAATGTATACGGATAATTCCCACTTAATTTTTTATAGTAAAGCCTTAAATTGAATGTTTGAATCATGCTCAAAGCAATCATCAAAGCCACGTGGGTGATGATATTCAATCCTGTCTTTGTCTTGCGGATAGGTATATTTACCACCGACTTCCCAGATGAATGGATGGAATTGATATTGGAGGCGCTCTTTACGCATCTTCCACAAGGCTAAAATCTCGTCCGTTGAAGCCATGAAGTTAGACCAAATATCATAATGAACTGGAATAATAACTTTGGCACGAAGGTTTTCAGCCATACGAAGCAAATCAATTGAAGTCATCTTGTCTTGAATACCGATTGGATTATCACCGTAGTTGTTAATCGCTACATCAATATTGAAATCTTTTCCGTGTTTGGCAAAATAGTTTGAGAAGTGCGAATCTGCACCATGATAAATTGTACCACCTGGCGTTTCAAAGATGTAATTGACTGCTTTACGCGCCATTTCTTCATCTGTTACAGGCAGACCTTTCAGTTCACCATCTTGGGCATCAGCACCATCAACCGGAAGTGTTACCAAGCAAGTTCGGTCGAAAGATTCCACAGCTGATACTTTAATATCTTTAAACTCAAAACTTTCGCCGGGTTTAATCACGATGATACGTTCTTCTGGGACACCCCATTTTTTCCAGATTTCGCCACATTCATAAGGTCCGACAAATTTAACATGATTCAATTTCGGATTGTTGACAATCGCTGCTGCAGTATTGATATCAATATGGTCACTGTGAAAATGCGATACCAGATAATAGTCCAACTCATTAATCATAAATGGATCAATCACCATTGGCTGCACGCGCAAATTTGGCTGTAATTTACGTACGCCTGCCATATTTGCCATTTGATGTCCCCGCACCATATCTTTGACCTTTTTAGTTGATTTTCCGCGGTTAGACCAAAGATCCATAACCACATTAGCTCCGCCTGGCGTCTTAATCCAAACACCACAATTCCCTAACCACCACATAGCAAAGTTACCTTCAGGCACTACTTCTGCTTCAATTTCTTCGTTAAGCCAAGTGCCCCATTCTGGGAAAGTACTTAAAATCCAAGATTCCCGAGTAATTTCGTTTACGTTTAGCATGATCATTCCTCCTCAAGATAATATTATATTTCTATCTTTAGTATAAGCTGCTCTAAGAGAGAAAAAAAGACCAAATAAAGCACAAGGCTGTGTTCAAGATTGGACTATTTTTAGTACCTAAAAAAGCCGGGAATTCTATCCCTAGCTAGTCATCCATTCTTTCAGTCTTCTGTTGAAGTTGATAATAATTCTTCGTTTACAAGCTTTTGAATTTTATTTTTCAACTCTTGTGTACGAGTTGAATCCTTGAGGTATTGTGACAAAAGTCGTTCTAAATCTTGACTAAATCGCACGCCTTTAGTAGAAAGAGCTTGATCTTTCACAAAAGAAGTAATATTCAATACATCCTCGTAGTCCAAAATAGGCTGAACCTGTATCGTTGGCAAAGTAGTTTCCAACCCGTCATTTGTCGTAATCAATAAGTCCACATCTAAAATGTCTTCAACACTTTTGAATTGCTCTGTCGTAAAAACAGCGCCTAAATTTTCATTTGGCAAATGATATAAGCACTGCTTGAGCAGCAATTTCTGCACAGCGACTCCCTCGTCACAAACTAAATAAATTCGTTTAGCATCTCGTTTTTCAGCATGATTATGCTTTAAAAATCCACCCATGTGAAGAGCAAGATAAGCCACCTCATCATCGGTTAGTGAAATAAGCCACGCTTCCTCCAAAATCACAGCGCAAGACTTGGTGACCGCAAACAACTCTGCATATTTTTCCTTGATTTGAGCAGTTAATGGATTTTGGGATACAATTCCGTAGGTTTTACGGAACAGCAGAGCCTTGCAGTGCGTCAATAAATTCCGCAACAAATCTTCTTTATTTTCAATTTCAAAGTGCGAACTAACTTCAAAACGCCAGATAAACTCATCAATCGCTTCTTTTAATTGGACAAAATCTTGACTGGTTGCATGAATATCCCTGTCCTTCCGATAAGAAAGCAAAAGAACGGCTAAGAGAGAAATCTCAATGTCATTTAATTGCAAGCCAAATGTTGCCTGTAAATTACTATTCAAATTCTTGGCTGCTTGGTATTCTATCCGCTTGCGAATCAAGGTAAACTCACGCTTCAAGTCTTCCTGTTCTTCCTCATTTAAAGCCATATTGCGGCAGCTCAACAGCAGATATGGTAAAACTTGCAGCATGAACTTGATTTCATGTCGATTGATTTTCTTGCCCAAATTCTGCTCCACATCTTGCACTATTTGATTGAGAAAATCCTGTAAATCATCGGACAAAAGTAAATCTTCTCCGATAAATGCTTTTATCTTTTCTGTCAAAATCATCACAAAACTATGATTTCCCTCTACAAAAATGTGATACAAGAGAGAATGAACATATTGGATTTTATTGAGCGGATGACACTTTAAAAAATATCCTTGCGCTTTCGTGGAAGTGAGATTGACTTGATACTGCTCCGAAGCTAACTGATTGCGGATTTCATTCAAATCGTTGAGAACCGTATTGCGGGATACTTCTGTCAATTCCATCAGTTTTTCAATGGTCACACGCTTGTTTGCAACACAAATATACAGAACAGTCAACTGCATGCGCTCGGTCATGTTCATGACATAACTATAAGAATCGACTCCTTCCAGCAAGGATTGGCATAATTCTTTTTGCTGTGCAGTTAAGACAATCCCTACCCTCGGACGACTGCTAATCATTTCACCAACCTCTGCCAAAGCGTCATTGATTTTTTCCAAATGATAATAAATCTTCCTCCGCGATTGATTGGTTGCCCGTGAAATCGTCATAATCGTTTCTGGCTCTTTCAGCTGAATGAGGTATCTTAGTAAGTCACAACTTGTCTGGTCCAATAGTATCATCATTTACTCCTTGAAAGGGACTGTAAATTATTATAACATCTTTTCACACATCTTCCTACGAGATTGAAACGAGTCCATCTGTTATTTTGCTTATCTTTGAGTTTGTTGCGGAAGCAGAATGAGAAAAGCAGGGTGTGGAACTGCCAACCATGACACTCTGAATCATAGTAATCGTTCCACCCCTTGATAGATTTCTTATCGTCGTTCTTACTTTTTCTGTCCGTAGTAAGCATTCTTTCCGTGTTTTCGCAGGTAATGCTTGTCTTTGAGATCTTGCGGCACTTCTGCCACTTCTGGATTGATAGCTTCTGTGTAGCGTGCCATACGAGCGGATTCTTCCAGAACAACTGCATTATAAACAGCAGACTTTTCGTCCTTGCCCCAAGCAAATGGTCCGTGGTTGCGGACGGTTACACCTGCTACTGCGAGCGGATCTAAGCCACGCTTGGCAAATTCTTCAATAATGACTTTCCCAGTTTCTTTTTCGTACTCGCCATTGATTTCCTCTGGTGTCAAGGCACGAGCGCATGGAATTGAACCGTAGAAAGTATCAGCGTGCGTGGTGCCATAACAAGGAATATCACGTCCTGCTTGCGCCCAAGCCACTCCTTCTGTCGAGTGCGTATGAACAATGCCACCCACTTCTGGAAATGCTTTGTACAGTTCCACATGCGTCGGCAAATCTGACGACGGATTCAGGTCTCCTTCGACAATATTACCGTCCAAATCAGTCACAACCATATTTTCTGGAGATAATTTTTCATACGCCACACCAGAAGGTTTAATGGCAATCAAGCCTTTCTCGCGGTCAATCGCCGAAACATTTCCCCAAGTAAATTTCACCAAACCATGCTCTGGAAGCTCCATATTGGCTTTATAGACACGTTCTCGTAATTCTGGTACTAACATTCTCATAACCCCGCTTTCTCAATGAGTGGATAAAGGAAATCCTGCGCTTCTTTGATAGCTGCTTTGGTTTCTTCCACCGTTTCACAATTTTCAGACCACATTTCAATCAAAAACGGTCCTTGGTAGTTGGTTTTTTTCAAAACGGCAAACATTTCTTCCCAATTGACACAACCTTTGCCAAAAGGTACATCTCGAAATTGCCCTTTAGAATGCTCCGTCACGGCATAGGTATCTTTTAAGTGCAGCGCAGCAATTGCCTGATGACCAAGGTAAAATTCACTCCAGAGGTCATTATGCCAAGCAGAAACATTACCTGTATCTGGATAGACAAAGAGATAAGGCGAATTGATTTCTTTTGCCACAGCCAGATATTTTTCAATGCTGTTGATAAATGGGTCATCCATAATTTCAATCGCCAGCATGACCTGCGCCTGCTCAGCCCAATCACATGCTCGTCGCAGATTTTTTAAGAAACGAACGCGTGTTTCAGGTGATTTTTCTTCATAATAAACATCATAGCCGGCTAATTGAATAACTCGCACACCCAAATCTTGCGCTAACTCAATACATTGTTTCACCGTTTCAAGTGATTTTGCTTCTAGCTCAGGATCGTTCGAGCCTAATGGATAGCGCCGATGTCCGCTAAAACAAATGCTTGGAATCCGCACACCTGTATCATAGATGGCTTTGACAAGCTCTAGGCGTTCTTCTTTGGACCAAGTGAGACGCGCCAACCGAGCATCGCTTTCATCAACCGACATTTCCACAAAATCAAAGTCCATTTCTTTGGCAAATTCTAACCGTTCTTGCCAAGAAAAATGCTTCGGTGTCGCCTTTTCATAAATTCCAATTGGACGTGCCATGACTTACCCCCATATTCGCTTGATTTCGTCTTTGAAAGCACACGCTGCTGCTGCTGGGTTTTCAGCTTCTGTTATTCCGCGTCCAGCAATAAAGGTAAAGACATCCACTCCTTCAAAGAGTTTGAGTGTATCCACATTCAAACCACCTGTCACAGACACACGGAAACCCATTTCAATCAATTTCTTAACTTTATTGAGATCTTTTTCACCCCAAGTTTCGCCGGCAAGAAGGGCATCGCGTGATTGGTGATAAATGGCTTGCGAGATACCAGCATCCAACCAAATCTGAGCTTGCTCATAAGTCCAATCACCGTAGAGTTCAATCTGAATTTCACCGCGTTCACCGCGTTCTTCTTGTATAGCTTTCAGGGCTGCTTTCATGGTTGGAATCGTCGCACAACAAATGCAAGTCATCCAATCCGCACCGCGTACGGCATTATTTTTAGCAACTGTCCCGCCAGCGTCAGCACATTTAGTGTCAGCTACGATGATTTTATCAGGAAATAAACTGCGCAGCACTTCTACCAGCTCACTACCGACTTGCAAGAGACAAACCGTTCCTGCTTCAATGACATCCACTTCATGACCGACCGACACAGCTGCTTTAATAGCTCCTTGCAAGTCTGAATGATCTAGTGCAACTTGTAAATTTGGAAGACGTTTTGACATAATTTTCTCTCCTTCTATTCTTTTCTAATGGATTGAAACACAACCATTTACTAACTATCTAAATCCAATCCTTCTAAATAAGGACTATTTTTTGACTCATCAATCAAAGCTAGAACTTCTGCTTCTGTTTGACAAGCTAACAAACGATCAATAGAATTTTCCAATTCGAAGAGGGCAATAATCTGCGGAATGGCGACACTCGTATGAATTTTTGAACTCGTTGCCGCAAGAGCCAACAAGACACTCACACCTTTCCCGTCTGAGAAAGTTACAGGTTCTTTCAAAGTCACCAAAGAGAAGGCATCTTTTTGTACACCAGCCTCTGGACGAGCATGTGGCATCGCCATACCCGGCATCAAAATATAATAAGGACCATATCCTTCTGTGGATTCGATGATTGCATCATAATATTCAGGCTTAACAGCTCCGCTTTCAATCAAAGGGTCAACAGAAAGTTTGACCGCTTCTTGCCAAGTTGAAGCAGAAAGCCCTAAACGAATAGATTTGTTTTCAATCAATGCTTGCTTTAAATTCATGGCTTCTTCCTTTCGTAGGAAATGGAAACTCAAAACGGATTGGCAAAGAGAAATCCTCTGCTACTTTAAAAGTACAACAGACTTCAATTTTCCTATGCTTTCAGTTTCACCTATCCTTTTAAGCGAATGAGGCTTGGACAAGCGTCCAAAGCCTCTATATCAATTTCTTAAGCGACGAGGCTGAGACAAACCTCTAGCCGCATCATTCCAATACCTGTGATAGTTTTTCAGTAATTTCTTTGTCGTCCATCAGATTATCTAGACCAATCAATTTGCCATTTGTCCGTCCGTCCAATTCATGAATCAAATGAAGAGAGGCAATGACGATATCATAACCAGAAGCTAAACTTTTAGCTTCGCCCACACTGCAAGAATTGACCGTGAAATCTGTTTGCCCAAGTTTACGTAGAGCATTTTCTACTTTCATCTTAATCACCATAGATGAACCCATGCCATTTCCGCACGCTGTTAATACCTTAACCATATTATTTTCCTCCAATATTTAAATCTATTTTTATTCTTCTTCTGCTTGAACATCACCACGGTAGTATGCTTCCTTGTCTTTTGCTTTGGCAAATTGAAGTTGCGGAATAGCCAGCAAGAACACACAGACAAGAATGTAACCAGCAATACCAAGGTATTTGAAAAGATAGCCAAATCCAAGCCATGGGAATTCAAAGTCAATATTTCCATGGTAACCGCCGTAAGAAGCAAGACCGAGCAGTGCCACACAGAGAGCACCGAGCGCTACTTGCAGCACACCTGAGATAAAGGACAAGATAACCGCAGCTTTCCAGCCACCACGCTTATCCGCATAAACTGCAATCGCTGCATTGTCAAAGAATACTGGAACGAAACCGGTAATAATCAGAATTGGATTCTTAAAGACAATCAAGAGCATAATGGTAATCAATTGTCCAATCAAACCGAAAGCAAAGCCTGAAAGCACTGCATTTGGTGAACCAAAACCGTAAGAAGCTGCAACGTCCACAGCTGGGAATGAACCAGGAAGCAATTTGTTAGAGATACCTTGGAAGGCATTGGTCAATTCTGCTACAAACATCCGCACCCCTTGCATCAAGACAAAGAGATAAACTGAGAAAGTAAAGGCTGTTTGAATGATATACATGTAAAAATCTTGCTTAGCAGGGTTGTAAACTGTACCTGATGTAATGACTTTTGCATTTGACATGATATCTGGACCCAAGATTAAGAGAATAGCTCCAAAGAAAACCAACATCAACGTCGCCGAAGCAACCACTGTATCATGGAAAATAGACAATAATTTTGGCAACTTCAAATTGTCAAGATTTTCTTCTTTCTTGCCAAATTTGTCTGCAACTTTATCCACAAACCAAATCGCAAATTGTTGTTGGTGACCAATCGCAAAACCACCGCCACCAGTTAAACGCTGTGTTGCTTCTACTGTCATATTGGAGCTGACTGCCCAGTAAAGTCCACAGATGACACCGATTGCCAGCACGCCCCAGCTATTACGCAATTGAGGAACAAGGAGAAGAACCATCAATGAAACGGTTGCTGCTTGTTGCACCATGATATGACCTGTAATGAACAGCGTCCGCACTTTCGTAATTTTCCGAAGAGCAACGAGCAGGATATTGACACCAAAACCAATCAAAAGTGCTGTTGTTGCTGCTCCGACAAAGTTTGGAAATTCTTCTGCAATCTTTGTATTTGCCGCTGTTAATCCAAAGTATGGGTCAATAACCGCCGCACCAATCTTAAACTTAAAGTTCAAAGCCGCCAAAATCGGACGGAAAGTTGTTACCAAACCTCCAGCACCAACGTTCAACAGCATATAACCAACTGTCGCTTTGATGAAACCAGCATAGACATCATGCGCTGGTTTTTTCAATAACGCATAGCCAATGAGAACCAAGAGACCTACAAAGAAGGCCGGATTCTGCAAAATATTTTGCGAGAACCAGTTCAGAATGTTTAAAATGATGTTCATTTTAACTCTCCTTTTTTCTATTTTATTTGTTCTTTATAGGCCTATTATAAACCATGTAAGCGGTAACAAAAAGACCAAGAATTACACAAGCAACTGTTCACTCTTGGACTGCGAAAAATATGGGAGCCAAAAACGCCGAGAAATTTCTCAGCGTTTGAATAATGAAATTTATTTTTCAACTTGACTATCTGTTGTTTCCTCAATGACTAATTCATCATCTTTAAGATCTGCCAAAAGATGTTTCACATCCAGATGATCCAGATGATAATCTGTTACTTTGTCACGGATTTGTTGTTCAATCACACGGCGAAGCGGACGAACACCCATGACTTCATCATACCCCTCTTCTGCTAGATAATGTTTGGCTGCATCTGTTACTGTTAACGTGATGTCTTTCTTAGCAAGCGTTTGGTTGACTTCATCCAACATCAAGTCGACGATTTCAGCTAAATCTTCTTTACCAAGATGAGAGAATTCAATGACTGCATTGAAACGGTTCAAGAATTCTGGACGGAAGTATGGTTTCAACCGATCCATAATTTTCATATCCTTTTCTTCATCGCCCGTAAAGCTTTCATAGCCAAATCCTGCGTTAGAAGTAGCGATAATAACTGTATTCTTAAAGTTGACAGTATTTCCTTGACCGTCTGTCAAACGTCCATCGTCCAAGACTTGCAATAACAGCGTGATGACTTGCGGATCAGCTTTTTCGATTTCGTCCAGCAAAATGATCGAGTATGGATTGCGACGAACACGTTCTGTCAATGTATTGCTATTGTCGTCGTAGCCCACATAGCCAGCTGTTGTACCAATCAACTTCGACACAGCCGTGCGGTCAGAGTATTCAGACATATCCAAACGAATAATCGCGTCTTTTGTACCGAACATATCAAGCGCTAATTGTTTTGCTAGCTCTGTTTTTCCGACCCCAGTTGGTCCGACAAAGAGGAAGCTACCAATTGGACGATTGCCTTCATCAAAACCTGCACGATTTCTCCGAATAGCACGTGCCACCGCTTCAACCGCTTCATTTTGTCCAATGACTTTGGTCTTTAAGCGCGCATTCATCTCTTTCAAGCGCTCAATATCGCTGCTGCCCATTTGAGAAACAGGAATACCCGTCATGCGTTCTACAGACTCTGCCACATCATTGACAGTCGCTGTCACTTTCATATCTTCCGTATGATTTTCAATTTTCTTTTCCAGCTCTTCAATGCGCATCTTGGCATTCAAAGCCGTTTCAAAATCTTCTTTTTCAACAGCAGCTTCTTGTTTGGCCTTTTGCTCTGCGATTTCACGTTCTACTGCATGCACATCTGTAACGGGGTGTTGAGCTGCTAAGTGAGCCGCTGTCACATCTACTAGGTCAATTGCTTTATCTGGCAAACTGCGTTGCGGAATATATTGAATCGAATAATCCACAGCCGCTTTTAACACTTCATCTGGCAAGATAACATTGTGGTGTTTTTCGTACAAATCAAGAATTCCTTGCAAAATCTTATAAGTATCCTCTGCAGACGGAGCATTTACTTTTACTTCATTGAAACGGCGAGCCAAAGCCGCATTTTTCAAAATGGTATTGCGGTATTCATCTTGCGTCGTCGCACCAATCACAGTTAAATCCCCACGAGAAAGAGCTGGTTTCAAAATGTCTGCCAAACCTTTAGAGCCGCTGTCTCCACCTGTGCTTCCAGCACCAAGGATTTGATGAATTTCATCAAAGAAGAGAATGACATTGCCGGCTTCTTTCACTTCAGACACCAAATTTTGAATATTTTCTTCAAAGCTACCTCGATATTGCGTACCTGCTTCTAATCCAGAAATATCTACAGAAATAATTTCCTTATTTTTAATAGCAGCAGGGACATCGCCGTTGACAATCGCTTGCGCCAAACCTTCGACAACTGCGGTCTTACCAACCCCAGCATCTCCGACTAGCACTGGATTATTCTTCGTCCGACGAGACAGAATTTCAGCTGTTTCTTGAATTTCCTTATTGCGCCCAATAACGGGATCTAACATATCTTGCCGCGCTTCTTCTGTCAAATTGCGACCCAATTTTGCTAAAATGCCATCTTGTTTTGGAGCACCTGTTTGTCCCTGCATTTGCGGATTTTGATTTTCTACCGCTTGTTTCGGCAGTTTCCCCGTTGCTCGGTATTGTGCAAATTCTTCTGGTGTTACTTCACGTCCATTGATGAGATAACGCCGATTTTCACTATTAAAACCGCCCATTCTTCCCATCAATTGATTGAAAAGATTATCCATATTATCAAAGTTGTTGTAGTTGTTATTCATATCTGTACCTCATTTGTTATTTTACATAATTTTTGCAACTGCTTAAAATATAAGACAAAGTGAGCAACTCTATCTTTTGGATTTATATTTATAAAAGGCAGCCAATATTTTACATAATTTTAAACCTCTCCCAAAATAGAGATGAAATCACTTTAACTGAGCGTAGCTAAGAATTTCATCTTGTTTGAGCGAATGTAACGGATTTTATTCCTTTCCGTTTACAATTGTAATTATACAGTGTTCCAAACAAAAAGTCAATAGATTTTTGTAAAAAGTTACATAATTTTTTAATCTATGATAAATTGCAATAAAAAGTGCAACGT
>NZ_KV814001.1:0-257 GCF_001813805.1 Streptococcus sp. HMSC066F10
ATGGCGCGAGACGGAATCGAACCGCCGACACATGGAGCTTCAATCCATTGCTCTACCAACTGAGCTACCGAGCCTACCTATTGCGGGAGCAGGATTTGAACCTACGACCTTCGGGTTATGAGCCCGACGAGCTACCTAGCTGCTCCATCCCGCGCTATTCCTACTAAGGAGGATGTGGGATTCGAACCCACGCACGCTTTTACACGCCTGACGGTTTTCAAGACCGTTCCCTTCAGCCGGACTTGGGTAATCCTCCA
>NZ_KV814002.1:0-100444 GCF_001813805.1 Streptococcus sp. HMSC066F10
TCATCTACCCACTACAGTTGACAAAGAGCCAATTTATTTTGATGAATTTCCACATCAATTAAACGCTTTCCAAATCCTCTCTTCACCTTTGCAAATTCAATACCTTTATTGAAAGCCCCCCTCAGCAACACCTAATGCAATAGCACTTAAGCCAAGTTGCATATTTTTAATGATGTTAGCAAATTGGACATCCCCAGCTAATTCGTCTCCCAATAAGGCGTTTTCCGGGAGCAAGACATTTTTCAGCGTGACTGAACTCAAAGGAAGACCTATCAAGCCCGATTTTTCAATCTGTTCACCAATTAGCACATCCGAATCTTTTGGATCAACAATAAAGAGTCCGTACTTCTCCACCTTACCTTGTTCTTTTACTTTTGCCAAAACCAGTAGTATATCTGCAACGCTGCTATTGGAAATCATCGCCTTTTTCCCTGAGAGACACCATCCCTGCTCAGTCTTTGTCGCATACGTTTCAAGATCTTCTAGCCCCTTTAGATGTTTATACTCGCAAAATCCTAATCCTCCTATATACTGACCTTTTAGTAACTTTTCAAGATATAATTCCTTTTGCTCTGCTGTCCCAAAATTCAAAATAGAATAAATTCCATAGCAACCTTGTGTTAATAAAACAGCTGAAAGAGCAGCAAATTCATTAGCAATTTTTCAGATAAATGTGATGAAATCAGAACTTAACGTGTGATTCTCTTCAGATAAAATGGGCAAAAATATATCCATTTCGTTCGTCAATTCATCCCACATTTCCTTTGGAAAATAAGTTGATTCATCATGTGATTTTATATAGTTTTTAATTGCTGTATTCGTATATGAATCAATCATAGCTGCTGTAGTGCTAATTTTTGACATCAATTTGCTCCTTTATTAGGTATCAAGGCTCGAAATAGGATGATAGTAACCTTTCAAAAGTTCTTCATAAACGTATGCTTCAACTTCATTATAATTTGCTTTATACGGTCTGCAGAACCAGATATTAGAGGTAAAATAGTAATCATATCATTCTTATACGTAGACTCTGTTAAAAAATCCCATGCTGATGATAAATATGTAAAATTTGTCTCTATCTTCTTATTTTTTAATTTTTCAGCTACTAATTCATAAGTGGTAAATGACTTATTAAATGTTGCTAAATCGTAAGCGGCGATGTCTTTCCATTCAAGAAGTTCTTTATCTGCTAAAGGATGATTTTTATCCATATAAGCTGCATATTCATCGGCTTGTATAATATATTGCTCGTACTTTTTAGCACCTAAATTAGTCGGCTCAATCAATAAAACAAAATTTAAATCACCTTCAAGAAATTTTTGACGTAAATCCTTGCTTCCTCCCTCCACAACTTGAATATTAATGTTCAAATTATCCTTTAAAAATTTAGGGAGAGCACTTGCAAAATAAACACGCAAAATCAGAGAAGGAATGCCTAAGTTAATGGTTCCTTTTTGTTTTTGCGCTTCCATATGAATCATAGATTGCATTTCTTCATGACGATTGACAATTTCCGTAACAAAACGATAAATTTTCCCACCAGCTTCTGTCAGACTTTCTAATCTTCCATTTCTACGATTAAAAAGCTGCAGTCCTTCAGTCGCTTCAAAATTTGTGACAAATTGACTCAAAGCAGATTGACTAATATGAATTTTTTTAGCAGCAATCGAAAGATTACATCCACATTCGACGATATTGATAAAGTAAGTCATTTGAATAATATCCATGTTCATCGTCTCCTATCTTTCAATATTTGTAATATAATTGTCAGGAATAAAATAGCAACTGATCTTTTTAATATAGATGATCAGTTGCTAATAGGTTGATTAAAAACTTATCATCGATAAAGTTCGTTATAAGCATATACTAACACACTTTATGGCAAACAGTAGCTATATTTGCTTGATAATTTAACTAGATAGACATTGTTTTTAAGTCATCTGATACGATTACTTCGCCCTCTGTCTTTTCAAGAACTTCTTCCAAAGAGACACCGGGAGCTAATTCTTTCAAAAGGAATTTCCCGTCTTGAAAACCAAATACTGCTAATTCTGTAATGACCAAATCCAAAACTCCTTTAGCTGATAAGGGCAGTGTGCATTCTTTCAGCATTTTTGATTTGCCGTCAACGGTAGTATATTGAATAGCCGCGATAACCCTTTTGACACCAACTAGAAGATCCATAGCTCCCCCCATTCCTGGAGCAAACTTATCGGGGATAATCCAGTTTGCAATACTACCATCTTGGCTAACTTCTAACGCTCCTAAAACTGTAGCATCAACGTGGCCTCCACGAATAATGGCAAACGACGTTTGAAGGTCAAATAAAGATGCTCCCGTAAAAGAGTAGTGGGGGCTCCACCAGAGTTCGCCAGATTCGCATTGTAGTTTTCTTTTGTTGGTGTCTCACCAAAACGAAGAGCATCATTTTCTGCTTGAAGGATAACATTCACGCCTTCAGGAATATAATCAGCAGAGGCATTCGGAATACCAAATCCAAGGTTGATGACATCTCCATCTTTAAATTCAAGAGCTACACGTCTTGCTATAATTTCTTTTGATTTCATATTAATTTACCCCTGCCAATTTTTTAGTCTCTATCCAGAGGTCGCTCATCATTTTATGATGTTCTTTAGAAGTCAAGCTTTTAACAACATAGTCTACAAGAATTCCGGGAATATATACATCGTTAGGATCAATTTCTCCAACTTCAACAATTTCATTGGCTTCAACAATCACTGTATCAGCTGCAAGAGCCAGCTGCAATGAAATATTTTTAGTTGTCCCATCAATGTATAAATTGCCATATTTATCTGACTTGGTAGCTTTAATCAAAGCAACATCGATTTTCAAAGGATCATAAACCAGATATTCTCTGCCGTTGCGAGCTACTTTTTCATAATCTTTTTCCAAAATAGTCCCAACTCCAGTCGGAGTCAAGACAGCTCCCAAACCAGCACCCGCAGCGTGAAGTCGTTCTACCACAGTTCCCATTGGTGTGAACTCAACTTCCATATCACCACTAAAATATTCATGTTGTACGGCAGCAGAAGTTCCCACATGAGCAGCGATGTATTTTTTTACTTGGTGATTTTCACACAAGCGACCAACGCTAAGCTCTTTACCCGGTTGTGAGGTAACAACAGATACTATTGTTAAGTTCTGTTGATTTTGTCGAACCAATTCTTCAATGAGTTCAAATGGTTCACCTACCCCAAGAAAGCCTGAGATGCCAACCATATAACCAGATTTAATCTTAGAAACTGCTTCTGGTAATGTTACAATGTGCATACCACTACCTCCACCTACTATTTGCGATTTAATCACGACTTCTGCACTTTGACAAAAATATTGTCATAAACCATTTTGATTTCATTCGACAAAAAAACAAAAGTGGGATAGGGCTGAAAACTAAAAATTTTTAGCCCGTTCTCTCACTCTTGCAAAACTTGCTCAAGTATCGCGTGACTATTTATTTCCATCATAAAAACGAGGCTGGGATATTATCGTCCCAACCTCGTTTTTATTATAGTTGCATTTGGTTATACGTTTTACTAAATGCATTTAGAATTTCTTTTGGTGCGTCTTTATAAGAAGTTTCTTCTTCCAGCGTTCCTTTAACAATCGTTCGTGACGTAGCTGCAGCATCTTCACAAGTCACCAAAGTCACTTCATTGACACCTTCGCGGTCATTAATCACATCTACTCTATCAGGTGCTACATTCTCAACTGAAGTAATGGAGTAAGTATAAATTTTTTCCTTATCTGTCAGATAAATTTTCATTCCGGCTTTAGCACGATCTAAAGGAGAAAAGAGCATATTGCTTGCACCTGTAATCCCAAATACATGGTGACTAGCCAATGCGTAATTCCCTTTCCCCATTTGCTGCGTTTCTTTCATCGTACCTGCGCCATAATAAAGCCCCACATTATCCAAGCCTTTAAAAATCGGCAAATTCATTGAAAGTTCAGGAATAGCAATTCCACCAACAACTGGTAATTGCTGTGCTTTCCATTGCGCGTTAATCACATCTTCGGTAGACAGCGATTTAACTTTATCGAAATTAAAGCTAGTTTTGGCTTTTTTATTTTGAGTGATTTTATCTTTTGAAACTTTGCTCACTTGATACCGATTGGTATGCCAAACCATTATCATATTCCGAATAGAAGAGTTGAAAATAAGTGCAAGTGCAACAATGATTAACAATGTCGCAATAATGTTAATCAGAATATTTTTTCTTTTATTATGTTTTTTTCTTGTTGATGACATAACATTTCCTTTTATTTAGTTTATTCTTCATCCACTTCTTTTTCATTCTCTGCTGCAACGCTTGTAAAAGTAACAATCTGCGCTCCCTTATCTAGTCGCATTACTTTAACACCCAAAGTTGCACGTCCTGTTTGAGAAATATTAGCAACATTTGTCCGAATAATAACCCCTGTATTTGTGATAATCATCAAATCTTCATCACCATTCACAGCCATCAAACCTGCTAATGGACCATTTTTCTCAGTAATATTAGCTGTTTTCATCCCTTTTCCGCCACGTCCTTTCGTAGCGTATTCACTAGCTAAAGTACGCTTGCCATATCCTTTTTTAGTGATGACTAACACTTCTTGATCATTCAAAATGACACTTGCTCCTACAACATGGTCACCCGCACGCAAATTCACTCCACGCACACCGGTCGCAGCCCGTCCCATATTTCGGACTTGGTTTTCATTAAAACGTACAGCATAACCCATTTTTGTTCCAATAATGATATCTGCTTGACCATTTGTCAAAAAGACATTGATGAGTTCATCCTCATCTTTTAAATTCAGAGCTTTCAGACCATTTTGACGAATATTAGCAAACTCTGTTACGCTTGTCCGTTTCACAACACCATGACGCGTTGTAAAGAAAAGGTAGGAATTATCATCATGCTCGGCTTGAACGTTGATAATCGTTTGGATTGTTTCGCCTTCGTCCAATTTCAATAAATTAACAATCGGCAAACCTTTCGCTGTACGACCGTATTCAGGAATTTCATAACCTTTCAAACGATAAACACGACCTTTATTGGTAAAGAAGAGTAAGCGATCATGTGTGCTGGTAGAAACTAATTCACGGACAAAATCGTCATCCTTTACACCTGTTCCTTGAATACCACGCCCACCACGTTTTTGCGCAGTAAATTCATCTTGGTTCAACCGTTTAATGTAACCCTTATTGGAAAGTGTAATCAAAACATCTGCTTCCTCGATGAGATCTTCATCTTCCAGAGCCAGTACTTCACCAACCATTAGTTCTGTACGACGTTCGTCAGAAAACTTACGTTTAATCTCTTCTAATTCTTCCTTGATAATCGCAACAACTCGTTCTGGTTTTGCCAATATATCTGCTAGATCTGCTATCAATTTCATCAAGTCGTCATATTCAGATTGAATCTTATTCCGTTCTAATCCCGTTAAACGGCGAAGACGCATATCCAGAATCGCCTGACTTTGACGTTCGGATAATTCATAGCGTGCCATCAACTCTGCTTGCGCTTCTGCATCTGTCTCACTGTTTCGGATGATGCGAATCACTTCATCAATGTGATCAAGTGCAATCAGCAAACCAGCTAAAATATGTGCACGAGCTTCCGCCTTTTCCTTATCAAAAACAGTCCGACGTGTCACCACTTCTTTTTGGTGTTCAATATAAGCAAGCAAAATCTCGCGTAAAGACAGAATCTTTGGCACTCCATTTTGAATTGCTAGCATATTGAAACTGAAATTCGCCTGCATTTGCGTGAGTTTAAACAAATTATTCAAAATAACATGCGCACTTGCATCACGTTTCACTTCAATGATAAAGCGAACCCCTTCACGGTTAGACTCGTCACGAACTGCCGTAATCCCGTCAATACGCTTTTCTTGGACTAACCGCACAATATGTTCATGAACTTTTGTTTTATTGACCATATACGGAAATTCGGTAACAACAATCCGTTCGCGACCAGATTTAGTTTCTTCGATTTCTGTCCGAGCACGTAAAACAATGGACCCCTTCCCAGTTTCATAAGCGCGATGAATGCCTGATTTTCCCATAACCAAAGCGCCTGTCGGGAAATCTGGACCAGGCAACACTTCCATAAGGTCACGTGTGGTCACATCTGGATTATCCATGACTAATTTCACAGCATCAATGGTCTCACCAAGATTGTGAGGAGGAATGTTTGTTGCCATTCCCACAGCAATACCTGTCGCCCCATTGACCAGCAAATTAGGAAAACGTGACGGTAAAACTAATGGTTCACGCTCACTGCTATCATAGTTATCTGCAAAATCAACTGTATTTTTGTTAATATCGCGCAACATTTCAAGTGATATTTTGCTCATCCGAGCTTCTGTATACCGTTGTGCCGCGGGACCGTCTCCGTCCATAGAACCAAAGTTTCCGTGACCATCTACTAACATGTGACGGTAAGACCACCATTGCGCCATCCGCACCATTGCTTCATAGATAGAAGAGTCTCCATGTGGGTGGTATTTACCCATGACATCACCCGTGATACGAGCAGATTTCTTATGTGGTTTGTCAGGAGTTACCCCCAACTCATTCATTCCATACAATATTCTACGGTGAACAGGCTTTAAGCCATCACGAACATCAGGAAGCGCTCGAGCAACAATGACACTCATGGCGTAGTCAATGAAACTCGTCTTCATTTCACTCGTTAAATTCACATTTACTAAATTATTATCCTGCATTAAAAAATGCCTCTCTTCATTTATATGACCATATCATTATAACATAAATTGGGATTTTTTTCAGTAAACATCCCTTATTATAAAAACGTTTACATAAGATGATATGTATTATATTCGTGACAAAATGTTACAAAAGTGATAGAATAGATGTGTAAAGGGAAAACGTTCCCCAATAAAATAAAGGAGATGTTTAGCAAAATGACTCTTACTAAACAACATAAAAAAGTCATCCTTGTTGGTGACGGTGCTGTAGGTTCTTCTTACGCATTTGCTCTTGTCAACCAAGGAATCGCCCAAGAACTTGGTATTGTTGATATTTTCAAAGAAAAAACAGAAGGGGATGCTGAAGACCTTAGCCATGCCTTGGCTTTCACTTCACCTAAGAAAATTTATTCAGCAGAATATGCTGATGCGCACGATGCAGATCTTGTCGTTTTGACTGCTGGTGCACCACAAAAACCGGGTGAAACTCGTCTTCAATTGGTTGAAAAAAACCTTCGTATCAACAAAGATGTTGTTACTAAAATTGTTGCTTCAGGATTCAACGGTATCTTCCTTGTAGCTGCTAACCCAGTTGACATTTTGACTTATTCAACTTGGAAATTCTCTGGATTCCCTAAAGAACGTGTCATTGGTTCAGGTACTTCTCTTGACTCAGCACGTTTCCGTCAAGCACTTGCTGAAAAATTAGATGTAGATGCTCGTTCTGTCCATGCTTACATCATGGGAGAACATGGTGATTCAGAATTCGCTGTTTGGTCACATGCCAACGTTGCAGGTGTCAACCTTGAAAATTATCTCCAAGACGTAGAAAACTTTAATGCAGCTGAATTAGTTGACTTGTTTGAAGGTGTTCGTGATGCTGCATACTCAATCATCAATAAAAAAGGTGCAACTTTCTATGGTATCGCAGTTGCCTTAGCTCGTATCACAAAAGCTATCCTTGATGACGAAAATTCAGTTCTTCCACTTTCAGTATTCCAAGAAGGTCAATATCCTGGCGTTACAGATTGCTACATTGGTCAACCAGCTATTGTCGGCGCACATGGTATCGTACGTCCAGTAAATATCCCGTTGAATGATGCTGAAAAACAAAAAATGCAAGCTTCTGCTAAACAATTAAAAGACATCATCAATGATGCCTTCTCCAAAGAAGAATTTGCTTCAGCAGCTAAAAACTAAAGAATTTCCTTTCTTGAGAGTGGGGCTGTAAAAGTTGATTTATCAACGTATTAGAGTCCACTCAGCCACTGCGTCTTATAATTCTAACTATATAAACAAAGGAAGCTGGAGACTTTTGTCTCAGCTCCTTTTTCATATCTAAAACGGATACGATAAAGTCATGATGCCGTGCAAATCAACTTTATCGTATCCATTTATTTTATATAATCTCACTTTATCAATTATTTCAATATATCTTTTAAATAAGGAACAGTCTTCTCACCCTTCATATCTGACAGCACCCGAATCCAGCGAAACGCTGTATGCTCTTCTGGATCAAGTTTAATCTCTCTATATTCCAGCAAATTTGCCTTATACACTAGACGCGTAAAAACGACGCCCTTTGTATCATCATAACAGCTATCCTCATGAAGAATCGAACTTAATTGTACCTTTTGGTTAACTTCTTCCATCGCTTCACGTACAGCTCCTTCTCGTGGCAATTCGTCTTCTTCCACACTCCCTCCAGGAATGTCCCAATATTCGGGATACATATTTGGCTCACCACGTTTTATTTTACTTCGTTTGATGAGCAAGTATTTTCCATTTTTTTCAATTAGAGCATGTGCAATCAATTTCACAGGCATTGGTAATCTCCCTTATAAAAATAAAAAATCTTGCATATAACAAGATTTATAAGCAGATAACAATCATCCACCCTGAGGGAATCGAACCCCCATCTCAAGAACCGGAATCTTACGTGATATCCATTACACTAAGGGTGGCAACTATTATAGTATACACAAAAAATGAAAAAATAACAAGTAAAAAAAGACTGAAATGATAAATTCCAATCCTTTTATTTGATTATAATTCAATATCACCAAATAAGTCAGCCATTGAAAATCCAGTTTGAGTTTCTGGAAGTTCAAAGTCACGTTTTTCTTGACGTTTTTGACGACGAGGACGTGATTGACGTTTTTCTTTTTGGTCATCTTCTTGTGCTGGACGTTCTTCAAGAGCCTTGATAGAAAGTGATACACGTTCTGCATCAGCATTTACATCAAGAACTTTCACGGTTACTTCCTGACCGACTTTAAGCACATCTTTGGGATTTTCAACACGTTTATGTGAAATTTGTGAAATATGGACAAGTCCGTCAATACCTGGTAATACTTCTACAAAAGCACCGAAATCTGTTAAACGTTTAACTGTACCTTCGATAACATCACCGGAAGCAAGTTTTTGCTCGACACCGTCCCATGGTCCAGGAGTTGTAGCTTTAAGAGAAAGCGATACACGACCTTCTTCTTCATTCAAATCAAGAACTTTTACTTCGATTTCATCGCCAACTGATACAACAGATTTTGGTGAAACATTGCGCTCATGTGACAATTCAGTTAAATGAACAAGTCCATCAACACCACCAAGATCAATAAAAGCGCCAAAGCTTGTGATACGTGCAACTTTACCAGTCACGATGTCACCAACAGCTAATTTGCTAAATACTTCAGCACGTGCTGCTGCAGCTTTTTCTTCTACTACTTCACGGCGTGAAAGAATGAAACGATTTTCTTTTGGATCCACTTCTTTAATTTTTGCTTCAAATTCTTGGCCAACAAAACGTTCAGTGTTACGAACGAAACGAGTATCTAGCATTGAAGCAGGGATAAATCCACGAAGCCCTTCAAATTCTACTGAAAGACCGCCTTTAACAGCACGAGTACCTTTTACAGTAACAACTTCTTCTTCACGTCCAACCAACTTGTCCCATGCCTTGCGAGCTTCTAAACGTTTTTTAGATACAAGGTAAGTAACTGTATCAGTATCTTTACCAACTACTTGACGAAGAACAAGCAATTCAAGTGTTTCACCTGGTTTTACAAGATCGTTAATGTCAGCTTCACGATCATTTGTCAATTCACGAAGGGTCAATACACCTTCTACACCAGTTCCAGCGATTGCAACATTAGCTTGGTTCGCATCAACAGTCAATACTTCAGCAGTAACGACATCGCCTGGCTCAACTTGGCTAACACTATTTAGCAAATCTTCAAATTCATTCATCTAAAAAAATCCTCCAACAATCAAGCATTTCTCGCTTGACATACTTATAATATTTTTCCTAAGCACCGCAATGACATTGAACTATCTTTAACGTTTCTCACCCTATAAAGAAATAAAATGCCCTAAGATATTTTACCATTTATCTGATATATTACCTAAGAACTGGGGTAGCTGGATTCGAACCAACGCATGAGGGAGTCAAAGTCCCTTGCCTTACCGCTTGGCTATACCCCAAAAAGAACGTGGTCATACCATTAAAAACTAAGTACGCTCATGGAGAGGGAGGGATTCGAACCCCCGAACCCGAAGGAGCGGATTTACAGTCCGCCGCGTTTAGCCTCTTCGCTACCTCTCCTGTATAATCAACAGTATTTATTATACCATTGATGAAGAGAAAACACAAGCATTTATTTCCCCAAATTATAGGTTTCAATCAATTTTTCCACGGCATTTTCAATTTTTTTATAAAAACTATCAACATTTTCATTTTTTATAATAGCAAATTGCCCGTCTAACTCAGCAATTTGACCAATGACTTTTTTACCAATAGATAAAACATAACCTTCGTACTGGTCAGTTCCTATTTTAACTTTGCTATCTGCCAATTGGATTTCAATCTTTTTATCTTTTTTACTCATCATATACCTCTTTCAAGTTTCTATTTTACAAAAAAATAGAAAAACTAGCAAGTGCTACGTGAAAATAAAAGCTACCTCAATCGAGAGATAGCTTCAAAAATTTTTAAACTTTTACAATCCAACCTTCTGGTGCTTCAACATCGCCAAATTGAATACCGGTTAATTCATTATAGAGTTTTCGAGTGACAGGTCCAACTTCTGTTTCGCTATAAAAGACATGGAAATCGTCACCGTGCTGAATACCACCAATTGGAGAGATGACCGCTGCTGTACCGCAAGCCCCTGCTTCAGCAAAACGATCCAAATCATCAATTGGCACACCTCCTTCGATAGCTTTCAAGCCCAAACGATGTTCTGCTAGGTATAGAAGAGAATATTTTGTGATAGAAGGAAGGATAGATGGGCTGTACGGCGTTACAAATTCGTTGTCTTTGGTAATTCCAAAGAAGTTTGCAGATCCCACTTCTTCAATCTTCGTGTGAGTAGCTGGGTCTAGATAAATAACATCAGAGAATTTCCTTTCATGCGCCATTTGTCCTGGAAGCAAGCTTGCTGCGTAGTTACCGCCGACTTTAGCAGCACCTGTTCCATAAGGAGCAGCACGGTCATACTTGTCAGAAACGATAAAGTTTGTTGGAATCAAGCCCCCTTTAAAGTAATTTCCAACAGGCATGGCAAACACGGTGAAAATGTATTCATCTGCTGGTTTAACACCGATGATGTCACCAACACCTAACAATAGCGGACGAATATAAAGGGTTCCTCCCGTTCCGTACGGCGGAACGTATTCTTCATTTGCACGAACCACTTGCTTTACAGCATCAACAAACATATCAGTCGGAACTTGCGGCATCAAGAGACGGTCTGAGGTGCGTTGCAGACGTTTTGCATTTTGATCTGGACGAAATAGCTGTACACTACCGTCTTTCGTGCGATAGGCTTTCATTCCCTCAAAGGCTTGTTGCCCATAATGAAGGCAAGGAGAAGATTCGGACATATGCAAAGTAGCATCTTCGGTCAATTCTCCTTTTTCCCACTGACCATTTTTATAATAAGCAAGATAGCGATAAGGCAATTTCATATAGGAAAAACCAAGATTTTCCCAATCAAGATTTACTGGCATAACATTCTCCTTTTTAATTTTATGATTTTTATTTTACACTATTTTTAGATATTTTCAATAGTTTTTTTGCAAAATTCTGAAATTTTTTTAATTTCAGTTTATACCTGAACAAAAAATCAGCCGCTTGGACTGATTTTCACTTATTTAATATTCGCAGAGAACACTTCTTCATCAGAAATAGTATCAGAGATAAAGCTACCGTTGCTGGTTCTTTCAGACAAACCGAGGTCAGCAAGATTCACTTGGTAAGTCGTTCCTTTGTTAGAAACAATAGAAAGAATCTGCTCTTCTTCTGCCGTTGGATGATCTGAACTAAAGAGGTCTAGTTCTGCAGGTTGCTCTCCAAAGACAGGACCTGCTTGGAAAATACGATGTGGCTTGGACTTCAGCTCGCGCAACACTTGCAAGCCACGATTTGCTCGACTGGTCACAGGAATATCTGCAACTGCCATTCGCTTGAGTGCTCCGCGCTGGGTCAAGATATAAAATGAATCAGTATTGGCAATAAAAGCTGCTGCTAAGACATCATCTTTTTTGAGATTGATAGCTTTGACACCTGCTGCCTTAGCGCCCACAACTGGTACTTCTTCGATATTGAACCGCAAGGCATAGCCGTTCTGGGTCACTAGCATAACATCGTCTAGCTTGATTGGAGAAAGTGTGATAATTTGGTCGTCTTCATTTTTTAATTTAGCAAATTTAACAGACTTGGACTTATAGGTGCGCCAAGGACTGAATTCTTTTCGCTCTACGCGCTTGATTTGCCCTAGTTTTGTTACCGCAAAATAAGTGCCTTCGTCAAAATTATCTACTAACTCAGTGTAGATGACTTCTTCATTCGTCTCAAAATTGGTAATGGTCTGGCTGAGGTGTTCCCCGATTTCTTTCCAGCGAATGTCTGCCAATTCATGTACCGGTCGATAGATGACATTTCCAAGATTGGTAAAAATCAAAAGGTGCTGAGTGGTTTTCGCCGAGCTGACAAAAATCAGACGGTCGTCCTCGCGCTTGCCGACCTCGTCAACCGTTGATGAATTGAAAGAACGTGGACTGGTGCGTTTGAGGTAGCCCCCACGAGTGACGCTGACATAGGTTTCTTCTTCCACAATCAGACTAGCCGTATCAATCTCAATGGCGTTAGCCGTATCTTGCAATTCACTAAGACGAGGATTACCAAATTTCTTTTTGACCTCGCGAAGTTCACGCTTCATGAGATTGTACATGGTCCGCTCATCACCGATAATGGCTGAGAGCATGGCAATTTTCTCGCGCAATTCCGCCTGCTCTTCCTCCAGAATCACCACGTCTGTATTGGTCAAACGATAAAGTTGGAGAGTGACGATAGCCTCTGCCTGCTCCTCGGTGAAATCATAGCTGACTTTGAGATTTTCCTTGGCGTCAGCTTTATTTTCCGACGCACGAATGAGCGCAATCACTTCATCCAAGATAGAAATCACTCGAATCAAGCCTTCTACGATATGCAGGCGTTTTTCTGCTTTTGCCTTGTCAAATCGACTACGCGCCAGAATAATCTCTTTTCGGTGGGCGATGTAACTAGTCAGAATCGGCACAATCCCTACCAAACGCGGTGTAAAATGATCAATCGCCACCATGTTAAAATTGTAATTGACCTGCAAATCCGTATATTTAAAGAGATAATTCAAAATCAGCTCGGTATTGGCATCCTTTTTCAGCTCAATGGCAATACGAAGCCCGTCACGGTCAGACTCATCCCGTACTTCCGCAATACCAGCTACCTTATTATTGACCCGAACGTCATCAATCTTCTTGACCAGAACAGCCTTGTTAATCTCGTAAGGAATCTCAGTGACAACAATCTGCTCTTTGCCGCCTTTGAGCTTTTCAATCTCCGTCCGAGAACGCACGACAACGCGACCCTTTCCAGTCTCATAGGCTTTCTTAATCTCATCTCGCCCTTGCACAATGGCCCCCGTTGGGAAGTCAGGCCCCGGCAGAAACTCCATGAGTTTGTCAACCTTGGCTTTGGGGTGATCAATCATATACACCACCGCATCTATGACTTCTGCCAGATTGTGAGGCGGAATGTCCGTCGCATACCCAGCAGAAATCCCCGTCGCCCCATTCACCAAAAGATTGGGAAAGGCAGCAGGCAATACGGTCGGTTCTTTCTCCGTATCGTCAAAGTTCCAAGCAAAGGGCACGGTGTCCTTTTCGATGTCTTGGAGCAAGTAGCCCGCAATCTCAGACAGGCGAGCTTCGGTGTACCGCATAGCGGCTGGCGGATCGCCGTCCATAGAACCGTTATTTCCGTGCATCTCCACTAAAATCTCACGGTTCTTCCAGTCCTGAGACATACGTACCATGGCGTCGTAAATGGAGCTATCACCGTGCGGGTGGAAATTCCCCATGATATTTCCGACAGACTTTGCTGACTTGCGGTAGCCCTTGTCAAAGGTATTGCCGTCCTTGTTCATCGAATAAAGAATCCGACGCTGCACAGGCTTGAGCCCGTCACGAATGTCGGGCAAAGCCCGCTCTTGAATGATGTATTTGGAGTAGCGTCCAAAACGCTCTCCCATGATGTCCTCCAAGGACATGTTTTGAATGTTACTCATAAAATACAAAGGGACGTTTCGGCTTGCCGAAAATTTCTGTAGAAAAATAGGGAATCGATGCAGGGTTCGATGAACTCCAATCGATTTATCTTTTTTCTAAGTCTTAGTCCCGTGTTCAGTTGCTATACAACCAAACTATCCTTTCTGTAATTTTCTTTTTTAATGCTCCCTGATGTAAGAAGCATCTCTTATGAATGAGCAACGCCATTATAATGTTGCTCAATGGAAGTAAATTTTTCGTCAAACGTAAAATCTTGTTCTTTTTTCTTCACCGGATAATAATTTTTATACCCATCAGAAAAAAATTTTGAAGATTCGTTTTATAATTTCCGATAGGAAAACCTTCTTGCAATATTCTTTTTATTATATCTACTTCCGTCTCGGCATTAAAATCACTATTGAGGGAAAGACTTTTTGTTTTTTCTTGTTCTAGTTGTCGAGTAGTCTTGTTATTTTCTGTAACTCTCTGAGTAAGGCTGTCAATTTTTTCTGACAAGTGATCAATTCTATCCCTAGTTTGCCCATGCATTTCGTTATGTACTGCAATATCAGCTTGCGTAAGATTGGAAGTATCCTTTACTGTATCAGATAAGTATTTGTCCAATTCATCCATCAATTCAAATAACAGAGAACTATTAAAATCTTGGTTACTATTCTCTGTTTTGAGGTGATTTTTAAACCCTTCATAACTGTCATACTTACTATTCAATAAATAGCGAATCTTCACAAGTTCTTCAAAAACTTGATTTTCTTTCCAAAATTTGGCTATACCATCATAACTCGGATTCTCACCATGTCTCTTCAATATATAATTCTTTAAAATATTCTACTGCGGTTTGAATTTTCCGATATTCAAGTTTTTCGTCTATTCCCAATCCCGCTAAAAACTTATCTAAATCCAACCCAGCAGTTCCAACTAAAGCAGAAATAAATTTTTGTATATCCATATATTCTTCTCCTAAAACACCATCTCTCCACTCTCCTCCAACGTAAACTTGACATTATCTTCAATCCATTTACGGCGAGGTGGGACTTTGTCACCCATGAGGACATTGACGCGGCGCTCGGCACGGGCCAAGTCGTCAATGGTGACGCGAATGAGGGTGCGGTTTTCAGGATTCATGGTGGTTTCCCAGAGCTGGTCGGCGTTCATTTCCCCAAGCCCTTTGTAGCGCTGCAACGTGGCACCTTTGCCAAATTTCTTGCGCAGGTCTTCTAGCTCACCGTCCGTCCAAGCATACTCGACAACCTCGTTCTTGCCTTTGCCTTTGGACATTTTATAAAGAGGAGGCAGAGCGATATAGACATGCCCCGCTTCTACGAGTGGGCGCATATAGCGGTAAAAGAAGGTCAGCAAGAGCGTCTGGATATGGGCGCCGTCCGTATCGGCATCGGTCATGATGATAATCTTGTCATAGTTGGCATCTTCGAGGGAGAAGTCCGAACCAACACCCGCACCAATGGTGTAAATCATGGTGTTGATTTCTTCATTTTTAAGAATATCTGCCATTTTAGCCTTGGCAGTATTGATGACTTTACCACGTAGGGGCAGAATCGCCTGAAACTTGCGGTCGCGTCCTTGCTTAGCAGAGCCACCTGCCGAATCGCCTTCGACTAGATAGAGTTCGTTTTTAGCTGGGTTTTTGGATTGAGCTGGCGTTAGCTTTCCAGATAAAAGCCCCTTGTCTTTTTTGTTTTTCTTGCCACTTCGGCTTTCATCTCTCGCCTTGCGGGCTGCCTCGCGCGCATCTCTCGCCTTAATCGCCTTGCGGATGAGATTAGATGCCAATTCCCCATTTTCCAAGAGGAAGAAAGTCAACTTGTCTGACACAATCGAATCCACCGCAGGACGAGCAAGCGGACTGCCCAGCTTGTCCTTGGTCTGTCCTTCAAACTGCAAATGCTCTTCTGGAACTAAGATAGAAAGAACAGCCGCTAAGCCCTCACGGTAGTCAGAACCTTCCAGATTTTTATCCTTTTCTTTCAGCAATCCAGTCTTTCTTGCATAGTCATTCATGACCTTGGTAATAGCTGATTTAAGCCCCGTCTCGTGCGTTCCGCCGTCCTTGGTGCGGACGTTATTTACAAACGATAGGATATTGTCTGAGTAACCGTCATTGTACTGGAGAGCCACTTCCACTTGAAAACCACCCTCTTCTCCTTCAAAATAAAGAACTGGTGTCAAAGTTTCCTTGTCCTCGTTCAAGTAGCTGACAAAGTCCTGCACCCCATTTTCATAATGAAAATCAACAGACTCGCCCGTTCGCTCATCTGTCAGAGAAAGGTGAACGTTTTTCAAGAGAAAGGCTGATTCATTGAGCCGCTCCGAAATGGTATTGTATTTGAAATCTGTCGTTGAGAAAATCGTATCGTCTGGCATAAAGGTCACTTTTGTGCCCGTTTTTGATTTAGGAGCTTTGCTAATCTTTTCCAGACTGGTAACAGGTTTGCCACCCTGCTCAAATCGTTGCCGATAAACCGTTCCGCCACGTGTGATTTCAACTTCCAGCCAACTAGACAGTGCATTGACCACAGAAGAACCCACACCGTGCAGCCCCCCAGAGGTCTTGTAACCCCCCTGACCGAATTTACCCCCAGCGTGGAGCACTGTAAAGATGACTTCCACTGTCGGGATTCCCATAGCGTGCATACCGACCGGCATTCCCCGACCGTGGTCTGCTACAGTCAAACTCCCGTCTTTGTTAATCGTCACGTCAATCTTATCGCCAAAGCCAGACAGAGCCTCGTCAACTGCATTGTCAACAATTTCCCAGACCAAATGGTGAAGCCCAGTTGCATCGGTTGAGCCGATATACATACCAGGACGTTTACGAACCGCGTCCAATCCTTCTAATACTTGAATGGCATCATCATTGTAATTGTTAATATTGATTTCCTTTTTTGCCACAAGGAACCTCCTGAATCATTCATCCTTTCTATCTTACAAGTTTTTAGTGAATTTTGCAAAGATTTTTAGAAAATAGTGTATTCTTTCTGCTTCTCACCGCTATTTTTTCAGCCTAGACAAATTTTATAAAATATTTCTGGTCGTTCAACTATCAAAATCAAAATTCATGGTATAATAAAAACATGATAAAGATAGTTTTTACATTGATAGTAGCTTATTTGATTGGTTCAATCCCTGCCGGGCTTTGGATTGGACAAGTATTTTACAAGAAAAATCTCCGCGAATACGGCAGCGGAAATACAGGGACGACCAATACCTTTCGTGTCCTTGGAAAAAAAGCAGGCATCATCACCTTTATTTTTGACTTTTTTAAAGGGACATTTGCGACACTATTGCCATTTTTCCTTCATATCAACGGTATTTCTCCTCTCGTTTTTGGACTTTTAGCCGTTCTTGGGCATACCTTCCCCATTTTTGCTGAATTTAAAGGCGGTAAAGCCGTGGCAACCAGTGCAGGTGCCATTCTGGGCTTCTCACCGACTTTCTTCACTTATTTAGCTGTCATCTTTTTCAGCTGCTTGTATCTGACTAGTATGATTTCCTTTTCAAGTGTGACAGCTGCTGCCTCCGCTATTCTGGGAGTCTTAATTTTCCCACTATTTGGCTTTCTTTTGCCACGTTATGATGTACTCTTTACCGTGATTGTGCTCGCACTAGCGCTTATCATTATCGTTCGACACAAAGATAATATCCAGCGAATTCGGATGAAACAAGAAAACCTCATTCCCTTCGGATTGAATATCACAAAACAACAACCTAAACAGAAATAAAAGAAGCTAGGATAAAAAATCTTAGCTTCCTTTTATTCTATTCTTTGTGAGCTTTTTTAAATCTGGATAATCCTAAAAGTCCAACAACAAAGCCAAATAAACTGATAAAGGTAGTATCTGTTGTACCTGTTTCTGGCAAGCTCTTTTGACTTGAAGGCATAAATTGTTTATGTACATTGACTGGAATCGTTGCCGTTCTTTGAGCTGTATTTGTTTGAACTGCTGGCACAAGTTCTTTTTCTCCAGTTTCATTTGGCTTCACTTGGTTAGCAGCTTGATCCAGAAGTTTCTTGTATTGTGCAGTTGAGATTGAGATAGTTCGTGAATTAGGATTGACAACCGCATAAGCTGTTAAGTCTGTTTTTGCTAAATAGTCCGCAAAAGCCACATCCATTGAAGGACCTTCTTCGCGAGCCCCGCCCAACATACTATAACCATCACCACCTGCAGCCAAGAAATCGTTGGTTGTAAGATAGTAAGTTTTTGCGAGATTTAATTTTTCGTATTTTCCTGTTTCAGGATTTTTGATTTCAATGCCAAGAATACGCTTATCGGCTGGCAAGGTAGTGTCATAATAAACTTTTGCTCCAGAAACTTGTAGGAAACCGCCGCTTGGTTCAAGTAACGGTTGCCCATTTTCATCTAGGACTGGTTTGCCGTCTTTTTCTTGTACAATAGAACCTAAAGACTTAGCAAACATGTCTGCGATGTTTTGCCCAGTTACTTTTATTTGAGTAATGGTATTACCAAATGGTAGAACAGCAATGATATCTCCTTTGGTGATTGGTTTTCCTTTCGCAATTGTTTCACGAAGTCCGCCGCCGTTAGTTACAGCAAGGTCTGTCTTATGACTGAATCCTGTTTGCCCGTACTCATAGAGCGCATCTGCTACGACATTTCCAAGATTGGTTTCCCGCACACGCACATTTTCCCGATTGCCATTTAACTCAACTGGGCTATTAGCAACGACCACTTTTGCGTTTTCTTGGTCATATTTCTCTTTGATTTTGTTTACTAATTGCTGAATAGCTGGATCTGGAGTAATTCCTTTCACTGAATCAGCTGAGATTTGTTGAGGATTTCCTAGAAGTTGACCAGATTTGTATGTTACTTTTCCGATATTATGCAAGTAACTACCTGTTTGATTATAAGTAACATTGTCTCCATAGGTTACTGATTCTACAGTATGTGAATGCCCGTCAATCACCGTCACACGTTTTCCTTTTAGCAAAGGATTTTTTGATAATGCTTCTGCCAAGGTAGAACCGCGCCATTCAACTGGTGTCGTCGTATCTACACCCAAATGCGCCAAAACGACATAATGTTTGTAAGTTTTACCTTCCGCTTTCGCACGAGATTCCACTTCTTCAATGACTTTATTGACTTCTGAAATTGGATCTGTAAACGTAACCCCTTGAACATTGCGTGGGTGTGTTTTTGTTGCAGTTTCTGGCGTTGTCACCCCAATAACCACAAATTCATCTCCCACAACATTCTTGTCTTTATCAACAATCGTAGAAGCTTGGAAAAGACGTGCTCCATTGACATAAGTGTTGGCACTAAGAAGAGGGAATTTCAAAATTTCTTTGTATTTTTTCACCTCATCCAAACCAAAGTCAAATTCATGATTTCCGACCGCCATTGCGTCATAGCCAATCTTATTTAAAATATTCGCGCGCTCTTCTCCTTTTGAGCTATTGGAAATCGGAAGCCCTTGAAAAGCATCGCCTGCATCCACAACAAGTGTTGTTTGATTAGTCTTTGCACGTTCTTGCTCAATGACTGCTGCTAATTTAGCATCGCCAATGACTCCTTTTTCTTCCACAATACGACCGTGTACATCATTTGTATGAAGAATAACCGTATCTTTTTCAGATTGAGTTGTAGGTGCAGCAACCGCTTGAGCGGCTGGAGTTATAGAATCTGCTGGAGTTACAGAAGTTTCAACTTGTTTGTTCTCACTCTTTTCTGTTACTTTCTCCGTGGAAGCTTCAGTAGCAGGCGAAACTGCTGAATCTCCTTGAGCGATCGTAGGGGCAACCGACTGATTTTCTTTAGGAACTTCTACTTGCTCTACAGGTGCTGTTGAAGCAGTTGGATCTACAGCATCAGCAGAAACCTGATGTGCTAAAATTGCTGGAGCAATTAGCAATGCTGACAAAATGGGGATAATGAATTTTTTCTTTTTCATAATCAATCCTCTTTTATTCTTTTTTGATTCTATTATACAAGATTTTTTGGTAAAATAAAACTTTATTAAGCAAACTTTATCTTATCGTTCGCTAAAATTGTTCTAAAAAGAAAAATATTCTAACTTTTACATTAGAATATCTTATTTCACAAACATTATTTATAAACTTCTATCTTGTGAGTTTATCTGTGTCATTAAGTCCTTCAGTCCTGCTGCTCCAACGGTATCACCTGCTTTTTCAAAACACGCCAATGCTTTTTGAGAATCAGATTTAGCCATTTTTATATCTCCCTTAGCTAATCTTACCTCAGCCAAGGCGCGATAAGCACAAGCATGGTTGACTAAATCATCTGTCTGCAACGCTAAATTTAATGTTTCTTGCAAAGGTTCTTCTGCAAGGTGAATATTTCCAAGTTTGAATTTTAAATACCCCTGTTCGTACAAATTGACCGATGTCTTTAGGACATCATCAGGGAAATTCTCTGTAATAATTGCAGCTTCTGCCATTATCAAGTCATAAGCCTTTTGAAAATGCTCTTCTTCTCGTTCGACCATCGCTAATTGATGTAAGCCTACATGCTGTTCTTCCAGATTCTTTTCAGACACAGCTTGAGCATAATAGTCTTTTAAAAACTGACGAGCCAACTGAAAATCATTTTCTTCCAAAGCAATATAAGCTTTTAAATTCAGTGTACTATAACTATCTTGGTCTATTTGATAAACGAATTGCTTGGCAAGCTGATATTGCCCGTCAAACAATGCTTGCCAGGCTTTTTGAAGTTGTTCTTCTGTCATAATTTCTTTCCTTTTATTCATAGAAAACAAAAGTCACACTTTAAAAGTTATATCAAATCAGTCTCCGAGATTGCTTCTTTTACTTTTTCAATTGGCAAATGTACTAGCTCAACTTTCTTTTCGCTATATAAATAGCGCGCATAATCATCCATACGGTATTGATTGATATAAACCACTCGCTTGCAACCAACTTGTAAGAGCTGCTTTGTACAATTGAGACAAGGGAAATGTGTGACATAAACAGTAAATCCTTTTGGGATTCCACGCTCTGCACCTTGCAAAATTGCATTTACTTCTGCATGCAAAGTCCTCACACAATGCCCGTCAACTATCAGGCATTCATGATCGATGCAGTGCTCCGTTCCTGAAACAGATCCATTATATCCTGTTGATATAACTTTATTATCCTTTACAATAACTGCACCAACACTTGCTCGCTTGCAGGTTGAGCGATTTGCAATCAAGAGCGCTTGTGCTGCAAAATATTCGTCCCAAGCCAATCTTTTTGTCGCCATATTGTCACCTTCTTTTCTTACTTATCACTCAGTTTATCATTTTTTCGATGTGGAAAAAGCGGAAGTCCGAGCGATGCAATCTTCTCTGCTGGAATCCTCATACCGTCTTTTATCCATTTAATCAAAACAGAAACCACTGCCGAACTCCAAAAAGAATTCATGTACGTTGAAGCCTCTTTTCTGGAATAATTTTGTTGCTCTAACATATCAAACACAGCACTTGTCAACAGTTTTTCTAAATTATAATCCACTGCTAAGCTAAGGATTTGTGCTTCTTTTTTGACTTCTTTAAACAAGAACAGCCACACTTGATAAAGCTCGGTTCTCATATTGAATTGTTCCAATTTATCGGTAATCTTTTGTACTATTCGTTGGAAAATCTCTTGTAAAATTTCTTCTTTTGAATCATAATTTCGATAAAAAGCTGCTCGCGAGACACCCGCTCTCTCTACTAATTCAGAAATGGTAATTTTGGTCAACTCTTTCTTTTCTAACAATTGCAATAGCGAGATTTCTAAGGATTCTTTTGTAATTCGGTTAGATTCCCGATTTGATATTTTTAGATTTTCTAAAGATTTTTTCGATATTTTACGTTCCGACATAACATTTTCTTTCTACATGTAACAACCGACTGTAAAGGCTTTCTAAAGCGATGTTTCCATGATATAATTGTAAAAAAAGGCAAACCTTTTGTCAATGTCTAATTAAGGGATCATCCCACTAAAGGAGAATTGAATGACTTGGAAAATTGTAGCTGATTCAGGCTGTGATTATAGAACTATCGAAAACCTTGCTGTTGACACCTTATTTGAAAGTGTTCCTCTGACCATTCAAGTGGGCAATGAAATCTTTATAGATAATGCTCAGCTCAATATTGATAATATGATGGAAAAAATGTATACTACTTCTTCGGCTTCAAAGTCTGCTTGCCCTAGTCCAGATGACTATATGAAAGCTTTTGATGGAGCTTCAAATATTTTTGTGGTCACCATTACAAACCCTATCAGGAAGCTATAATAGCGCACAAGTGGCTAAAAGACTCTATCTTGAAGACCATCCTGACGTGAATATCCACATTATTGATACTCTTTCTGCTGGCGGTGAAAATGATTTGATTATCAAAAAGCTTAATCTTCTTATCGGTCAAGGTTTAAGTTATGAAGAAGTCATAAAAGAAATTACAACCTATCAAACCAAGACAAAATTGCTTTTCGTTCTTGCAAAAGTTGACAATTTAGTCAAAAACGGACGGCTGAGCAAATTACTTGGAGCCGTTGTAGGATTACTGAATATTCGTATGGTCGGCGAAGCCAGTCAAGACGGCAAGTTGGAGTTGCTTCAAAAGGCGCGTGGTGCTAAAAAATCACTAGTCGCAGCTTTTGATGAACTCATCAAAGAAGGCTATGCCGGTGGACAAATCATTATTGCTCATCGAAATAATCCCAAGTTTTGCCAGCAATTTTTCGAAATGGTTCGTAAAAGATTCCCACAAGCTGTTATTGAAGTCATCCCGACTTCTGGACTTTGTAGCTTTTATGCTGAAGAAAATGGTCTCCTCATGGGCTATGAAATTCAATAATATAACGAAACTGTAGTCAATCACTAAACTACAGTTTTTATATTACAAATAAAGCAAACCAAAAACAATTAACACACTAATCATGCTAAAAAGTTAGCCAATGAGATAGTATTCTGCAAAGGACTGACTTTCAGAAATTTTGTTATACCGTGCGATTGACTTAGCAGTAAAGACTAAGCCAACGGAAGCGAACTGCCCAAATATAAGAGATAAAGCCATAATAAAACGCTCTAAAATCCCAATCATCGCCCCTGCACCTGCTATAGTGTCTTGGTTATCTCCCTTTGACTGATACCTACTGAAGAAAAGCTTAAATAAAATATTAACAGGCTTGCCAACGATTGCTAAGAAAAGGAGGGGTTGAGCAACTGACGCTCCATTTTTCAGCCATTGTGGGGTGATTTTATTAGCTAATAAAGCATAAAATAGAAAAATATAAATCAAATGAAGGAGTTGGTCAATGATGAAAACTTGCTTTGTGAGTTTCTTTATTTCTATAAACGTGTTGAGCCTGTATTTCAGGAAATCAATAACTACATGACTAAGCCAAACAGCGATAAAGTAAATAATATTTTTCGGGAAAAAGGTACTCAAAATCAGCAACGGAAGAAAAACAATGGCTAAATGCAGCAATAAATAAGGCAATTTTCGACATTTTAAATCTGCCATTTTTTGACTTTGCCATTGAAAATCAGCTAAAACATGCGCTAATAAGGTTAACAACAAGATTGGATGTTGTGCAAAATAGCCTGAAAATCCCCACAAATTAGACATGTTTCTCCTCCTTCTCTATCGCATTTAACATCAAGTTCATAGCAACTCGTTTATTTCTGAGATAAATTTTTAACCCACTCGCCTTGATACGTTTGTTGAAAGCACTTGGAGTGATACCAAGTAGTTTTGCCATTTCTTTATGCGAAAATGTTTCATCGTATATATTTTCAGCTAGTAATTGTTTGAGGACATCATATTGGACATCTGTCCACTTGGACTGAATAAAAGAGCACGCAGCTAAAATAGCATTGATTGTATGACCGACTTCTTAGTCTGCCAAAGAAACCGAAATGTGATTGATGCCATAGTCATTCTTATCATGAACATAATTAATCGCTTCTCTCGCGAGCCAATACGCCGGACCGTCAGAACCAATGCTTTGTTCTTTGTTAATTTCTGTAATCATGTCTCCAGCACCAATCCCAAATCGACTTTCATAAGGAGCAAATGCTATAGAAAGCTGTTCTATGATTTGAAACATATCCGAATTTGGTAAAAACAAAGCTTGAAATTCATCGCCAGCTGTGACTGTAAAGGGAGAAACTAAATATTTCTGATATTGCTGATTCAACTCTTTCATCAATTGCAACAATTTCTGTTGCGCCTGCGCTCGGTCTTGTATTTTTTTTGATTCAATAACGTCTCCAATAAGAGCAATGTACATCATCTTCTCACCTCTTTTTTTCTATTATAATGGAAATTTTAAAAAATTTCCGTCATGGAGGACATTTTTCAATCTACTATCTCTAAAAAATACAGCTAAGCACATGATTGAAACCATCATTTGATTTGAAAATGACTACCCCATTACTTTCCATGCCTTATCCAGCACTTCTCCAATCTTACCCTTGATGACTAAGTCAGCTTGACTATCTTGTAGTACATTGTATTTATTGATAACAACTAAGTGCCGTCCTTGAAAATAATGAACCAAATTAGCAGCTGGATAAACAACTAGCGATGTTCCGCCAATGATGAGTAGGTCAGCTTGACTGATAACCTGAATAGCTTGAGAAAAAACTTCCATATTTAACGGTTCCTCATAAAGAGTCACATCTGGCTTAACTACACAACCACAAGCCTCGCAATAAGGAATGATTCCCGGCAATTTCAAAAAATCCTCTAAGTCATAAAAACGATGACAATTGGTACAAAAATTTCGGTCCACACTACCATGAATTTTTAATACGTTCCTGCTTCCTGCCATCTCGTGTAAACTATCAATATTCTGGGTAACAATTGCTTTTAATTTCCCTAGCTTTTCTAGATAAGCTAAATATTCATGGGCTACATTTGGCTTAGCGTTAGGATAAATAAGATATTTCTTGTAAAAGTCAAAAAACTGTTCTGGATAACATTCAAACATCGTATGCGAAACTAATTGTTCTGCTGAAAAATGCTGGTTTAACTCAATATTGTAGATACCATTTGAGCTGCGAAAATCCGGAATACCAGATTCAGTTGAAACACCTGCACCACCGAAGAATACAATATTTTGGCTACTTTGAATGTTCTGAGCCAGTTCTTCAATCTTATCCATATCGCCCTCCTAAAAGTTACCAATATTATTAAAGAAAAAATCGGCTAGCAGAACTAGCCGATTCATATTATAACTGAATTATTTTGACAAGTTATAGAAAGATTTCAAACCACGGTATTCAGCTACTTCACCAAGTTGATCTTCGATGCGAAGTAATTGATTGTATTTAGCAATACGGTCAGTACGTGACAATGAACCAGTCTTAATTTGTCCAGCGTTAGTTGCAACTGCGATGTCAGCAATTGTTGAATCTTCAGTTTCACCAGAACGGTGTGATACAACGGCAGTGTAACCAGCTTCTTTTGCCATTTCAATAGCATCAAATGTTTCAGTAAGAGTACCGATTTGGTTAACTTTAATAAGGATTGAGTTAGCACATCCTTCGTTAATACCTCTTTCAAGATAAGAAGTGTTTGTTACGAAGAAGTCATCACCAACAAGTTGTACTTTCTTACCAAGGCGTTCAGTAAGTTTCTTCCAACCTTCCCAGTCATTTTCATCCATACCATCTTCGATAGTGATGATTGGGTATTTGTCAACTAATTGTTCAAGATATTCTATTTGTTCGTCAGCTGTACGAACTGCAGCTCCTTCACCTTCGAATTTAGTGTAATCATAAACTTTACGTTCTTTGTCGTAGAATTCTGATGATGCACAGTCAAATCCAAGGAATACATCTTTACCAGGAACATAACCAGCAGCTTCGATAGCAGCAAGGATAGTTTCTACACCATCTTCAGTTCCATCAAAACGAGGAGCAAATCCACCTTCGTCACCAACAGCTGTTTCAAGACCACGAGATTTAAGGATTTTCTTAAGAGCGTGGAAAATTTCAGCACCCCAACGAAGAGCTTCTTTGAATGTAGGTGCACCAGCAGGCACAATCATAAATTCTTGGAAAGCGATTGGAGCATCTGAGTGAGAACCACCGTTGACGATGTTCATCATTGGAGTTGGAAGAACTTTAGTATTGAATCCACCAAGGTAGCTGTAAAGTGGGATTTCAAGATAATCAGCAGCAGCACGCGCTACAGCAATAGATACACCAAGAATTGCGTTTGCACCCAATTTACCTTTATTTGGAGTACCGTCAAGTGCAATCATTGCACGGTCAATAGCTTGTTGATCGCGAACGTCATAACCAATAACTGCTTCAGCAATGATATTGTTTACGTTGTCAACAGCTTTTTGTGTACCAAGACCGCCGTAACGAGATTTGTCACCATCACGAAGTTCAACTGCTTCGTGTTCACCAGTAGAAGCTCCAGATGGAACCATACCACGTCCGAAAGCACCTGATTCAGTATAAACTTCTACTTCAAGTGTTGGGTTACCGCGTGAGTCTAGGACTTCGCGAGCGTAAACATCAGTAATAATTGACATTTTTTACTCTCCTTTGAGTTATTTTATTTACATTCCTATCATACCTTAAAAATCAGTTTTTTTCAAGGAAAAATCGTGCCTTTCTATGAAATTTGCGATAATTTTCTGTGTAAGCGTTTTATATTTCCGAATGTTTCTTGGATAAATTTCAAAAAAGTATGTTATACTAACTTTATGACAGATATAAACAAAGCAATAATCGAAAAAGCTCAAGGGGGATTAAAATTAAATCCTGATGAGCAAAGAAAATTTTTAGGAACATTTGAAGAACGGGTCGTAGCAGAATGTAGCATTGATGAGGCTAATAGTGCTCCTATCCACGACCACTTTAAAGAAATGTTACAAAAGATTATCTTGGACTATCAGCCTGTAACTGTGAAAATATCTCCCGAGGTTACCAATCAGTATCAAATTTTTTACTTAAAAATAGCAAAAGACCTTGGCTGCAAAGCAACAATCGTGTCTAGTAACTGCAAGAATTCTCCGTTTGGCTTGGTCATTCATAGTGATCATCCAGTAGAAATAGCTGAAAAAGAAATTGCTAAACAATTTTCTGAGTTTTTCCAAACAGATTCAACTCAAAAAACAGAAAAGAAAACTTCTTTTTGGAAAAAGTTGTTTCATTAAAGGGGCGATTGATGCCAAATTCAGA
The DNA here is from genome assembly GCF_001813805.1 of Streptococcus sp. HMSC066F10. NCBI lineage: Bacteria > Bacillati > Bacillota > Bacilli > Lactobacillales > Streptococcaceae > Streptococcus > Streptococcus sp. HMSC066F10. The sequence continues at coordinate 27,492 of NZ_KV814002.1, forward strand.
AAAACTAACCTTATTCTTTCAAGCAGAAAATCAAAAAGATTGGGAAATGTACCAAAGTTTTTTACATTCTGATATTACTTGGGAATTGCACGGGCAAGAAGTTTCAGTCATTCATGGAATAGATGACTATCTTCTGAAGATTCAGCAAGCCTATCATCAGAGCAACGTTCAATTTTCCTGCTTGCATACTTTTTCAACTAATGAAAATCGGATTGTTACTATTTTCAAAAACGATTTTGGTCAACTATCCTGTGATATTTTTGAGTTTGAAAATGATTTAATTATCAGAGAATATGAATATTTATTATGATGTTTCCATGTCCGACAACTACTACACCTTGTAATCTAAAACAAATATAATGGGAGGTTAAGAACTTTTTGTTCTAACCCCTTTTTTATAGCAACATTCCTTCGTCTATGTCAAATTCCGTTAGGATTTGCTGGATTCGGTCGAAATTCAAGCGAAAATGTTCTAACGTATGGGCATCAGAGCCAACAGAATACTTTGTCCCGCCTAATTCTTTCACCAAAGATAGAGCATAGATATAAATATCTTCGTGATTATAGAGATACATAGACTTGCAATTTAGTTCAAAAGCCAAGTTGTATTCTATCATTTTCTGAAAGAGGGTACGAAGTTGGGGTTCAAAGTTTTTCAGTTCTTCAACCGTCACATTAAATTTACGAAAACCATAGTCAAAATGAGCCAAAACATCAGCTGGAATACTTTCAATAGCTTCTTCCATTTCTTTAAAATAAGTTGGAATCACCTTCATTTTATCAGATTGTAAAGCAGGTTCTTCTAAGTAATCGAACTTCCCATTATGGTGAACAGACAACAGTTTTAAATCATAATTTTTATTTTCTAAGAAAGCTAAAATATCTTTCTTTCGTGGTCTGTAATAGCCAATCTCAATTCCTTTTTTGATTCGATTTCCATATTTCCGATTGAGAGTAGCTATTTTTCTAGAATAAGACTCATAATCAGGAATATCATCGTGAGGAGAGCCTGCATCATACGGATAAGGATTAGATAAATCCAGATGTTCAGTCGTCACGATTTCACCATCGTAATGTTCCAAATAATCTCTGAAATCAGCATCTGAATCATAAGAAAAGTAAGTATGAAGATGATTATCGCGCATAAGTTTTCCTCCTATCATATCTATAACACTAAGGAATTATATAGCAGTTTATACTAACTACAATATATAGTATTTTTAAACAAGAGTTTCCTAAATTTGATAATTATATTTTGTAGTTGTGTAAAAAATAAGTATATAATTTTCCTTATATTTACTGTTTTTATCATAAGCAGCAACAACTGGTTGCATTAATTAAAAATTAGATACAAATCACTACTGCAGATAATAAATAATGAGCTAATTTTTGATTGATTTCAATTGTTTACGAATCATTTGAAAAACAATCACTAAAAGTGGCGTTAGCAAGATAAGAACTAGCCCTAATCCAATAAAAGTCTGATCAAAACCAAAACTGTCAATCAGCCAACCAACAATCGGAAAAATGATAATCATGCTTAAACTGAACATCATTGAAGCAACACTTAACATGGTCGCTCTGGCTGAACTTGGTAAATACTGTTGCAAATCATTGTAAAATATTGGTTGATACATGGCATACAGAGCATTTGTTGCCAAATAAATCATAATATACATGAATGGTGTTCCCAAAAATGACAGTACATAAGCTGCTCCTGTTAAGCTGACAACTACTGGAAAAATCCGAAAAGAATGCCATGTTTTCCCAATCTTACTGGCAAGAGAAACTGCCAAAATATTTAAGACGCTGCCAATCAACATAACTGTCGAAATCTGCCATTCTGCCAAGTCTGGCAATTGCTTTTGATAGTAAAAGTAAAACATGCACATTATTGTTCCAACAAATTGAAAAATCATCATCCATGTAAAAAGACTGGGATTACTTTTCATTTCTTCTTTTACCGTCAGGATTATTTTCTTCATCGTGACCACTTCGTCATTTTTCTTTTTCATTGTCGGTTCTTTTATCAACCAAATCAGAATTAAAACAATAATAGAAACCGCAATCATGATATAATAAGTAATATACAAATATCCATGTACAAATAACCCCGCTAGTACCGTTCCTAAAGAGATTGCTGCCTCAGAAACACCTGACATCAAACTTGATATTTTCAAATAACGGTCTTTTAAACCAGCTTCAACAGCAGAGTCATATAGCAGTGCAGAGCTCGTTCCTGAATCAAAGTTATAAGACAAAGCATTGATTATCATTGCCATTGTATATATCCAAAAATTCCCTTGCCCTGTCAACATTAAAATAGATGATAAAATGCTAGTCAAGCGGCTTACGTACAGATTGGTCTTATAAGAAAATCGATCTGCCAACATGCCTGACGGAATTTCAAAAACAATGCCTGTTGCATGAAAAATACTCTCTAACAGCCCAATTTGCAGTAAAGACATACCATTTTGACTGAGGAATAAAATCCAAAAACTCGTAATACCTAAAAATCCTAAGAATTCCACTCCTGCCATAAGAGGAATATTTCTTTTGTAACTTCTCCTAGACATACTTTTTCCTTTACTAAGAAGAAACCGAACTTTCCGTTCAGTTTTCTAACTTATTCATTTTTCATATTCTTTTAATTTTAAAAAAACGCCAATCGGCGTTTTTACATTTCCTAAGGCTCAATTCTGTGGAGCATACGTGGGAATGGAATGGCTTCACGGATGTGTTTCGTTCCTGCAACAAACGTCACCATACGTTCTAAACCAAGTCCAAATCCAGCATGAGGAACAGAACCGTATTTACGAAGATCAAGATAGAAAGCGTAGTCATCAGAGTTCAGACCATTTTCTTCAATCTTCGCTAATAATTTTTCGTAGCTTTCTTCACGAGCTGATCCACCTATGATTTCTCCATAGCCCTCTGGTGCTAAAAGGTCTGCACAAAGCACACGTTCTTCGTTACCAGGAACAGGTTTCATATAGAAAGCCTTAAAGCTAGCAGGGTAGTTCACAACGAAAGTTGGCACACCAAAATAGTTTGAAATCCAAGTTTCGTGTGGTGACCCGAAATCATCACCTCGTTCGATATGCTCATACTCAGCTTCTTCATCATTTTCGTGTTCTTGTAAGAGGTCAATTACTTCATCGTAAGAAATACGTTTGAAGGGTTCTGTCACGTATTTTTTAAGAAGATCAGTATCACGTTCCAACACTTCAAGCGCATGTGGTGCACGATCCAAAACTCCTTGAATCAAAGCCTTCACATAAGCCTCCTGAAGATCAAGCGACTCATCATGAGTAACAAATGGATATTCTGCATCCATCATCCAGAATTCTGTCAAATGGCGGCGTGTTTTGGATTTTTCGGCACGGAAAACAGGACCAAAGTCAAATACACGACCAAGTGCCATAGCACCTGCTTCTAAGTAAAGTTGCCCAGATTGACTTAGAAAGGCAGGAGTTCCAAAATAATCTGTTTCAAAAAGCTCTGTGGAATCTTCTGCTGCATTTCCCGATAAAATCGGACTATCAAATTTGATAAAGCCGTTGCGATCAAAAAATTCATAGGAAGCATAGATAATTGCGTTGCGAATCTGCATAATTGCCATTTGCTTGCGTGAACGCAACCATAAGTGACGATGATCCATCAAAAAGTCTGTTCCGTGCTCTTTTGGTGTGATAGGATAATCATTAGACTCTCCAACGATTTCAATATCCGTCACGTCTAATTCATATCCAAATTTTGAGCGCTCATCTTCTTTGACGATTCCTTTTACCAAAACAGCTGTTTCTTGGTTCAAGTGTTTGATGATATTAAATTTATTCAACCCCTCTTCTTCACCAAATTTTTCAAGGAAATTTGGCTTGAAAGCCACAGCTTGAAAAAAAGCTGTCCCATCGCGTAATTGCAGAAAAGCAATCTTTCCTTTTCCTGATTTATTGGCAACCCAAGCACCAATCGTCACTTCTTCTCCGACATGATTTTTAACATCCATAATTGAAGTATATTTTGTTGACATGTTTTTTCTCTTTTCTATTTTATTTTTTATGATAAACAGCCTCAATGTTGTTCCTGTCTGGATCTATCACAAAGGCCGCATAGTATCCCACATGGTAATTTTTACGTTAGCTAGGTGCACCATTATCCTTTCCTCCAGCAGCCAAAGCTGCTTGATAGAAAGCTTTAGAAACTTCTAAATTCTTTACCTTAAGGGTAAAATGATCGATCATTTTTTAATCCTCCATAAACGCCTTGATACGATGAACGGCCTCTATCAAGGTATCCATATCCGTCGCATAGCTCAGGCGAACATTCTCTGGCGCACCGAAGCCAGCACCCGTTACAAGAGCGACACCTACTTCTTCTAGGATTGCTGTTGTAAACTCTGTCACATCTGAATAGCCTTTCAGCTCCATTGCTTTTTTAACATTTGGAAAGAGGTAAAACGCTCCTTGTGGTTTCACCACTTCAAAGCCAGTAACTTCTGCAAGCAAAGGATAAATGGTATTGAGACGTTCTTCAAAAGCCTGACGCATGATTTCAACAGTATCTTGAGGACCCTTTAGAGCTTCAATCGCCGCATATTGGGAAACAGCAGTTGGATTAGAAGTCGTTTGTCCAGCCACTTTACTCATCGCTGCAATGATTTCAGACTCTCCAACAGCATAACCAAGTCTCCAACCAGTCATCGAATACGACTTAGATACACCATTAATAACAATTGTTTGCTTGCGAATAGCTTCAGAAAGACTCGAAATCGGTGTAAATTCATTTCCATTGTAAACCAAGCGGCTATAAATATCATCTGCCAAAATGAGAATATCATGCTCTACAGCCCAATTACCTATCGCTAATAACTCCTCAGCAGTATAAATCATTCCCGTTGGATTGGAAGGAGAATTGAACACCAAAACTTTCGTTTTCTCTGTCCGAGCAGCCTCTAATTGCTCAACGGTCACTTTGAAATGATTTGCTTCCGTCGCTTGAACAAAAACTGGTATCCCTTCTGCCATCTTAATCTGGTCGCCATAACTAACCCAACACGGTGCCGGAATAATCGCTTCATCACCTGGATTGATGACACTCATAAAAAAGGTATAAAGGGAAAACTTTGCACCCGTCGCAACGGTCACTTGATTTGGTTTAATCGTATAACCATAGTATTTTGCAAAATATGCTACAATTGCTTCCTTTAATTCAGGCAGACCACTGGTAACCGTATAAAAGCTAGCTCTACCGTCTTTTATTGCAGAGATAGCAGCATTTTGAATATTCTTCGGAGTTGGAAAATCTGGCTCTCCCAAAGTCAGCGAAAGGATATCACGCCCTTGTGCTTTTAAAGCTTTTGCGCGCGCTGCTGCTGCTAAGGTTACACTTTCTTCCATATCTAAAACACGATTTGATAATATCATAGCCCCTCCTTGCTGAGCAATGTTCCTGTTTCAAATCCAACATTATAATAAATTGTTCCAGACTTGACTTCCCAGATTGGTTGCTCTTTTACATAGCCAAATGTCACTTTATCAATTTGTTTGGCACCAATCTCTTTAGCGATTTGTTTTGCTTTTTCTTGACTAATCCCTTTGGACAACTCATAAGTATAGATTTTATCACTATCTGCTTCTATTAAAACAGCAAGCTGCGTCTTTTTACGATTTTTCCCCAAAAGACTATAATAACTTTTTTCACCGTTATAAATAGCAAAGCGATCCACTTTATCCAAATCCGCATATTGACGAGCAATTTTACTAGCCGTTACCTTAGCTGATTGGTAAGGATCTATAGATAGATTTAAAATGTAAAGAAAAGAAAAAGTGAGAACGACCAAAACTATCACACTTCCGATAATATATTGCCAAATAATGAAATTTCTATCATTTTTTCTTCTATTTTTCACTCGTCCATTATACTATAAATAATGATTTTTTTCTATCTTTTTCTAAAATTTGATTTTATTACTACTTATTGATAAAATACAGTTATGGACAAACTTACAAAACTTTTTCAAGAAAATCATTTAGATTTAAAAACCATGATTATTTTAAATAAAGCTATTCGAACGATTCGAACTTTTGAAAATCAGGCGGCAAAACAACACAATCTGACTCCCACTCAATTTTCAGTCTTAGAAACCCTTTATAGCAAAGGGAACTTACGCATTCAAGATTTAATTGATAAAATGCTTGCTACATCTGGAAATATGACCGTTGTCATTAAAAATATGATACGGGACGGTTGGATTTTTCGTACCTGTGACCCATCTGATCGACGTTCTTTTTTAGTCGGACTGACTCCAGAAGGACGTAGTAAAATTGAAGCGGTACTTCCAGATCATATTCAAAATATTCAACAAGTATTTAACATTTTAACAGAGCAAGATAAAGAAGATTTGATTCGGATTTTAAAGAAATTTAAAAAGTTGAGCTAATTTCTTACTAACTAGTGGTATTTGTTGTAACACAAGCAGGTACAAAAGAAAAGGAGAGTGACTTATATGTCTAAAAAAGTGCTATTTATCGTCGGGTCTCTTCGCCAAGGCTCATTCAACCATCAGTTAGCTTCTCAAGCTGAAAACATTCTTGCTGGCAAAGCTGAAGTTTCTTATCTTGATTTCAAAGATGTTCCATTTTTCAATCAAGATATTGAAAGCCCAGCTCCTGCGGCTGTTGCCAAAGCTCGTGAAGAAATTCTCGCTGCTGATGCTATCTGGCTCTTCTCACCAACCTATAACTGGGCAATTCCAGGAGTTGTTAAAAATCTCTTAGATTGGCTATCACGTGCGCTTGACCTTTCAACCCCATCAGGACCTTCTGCTCTTAATGAAAAACTTGTAACAGTTTCCTCTGTAGCCAATGGAACTTCTCCAGATGAAGTTTTCAAACATTATCGCAGCCTTCTTCCATTTATTCGTATGAAAGTTGTTGAACCATTTACTGGTGTTGCCGTTAACCCGGAAGCCTGGGGAACAGGTCAACTGACAGTTTCCGAAGAAAAACAAGCTGAACTCGCAGCTCAAGCTGAAGCATTATTAGCAGCTATTGACTAAAAACAACCCAAAACGGAATGATATTTTTACATCATTCCGTTTTTATTTATTCTCCTTAACAAAGACATAGGTATTTATCGTAGACAAATCCTCTCGGAAAGCAAAACCTGCAAATTGCAATTGCTTGATTTCTTCTTTGCTTGTTATCTGATTTTCAATTAAGGCAGTTAAAAATTGACCACGAGCCTTTTTAGAAATAGTTGAGTGAACTTTCAAACTTCCTTCTCTATCTTCTAAAAATTTAAACCGAAGCATCTTATCACGCACAGATTTGGAAAACACTGTCTCAAACTCACTTGATAGCAGAGATAAAATCATTTCCTCATCTGAAATAGCTACGTCATAATCATTGCACCAATAATTTTTCAAGCTTTTGCCAAAAATAGTACATTTTACTAAAAAATCCAAGCGATGAGGTGAAATCAACGCCATAACTGGTATAACACCATATAGACTAGAAGTGATGAACAAATGCTTGTCTACATACCTCAACTCTTGCTCCGTTAAGTGACTTCTTTTGATGTTTCGATACATAAGACCATCAAATAAATGCAAAGCTGGGTAAGTCAAGGCTTGCCCATTTTTTAATTGTTGAAGATGAATATACTCTTCTTCTGCACGTTCCAGACTAATATGATAGAAATCTGCTAATTCTTCAATAGAATACTGTGATAGACTAGCTACAATTGTTTTTGTTTGCTCTGAAAGAAAACACTTGCCATGAGGCTTAAGGCTAAGATTCATTTCTTTTGCAGTTGGAATTAAAATTTTCATAATCTTATTGTATCAAAAGTTATTTTGCAGAACAAATGATTTTTCTCTTGACAACAGACAATCATTATCATATAATCTAGTTATCGAGACTAGATAAGGAAGAGGTGGATATTTTGAAAATCACAAAATTCCCAACTTGGGAAGAACTACCAGAGTTAGATCTTTATCTTGACCAGGTTCTCCTCTATGTGAATGGTGTCAACGAACAAGCATTTCATAGCACAGATAAGCCTTTAACGGCTGCTATGGTCAATAATTATGTGAAACACACCCACATTCCAAAGCCAATTAAGAAAAAATACAATCGCGTACAGATTGCTCGTCTGATTGTACTGACGACGTTAAAACCTGTCTTTCCAATACCAGATATTATCAAGACGATTCAACTTCTGGTAGACGAAAAAGATTCGGCTACTCTTTATAATGAATTCGTTAATTGCATGCGAGAAGAAAAAGCTGACACAGTCGCACCTGCTATTGAAGCAGCTTGCCAAACGGTGAAATTATTTCATCAAACAAAGAAATTAGCTCTAGCCTTAGAAGGAGGTAAAACAAATGAATCAAACGCTTAAACTCAGCAAACAACTCAGCTTCGGGGAAGAAATTGCCAATGCTGTCACTCACGCTGTCGGGGCTGTGGTTATGTTAGTACTGCTTCCTATCTCAGCCATTTATAGCTATGAAGAACATGGTATGCTTGCTGCTGTCGGAGTTTCAATTTTTGTCATCAGTTTATTTCTGATGTTTCTTTCTTCAACGATTTACCATTCAATGAGCTATGGTTCTACGCATAAGTATATTCTACGGATCATCGATCATTCAATGATTTACATTGCTATTGCGGGAAGTTATACGCCAGTCGTACTATCCCTTATGAACAATTGGTTGGGGTATCTTATTATCACAATTCAATGGGGAACGACCATTTTTGGTATTTTGTATAAAATATTTGCTAAAAAAGTTAATGAAAAATTTAGCTTAGCACTTTATCTTATTATGGGCTGGTTAGTGATTCTGATTATTCCGCAAATCATTGGTCAAACGGGACCTATTTTCTGGGGATTGATGTTAGCTGGAGGACTCTGTTATACTGTTGGTGCAGGATTTTATGCTAAGAAAAAACCATATTTCCACATGATTTGGCACCTCTTTATCCTAGCTGCTTCTGCACTTCAATATCTTGCTATTGTCTATTGTATGTAAAACATTTTAAAAACAATCATTCTCTAAGTCGCTCTTCTTAGCAGAATGATTGTTTTTTTTATCAAAAAAGCCAGGCTACTTTGAAAAGTAACTTGGCTTTTTGCAATAGTTTATTTTGATTTAATATAATTGACACCGTCTGCTTTTGGTGCAACAGCTTTTCCGAAGAATGCTGCCAACACAACAATAGTCAATACATAAGGTGCAATTTGTAGGTACACAGCTGGTACATGTGATAGGAATGGTAATTGACTTCCGATAACGGCTAAACTTTGAGATAGCCCAAAGAATAGACTTGAAAGCATAGCGCCAATTGGATTCCATTTACCAAAAATCATAGCAGCCAGTGAGATGAATCCTGGTCCGATAATGGTTGTAGCAGCGAAATTTACGGAAATAGATTGTGCATAAATCGCTCCACCAACACCGCCAAGAAAACCTGAAATCATCACACCGTAATAACGCATGAGATAAACATTGATACCGAGGGTGTCTGCCGCTTGTGGGTGTTCACCTACGGAGCGCAAACGAAGCCCAAATTTCGTCTTAAACATAATGAACCATGCTAGGAAAGCAAACGCAACTGCAATATACCCCATTAGACTGGTGTGTTTAAAGAAGATATCTCCAATGACAGGAATATCTGATAATAGTGGAAAATTAAATTTACCAAATGATACTTGAATATTATCTGTTTGCCCTTTATTATAGAAAGCTTTTACCAAGAAAATCGCTAACGCAGGCGCCATCAAATTAAGTACTGTACCACTAACAACGTGATCCGCATGGAAATTGATAGTCGCTACAGCGTGAATGAGTGAGAAAATTAGTCCCACAATACCACCAACTAAAAGTGCTAACCAAGGCGTTAAACTTCCAAAGGTATTCACAAAAGTAAGGTTAAAGACAACGCCTGAGAAAGCCCCCATAACCATAATACCTTCAAGTCCGACATTGACAATCCCAGCATGCTCTGAGAAGGAACCACCGATACTAGTAAAGATTAAAGGTGCTGCATAAATCAGCATAGAGGAAACTAACAGACTTAACATTGTTACAAAATTCATCTTATTTTCCTCCCTTTACTTTCGCTTGTTTTCTTGGTTTGATAAAGTGTTCAATGATGTAATGAATACTTACAAAGAAAATAATTGATGCTGTTACAATATTTACCAGTTCCGCTGGAATCGTTGCGGTGTTCATACCTGGAGCTCCGACTTGAAGCACGGCAAATAAGAATGCTGCAAAGAGAATACCAATTGGTGAATTATTTGCCAGCAAGCTAACGGCCATACCATTAAAGCCGACAGCTAGGGAACTTCCTTGTACATAGACATTTTGGAAAGTTCCAAGTCCTTCAACAACACCTCCGACACCGGCAAGGGCACCTGAGATAATCATTGAAAGAATAATCGTCCGTTTAGCAGACATCCCTGCATATTCACTCGCATTTGGATTTAGCCCGACAGAACGGATTTCAAATCCAAGCGTTGTTTTTTTCAGCATAAACCAGATAAGGACAACTGCAATGACCGCAAAGAAGATTCCGATATTCATCCGTGAATTATTGGTCAATGCCCGCAGCCATTCTGTTTGATAGGTTGCATTAGATCCAACCTTAACACTTGAGTCAATACTTTGCATAACACTTTTTGGGAAACTATGAATCATTGCATTTCCAACATAGAGAACGATGTAGTTCATCATAATCGTAACGATAACTTCACTTGTTCCCAAATAAGCACGAAGAATACCAGGAATAGCACCGATAATCCCACCAGCTACTGCTGCAATGACAACTGTAGCAAGAATCATAATTGGACGAGGAAGATTAGGAAACGAAAGTGCAAACCAGCCACTCAAAATCCAACCAGCTAAAGCTTGCCCTGGCAAACCGACATTAAAGAATCCAGCCCGACTTGCTACTGCAAACCCAAGAGCAATTAAAATAAGTGGACCCATTGCACGGAAAATTTCACCAATACTACGGATAGTACCAAAAGCAGCTTTGAACAGCTCTTCATAACCCCAGATAGCATCATAGCCAAAAATCCACATGATAATGGCACCAAGTAAAATTCCAAGAACAACGGAAATCAAAGGCACCGCAATTTGCTGCGTTTTCTTAGTCATTTGAATCTCCCTTCTTAATTTCACCACCAGCCATCAAGATACCCAACTCTTGTTTATTAGTTTCTGCTGGAGTTACAATACCTTGAATCTTACCATCATGAATAACAGCAATACGGTCTGAAACATTCAGGATTTCATCTAATTCAAAGCTGACCACAAGCACTGCTTTACCCTTGTCACGTTCTTCAATCAAACGTTTATGAATGTATTCAATCGCTCCAACGTCTAATCCACGAGTTGGCTGACTAACGATTAGAAGGTCAGGATTGCGGTCTATTTCACGAGCAATAATGGCTTTTTGTTGATTTCCTCCTGAAAGAGCAGATGCTGGAACACTTTCACTTGCAGCCCGAACATCAAATTCATCCATTAACTTTCGTGCATAAGAAGTGATATTATTGTAATTCAAAATTCCATTTTTGCTTAATGGCTCCTTGTAATAAGTTTGCAGAGCCATATTCTCAGACAACATCATATCTAAAACCAAGCCATCACGATGACGGTCTTCCGGCACATGACTAACTTGCATTTCGGTAATTTTCCGCGGAGATAAGCCAACGACTTCTTTCCCCTTAATGGTAATGCTACCTGATTTCACCTTCCGAAGACCTGTGATTGCTTGAACTAGCTCGCTTTGTCCATTGCCATCAATCCCGGCAATCCCAACAATTTCACCAGCTCGTACATCCAAAGATAATTTTTTAACAGCAGGCACACCACGATTCTCATTCACAACCAAATCCTTAATAGATAGAACAACTTCTTTTGGATTTGAAGCTTCTTTTTCCGTTGTAAAGGATACCGAACGTCCCACCATCATTTCAGCAAGATCTTTATTCGTTGCGCCACCAATTTCAACGGTTTGAATACTCTTACCGCGACGGATGACAGTTACACGATCAGAAACAGCACGGATTTCATCCAATTTATGTGTAATCAAAATAATGGATTTTCCTTCTTTGACTAGATTTTTCATGATATGTTCTAGTTCTTCAATTTCTGAAGGAGTTAATACTGCTGTTGGTTCGTCAAAAATCAAGATATCTGCGCCACGATACAATGTTTTCAAGATTTCAACACGTTGTTGCGCACCAACTGAAATATCTTCAACTTTTGCAGTCGGATCCACAGCTAAACCATATTTTTCGGATAGTTCCTTGATGTCTTTGATTGCCTTTCGAATATCTAAAACACCATTTTTGGTCGTTTCACTACCCAAAATGATATTTTCAGCAACCGTAAAAGCCTCTACCAGCATGAAATGCTGGTGAACCATTCCAATTCCTAAAGATGCTGATTTCGATGGAGAATCAATTGTCACTGATTTTCCATTCACAGTAATCTCACCACTTGTTGGCTCAAGCAAGCCAGCTAACATATTCATCAGAGTGGACTTGCCCGCTCCGTTTTCTCCTAAAAGTGCATGAATTTCACCGCGTCTTAGATTTAAGTTGATTTTATCATTTGCGACAAATTCACCAAAAATCTTGGTTATTTCATGCATTTCAATGACATTCTCATGTGCCATATGATTGATTCCTTTCAGAAATTATTTTATTTCAGTAAAACTCACTAAAAGATTAGCCAGCTTTACTGAGACAAAAGCTGGCTCAATCTCAAAAAAGCGACCCACGAAGGTCGCTTCTTGAGTGTCAGGTTATTATTTATTCTGTAGGAACTTTAATACTTCCGTCAAGGATTTTTGCTTTTGCATCTTCAACAGCTTTTTTAGCATCATCTGATAAGTTCTTAGTTGTCAAATCTACTCCACCGTCTTTCAGACCATAAGTTGTAGTTTTTCCTCCTGGAAATTTATCTTTTGCTGTTTTGTTAGCAATATCTTTTACAGTACCACCAACTTTTTTCAAGCTAGATACCAAAACAAAGTTAGATTCTTTGCCGTCTTTAGATTTGTATTTACCTTCATCGTTTTGGTCGCGGTCAACACCGATGACCCAAACTTTGTCAGATTCATTTCTAGTTTCGTTGATAGATTTTGCTTCGTTGAATACACCAGCACCAGTACCACCGGCTACTTGATAAACAACGTCTGCACCAGCTGCATATTGAGCTGCTGCAATTGTCTTCCCTTTAGAAGCATCTCCAAAGCTTTCAGCGTATTTCACATCAATCTTAATAGAAGGATCAACAGATTTCACACCTGCTTCAAAACCTTTTTCAAAACGAGTTAATACAGCACCTTTGATACCACCAACAAAACCAATCATTTTTGTTTTAGTTGTTTTGGCTGCAGCCACTCCAGCAAGGTAAGCAGCTTCGTTATCTGCAAAGAGTACAGAAGCTACATTCTTTTGACCTTTAATTTCATCATCAATAATAACATAGTTAATATCAGAGTGATCCTTTGCAACAGATTCTACTGCATTACGAAGAGCAAATCCAATACCAAATACTAATTTGTAATTGCTAGAAGCAGCTTGCTCAAGGTTTGTAGCGTATTCAGATTCGTTTGTAGATTGGAAGTAAGTAAAGCCATGGTCTTTTGTCAATCCATTTTCTTTACCCCAAGCTTGCAAACCTTCCCAAGCAGATTGGTTAAATGATTTATCATCTACACCACCTGTATCTGTAACAATTGCAGCTTTCAAATCCGTCTTTGCATCTTTATTATCTGATTTAGATGCACGATTACCACATGCAGCAAGTCCAATTGCTGCGACAGCTACTAGACCAAGGCCTAGCCATTGTTTCTTGTTCATCTCTGAACCTCCTAAATAAGATGTGCAACAACGTTGCAAGATTAACTATGGTCAAATGACCTTTTTTACTAACTAGTCTAAGTTAGTAAAAGAATATGGAAGTAATTCCTTGACCGTCATCACGACCGTCGATTTATCTTTGGCAACAAGTGTTACCTTTAAATTCTGCGGAAAAAATTCTGCCATTACTTGACGACAAGCTCCACACGGAGAAACGGGCTTTTGAGTTTCACCATAAACGATTAGTTCCTCAAACTCCGTAACACCTTCTGAAATAGCCTTAAATATGGCTGTCCGCTCACCGCAGTTCGTCAGACCAAAACTAGCATTTTCAATGTTCACACCTGTAAAAATCTGACCATTTTTTGCTACTAGTACAGCACCAATTGGAAAATGAGAATAAGGAACGTAGGCCTTTTTACTTGTCTCAATAGCTAGATTAATCAACTCAGTAGTCGCCACTAGCTTTTTCTCCTTTCATAATGGCTACACCAGAAGAAGCTCCAATACGCGTTGCGCCTGCTTCAATAAATGCGACTGCATCTTCGTATGAGCGAGCGCCTCCTGAAGCTTTGACCCCCATATTCGGACCAACTGCTTTTCTCATCAAAGCCACATCATGAACAGTAGCGCCTCCAGTTGAAAAACCAGTTGAAGTCTTCACAAAGTCTGCACCAGCTTTCTTAGCTAATTGACAAGCGATTACTTTCTCTTCATCTGTCAGCAAACAAGCTTCAATAATTACTTTTACAAGCGTGTCACCACTAGCTTCTACTACTGCTGCAATATCTTCTTCTACCAAAATAAGATTTTGTGATTTCAAAGCACCAATGTTGAGCACCATATCCACTTCGTCTGCACCATTCTTGATAGCATCTCTTGCTTCAAATGCTTTCACAGCAGGCGTATTTGCTCCCAGTGGGAATCCAATAACGGTACAAACTTTAACATCTGTATCTCGTAATCCTTCTGCTGCAAAGCTGACCCAAGTTGGGTTGACACAGACACTTGCAAAATCATATTCTCTTGCTTCTTCAATCAATTTTTCAATTTGCTCTTGTTGAGCATCTGGTTTCAAAAGCGTATGATCGATGTATTTATTTAACTTCATTTTCGGTTCTCCTGTAAGTTAAGCGATTACTTCAATAATCTCTTGAACTTTTTTCGGCTCATTACTTATTTTAACATTTTTTTTGAATTCTGTAACTAGTTCTTGTGAAATTTTTGCATTTGCATAAATTTTTGCAACAATTTCACCAATTTTGATTGATTCTCCGACTTTCTTTTCAAAAACAATTCCTGTTTCAAAGTCTAAGGCATCCGTTTTCACCGCTCGGCCTGCACCTAGCCGCATGGCAAATAAACCAAATTCCATAGCTGGCAATTCAGAAATATAACCCGCTTCATCTGCAGTCACTTCTACAACGTATTTTGCTGATGAAGGGCTGTACAAATCTTCTAAATCGCCACCTTGCGCTGCAACCATAGCTTCAAATTTTTGAAGAGCTGCACCATTAAATAGATGTTCTCGAACCTCGTCTACAGTTTTTTCGACATTTGCTAAGCTGAGCATAATTTGACCTAATTCACAAATAAATTCTGTTACATCTTCTCGTCCTTTTCCTTGCAGGATATCCAAAGCTTCAAGGATTTCCAAACGATTACCAATGCTAGTTCCCAGAGGTTGGCTCATATCAGTAATAACTGCTGTCGTCTTACGCCCAACTGCCTTTCCTAAATCAACCATAGTACGAGCTAGAGCACGCGCATCATCCAAGTTCTTCATAAATGCACCTTCACCAACTGTCACATCTAGCAAAATACTATCTGCACCAGCTGCAATTTTCTTGCTCATAACAGAACTTGCAATTAAAGGAATAGTATCAACGGTCGCGGTCACATCACGCAAAGCATACAGCAATTTATCCGCTTTCACCAACTGATCAGACTGACCAATGACGGATAGTCCAATATCCTGTACTTGCTTAATAAATTCTTCTTGGCTACGCTCAATTTGAAATCCTTTAATGGATTCTAATTTATCAAGCGTTCCCCCTGTGTGACCGAGTCCACGACCACTCATTTTAGCAACGGGAATTCCAAAACTAGCTACCAAAGGCACCAGTACAAGCGTTACCTTGTCTCCTACGCCTCCGGTTGAATGCTTATCAACCTTGATTCCAGAAATAGCTGACAAATCAATTTGCTGACCTGTCCCTACCATGGTCATGGTCAAATCAGATATTTCACGAGTGGTCATGCCTTTAAAATACACTGCCATTGCAAAAGCTGACATTTGATAATCTGGCACAGTTCCGGCAACATAGCCTTCAATTAACCACTTGATTTCATCACTAGTTAATTCTAAGCCGTCTCGCTTTTTCTGAATAACATCAACTGCTCTCATATTTCCTTCCTACTTCTAAGGATATAATATCCCTTATCTTTTTTTAGAATTTCGCAGTTTCCAAAAACCTCTTCCATCTTAGCTTTTGCGCTTGGTGCCCCTTGTTTTTTTTGAATCACAATCGTCAAGTCGCCCCCGTCTAGTAAGTGCGTATAACTTCCTGTAATCACCTCATGAACGACCTGTTTCCCTGCTCGAATCGGTGGATTACTGATAATATGATGAAATCTCCCTTCTACATTTTGATAAAGATTAGATTTAAAAATCGTAGCTAGGACTTGATTGCGCTCAGCATTTTGACGCGCCAAATCAAGAGCGCGCTGATTTATATCAACAAGCGTTGCTTCGACTTCTTTAGCTTTGACCAAAGTAAGTCCTAATGTTCCATAACCACAGCCGACATCTAATACGCTTTCTTGATTATGAAAATCAAGACACTTTAAAAGAGCTTGACTGCCATAATCAATCATTTTCTTACTAAATACTCCTGCATCAGTCAAGAAAGTCACATTTTGCCCCAGAAGTTGAACCTTCAATTTGTGAATATCATGTTCTGCATCTGGATTTTCTGCGAAATACATTTTAGCCATAAAACTATTTTAACATAAAGACCTTTTATTTGTAAACCGTTTACAATTTGTTTGAAATTATGTTATACTATTTTTCAACTATAGGAGTGAATATGACGAACGAATTTATCCATTTTGAAAAGATTAGTCGAAAAACTTGGCAAAATCTGCATCGTAAAACAACCCCGCCTTTGACGCAAAAAGAATTGAATTCTATCAAAAGTTTCAATGATAAGATTAGCCTTCAAGATGTGACAGATGTTTATCTGCCCTTGACCAGCCTCATCCAAATTTATAAGCGCTCAAAAGAAGATTTAGCATTTTCAAAAGGGATTTTTTTACAAAAAGCGAGCAAGCGCCAACCATTTATCATAGGTGTATCTGGAAGTGTCGCTGTCGGAAAATCTACTACCAGTCGGCTCTTGCAAATCCTTTTATCTAGAACATTTTCAAATGCTACTGTTGAATTGGTGACGACGGACGGATTTCTTTATCCAAATACTCACTTGCAGGAGCAAAATCTCCTCAAGCGCAAAGGCTTTCCAGAAAGTTATAACATGGAGCTGCTGCTTGATTTTCTTGACAATATCAAAAATGGACAGAACTACCAAATCCCTGTTTATTCACATGAAATTTATGATATTGTTCCTGATAAAAAACAGTCTGTTACAGCTGCAGATTTTGTCATTGTTGAAGGTATCAACGTTTTCCAAAATCCACAAAATGAACGCCTTTATATGACGGATTTCTTTGATTTTTCGATTTACGTGGATGCGGAAGTTGAAAATATCGAAACTTGGTATCTGGACCGCTTTAAAAAATTGCTCACGTTAGCAAAAGAAGATCCAAATAACTATTATCATCCTTTCACTTCTCAGCCAGAAAACAAAGTTATGGAATTTGCTCAAAATGTCTGGAAATCTATTAATCTTGTCAATTTACAGGATTATATCGAACCCACACGCAACCGAGCTGAAATTATTCTTCATAAAACAGAAAATCATGAAATTGATGAAATTTACTTAAAAAAATAAAAAGGCTTGTCAAATCTCAAGTTTTCATATATAATTAGATAGTTAGTATATCATTGGAGGTGAAAACATTGGCAAATATTAAATCAGCTATCAAACGCGCTGAATTAAACGTTAAACAAAACGAAAAAAACTCAGCTCAAAAATCAGCTATGCGTTCTGCAATTAAAGCATTTGAAGCAAATCCTTCTGAAGAACTTTTCCGTGCTGCAAGCTCAGCTATCGATAAAGCAGAAACTAAAGGTTTGATTCACAAAAACAAAGCGAGCCGCGATAAAGCACGCCTTGCTAGCAAACTTGCAAAATAATCTGCATAACGTAAAAAGAGCTCAAAGGAGCTTTTTTTGTTGCTGAAAACAGAAAGGCTAGACATGAAAATTATAATCATTGGTTATTCTGGATCGGGAAAATCTACTTTAACGACCAAATTAGCCCAGTATTACTCTATTCCCAAATTGCATTTAGACATGCTGCAGTTTCTACCCAATTGGGAAATGAGTGACCGCAGCTGGATGCAAGAGCAAGTCAAGACTTTCTTAAACGAGAATCTGTCTTGGGTGATAGACGGAAACTACAGCTCCTGCTGCTATGAAGAGAGAATGGAGCAAGCAGACCAAATTATCTTTTTAAATTTCTCGCGTTGGGATTGTCTTTTGCGGGCTGCAAAGCGTTATTCCAAGAACAGAGGTAAGGTCAGAGGCAGTATGGCACAAGGCTGTTCTGAAAAGTTTGACTGGGAATTTATCCGCTGGATCTTACTTGACGGACGAACTGCTAATATTCGGAAACGATATGAGAAACTTCAAAAAATGTATCCCTACAAATTTATAGTTCTTCATAACCAAAAAGAACTAGATAACTTTTTAGCGCAATTTTCATAAACATCAAAAGCTATATTCAGCTCAGTTATGAATATAGCTTTTGTTTTTTTATTTTTTAATACTGTCAATATGTTCTAGCAAATATAACAGAAATTGAGGAATCGTCTCCAACATATCCTTTTCATAGACGCGTTCTGTTAACTGATGTAAATCTTTTCCCCAAGGTCCCAGATTGATGCCAGGAACATTGATGTCCTGAATTTTCTCAAAATCAATCGAATATAAATGTTCAGGAACAGCCATACTCTCGATAATTTTTTGATACTCTTTAACAGATTTTTCTAAAGCACAGTAACTAATGTCACAGATTCCCATAAAGAACTCTTCTACTGCGAGACGACCAGCCGCTGTGTCAGATAAGTATCCACTATAAAGTGCAATGAGTTTTTCAATATCAACCACGCTATTTTTCAGATGTCGACAATTCATAGAAGGATAATAAGGCGGTGCAATAGCTAGCACAACAAATGCTTCCTTTTTATCATAGAAATCTAACACCTTTTGAACAGTTGCAATGGTTATTTCTTGATAGCTTGAACCCGCTTGAAATGCTTCATGAGCAGATTGGTTTGCCTTGTGCATAAATTCTTCAAATCCAGCCTTCTTTTGACATAACTGTATTAACTCTTCATAAGTCAATACATGAGGTTTTGTGACTTTTTTATCCTCTTTATAAGTTACCTGCAAAGCCTGATAACGCTCATAAAACTCATCAATGGCTTCTTGGCAGAGTTGTTGAATCGTCGTCATCAGCTCTTTTGGGCTTTTATCTAAATAAAGAACACTAAAATAGCCTGCTGCTCTGAGAACAGTTGACACATCATAATTTTCCTTCAAATCACGCATGTAAGACCACGAAGGCAAAGGAGCCTGCTCTCCATAAATCGAATCCGACAAGCGGGGATTAAGGTCAATTTTTTCCACCACTTTTGCGAGGAGTGAAACAGCATTGATACCTTTGAGAGGCTCTTTCATGTGGGAAAGAATACCCTGCGTAACCACGACAGGCATCATCTTTCCAACTGTTCCAACATGCAGTACTTTTTCTTGAGCTGAAGGACTTTCAAATGGTTCTGAATCAATCGCCAAGATATAATTCAGATGAAATTTCTTTTTCAGATTAGCAAGCAAACCTACAGCAGCACGCATTCCCTGAGAATAAGATTCCTCATCTCCAACTGATAAATAAAGAAGATTCACTTCTCCTTCTGCTTTGCTCGCATATTCTGCTACCACTCCCAATTGCAAAGCCAATGCAGCTTTCATATCACATGACCCACGGCCAAACTGCCATTCGTTATTAGCAGCTATATCGTCTAACACATCTTGACCCAGTGAAGCACTCGCTAAAGCCTTTTTCAAAGCAACATTATCAAAAGCAAATTCCTTTAAATTTCCAAAATCCTCAATATCCACCGTATCATGGTGATGAAACAAAATCACTGTATCTGCACAATGACCTTTTACCAAAGCCCAATTAACACTACGCTGGTAAATATCATCCGGAATCTGATAGGTGCCAAAATAATCTGAATGCTCCTGAAAATACGGCAAACCGCCAATATAGTGATTGAGAAAATTTTCAATATTTCTTTCTGAACTCGTATGCGTGAAACTCTCAATCGCCATGCTCTTGTCAAAAATATCTTGAATCCTATTTTTCATCAATGGCTCCTTCAACTTTTTATAAAAATAGCTCGCTGACCTTATTATATACCTCAACAATCATCGTTTCAATCTATTTTTCATCCTTTGACTCTATAAAATTTACGCAATCGTTTGCGCTGTTAAGATTATTTTGATAAAATAATAGCCAACAAGACCAGAAAGAGGTATCTCGTATGGAAAATCAAACATTAATGCAATATTTTGAATGGTATCTACCAAATGACGGACAACATTGGAATCGTTTGGCAACAGACGCTCCACATCTGGCTTCTAAAGGCATTCGCAAGGTTTGGATGCCACCTGCTTTTAAAGCCACTAGTTCCAACGATGTCGGCTACGGCATTTATGATTTATTTGACTTAGGCGAGTTTGACCAAAAAGGAACGGTTCGGACAAAGTATGGCTTTAAGGAAGACTATTTGAACGCAATCAAGGCACTCAAAGAAAATGGAATTGAACCCATTGCAGATATCGTTTTAAATCACAAGGCGGCAGCGGATTACAAAGAGAGATTTACTGTTATTGAAGTTGACCCAAATGATCGTACAGTCGCCCTCTCTGAGCCTTTTGAAATAAAAGGCTGGACCAAGTTCACATTCTCCGGTCGCCATAAAAAATACAATGATTTTGAATGGCATTGGTACCACTTCACAGGAACGGATTATGACGCTAAGCGAAATAAATCAGGGATTTACCTCATTCAAGGGGACAACAAAGGTTGGGCTGACGATGATTTAGTGGACAATGAAAATGGAAATTTCGACTATCTCATGTACGCTGACCTTGATTTTAAGCACCCAGAAGTCATTCAAAACCTTTATGATTGGGCAGATTGGTTTATCGAAATAACCGGCATTCATGGCTTTAGGTTGGACGCTATTAAGCATATTGACTCTTTCTTTATGGGAAATTTTATCCGCGACATTATGGCAAAGTATGGAGAAGATTTCTATGTCTTTGGAGAGTTTTGGAATGGTGATGAAACTGCAAATAACGATTATTTAGGAAGTATTGACTATCGTTTTGATCTAGTAGATGTCAAACTGCACCACAACTTATTTGATGCTAGCCGCGCTGGGGCGGACTATGATTTGAGAAATATTTTTGAACAAACGCTTGTCAAAAACCACCCTAAATCGGCTGTTACTTTTGTCGATAATCATGACACACAACGTGGACAAGCGCTGGAATCAACTATTGAAGAATGGTTTAAACCTGCTGCTTACGCTCTCATTTTGTTGCGTGAAGCAGGTCTGCCTTGCGTTTTCTATGGAGATTACTATGGTATCAAAGGCGAATTCGCTCAAGACAGCTTCCAAACAGTTCTTGATAAATTATTAGATATTCGTCTCAACTTAGCCTATGGAAAACAGAAAGATTATTTTGACGACGAGCATTGCATTGCTTGGACCCGTTCAGGAAAAGACAACGGACAGCCGATTGCTGTCATCTTAACAAACGATCAAGCCAGTTCAAAACGCATGTATGTCGGTAAAAATTGGGCTGGTAAGAAATTCAAAGATTACTTAGGAAACAGCTCATCAACCGTGACAATCAAAAAAGACGGCTGGGCAGATTTCCCAGTTGCAGAAAAGTCAGTTAGTGTCTGGTCTGCGCAATAAAATAAAGAACATAGCGAGATTGGAACCCAAATTCTTCTCTCTGTCGATTAGGGCGATGAAGCAAACCGAAAGTTGGGAGTCCTGTCCGCTCAGCTGACAGCATAAACTAAAACTTAGGCAGTTTGTTCGCCAGGCTGACAGTATAAACTAAAACTCAGGCGACTCGTCCGCCCAGCTGACAGCATAAACTAAAAGTCAGGCAACTCGTCCGCCCAGCTGACAGCATAAACCAAAAGTCAGACAACTCATCCGCCCGGCAGACGGAAGTTAAAAAAATGATGTTGACATTCCCCAGCCTCAACCATTCAACTCTGCTTTTAAACAAGATAAAAACACGAACAGATCAAGATAGCTAACAACTAATCCTGACTTTGTTCGTGTTTTTTCTCATCTTCCGAAACAACCTTCCCTATGAATACAGGTTATTCCTGACTTATTTTTTCTTTCTATTGTCCGTTCTAATGGCAATCTTCACCTCAAAAATAGTTCCTTTCGGCTTATTATCTTTCACCGTAATAGTTCCTTTAAGAGCTTCTGTGATTTGCTTTGCAAGCGACAAGCCTAGACCAAAACCACCTGTCTGCCGAGTCCGTGCTTTATCAACCCGATAAAAACGATCAAAAATCTTTTTCTTATCTGCCGTACTAATCCCCGGACCATTATCTGAAACCTTTAAAAACAAATTTCGATCATTTGCAGAGATTGTCAATTCAATCACACCGTCTTCATCTGTATATTTCAGAGCATTGTCAAACAGAATCGTCATTAATTGCTTCAGCAAGGTCTTGTCTGTTTTAATCATGCGGTGAATCCTATTGTCAAATCGGAAAGTTTTCCCATTTTCTGCGGCAACCATTTCATAGTTGGTAAAGGTCGTATTAAAGAAATTTGGCTCGACATCGCCAATTTCTGGTTTAATCCCGTCGTCACGCCGTGCTAGATTAAGCAGATTTGTCGTCAACATTTTCATGTTCCGCACTTCATCCAAACTAGAAGCAATGCTTTCGCTTGATTCCATAATGGTGGATTCTGGTTTTCTAAACAAAGTCTCCAAACGATTTTGTAAAACAGCTAGAGGTGTGCGCAACTCATGACTGGCATTTTCGACAAAACTCTTTTGCTTTTGAATGCTTTCCAACAAAGGTTTAACACTAACTCGAGCCAGATAGACACTGGCAATCAAGGAAATTCCCCAGAAACTAATCATCACAACTACAATCAGCTGCTCATGATTTTGACTAGTTTGTTCCAACTGACTGATATTGATAAAGACCGCTGCATATTTGACATTGGTTTCCAAATTTGGGATTTTCACTTCAAATAAAATCATCCGATAGGTTTCTTGTCGACCATAATTGCTTTTAACCTGGACTTGCCGAATGCGATCCAATTGCTTGCTATTAAAGGAAAGTTTATTAAGTCCCAGAAAATTATTGCTTGTAATGATTGGCTTATAATTCTTATCAAATAAAATAACTTCCGTATTGGCACTGACATTTGGTTTATCAGTAAGCTCTTTGTCACCCGTGTCGGTTTTAGGCTCTCCGTTGTCTGACTTCTGTTCCATCCCCACTCTCCGAGCGAGCGCCAAATTGATGACAGAAGCGGAATCCTGACTGAGACTTTTCAAGTTATTATCGACCGTTGTATAAAGGCTTGAGCGCATCACCTGAATGATAATCAAAGTCATGGCTGAGAAAATGAGAGTAAAAATACCAAAATTGCGAATGAAATAAGAAAAATCATCCGCATACCATGTTTTTTTAAGTTTATTCAGCATCTTTTAAAATATATCCGACGCTGCGAAGCGTTTGAAGATTGTTCGCAAAGGTCGTCCCTTTCAATTTTTTCCGGATTTTTGAAACATAGACTTCTACGACTGAAATGGTTGTATCACTATCAAACCCCCATAATCGATCGAAAATCTGCGTCTTCGGTAGAATAACATTTTGATTTTGCAAGAAATACACCAGCAAGTCAAATTCTTTTCCGAGCAATTCTACTTCATTTCCGTCTACAAGTGTAGTGTTTGTTGATAAATTAACAGTGACATCGCCATAAGAAAGGGTGTTTTCATTGAACTTGCCAGAACGCTTCAAGAGAGCTTGAATCCGCATTTTTAACTCTTCCAAATAAAATGGTTTGGTCAAATAATCGTCAGCTCCCAGTTCAAAACCATGTCCTTTATCATTCAAACTTTCTTTGGCTGTCATAATCAAAACAGGTGTGGTAACGCCTTTTTCACGCAATTCTTTCAATACTTGGAAACCGTCTTTTTCTGGCAACATCAAATCAAGCAAGATAAGGTCGTACACGCCACTCTCAGCCTCGTACAATCCTTCCTCACCGTCAAAAACTTGCATGACATCTGCAAAATCATCCAAAAAATCAAATACCGAATTAGATAGACCGAGGTCGTCTTCCACTAATAGAATCTTAATCATATGCTTTTCCTTCTAAAATACGAGTTTGGGACAAAAGTCTCCAGTTTCAAAATTCGTTATGCACTAAACTAACGATGCAGTAGCTGATTGCTCAAAACAGTACTTTGAGGCTTGAGGGGATGAGAACACGAACTAAATATTTTTAATGTTCAGTTCTGCCCCCATTCCCTTAATCGTGAACTAAGTATAAGTAAAGACTTCTTCTCACTTCACCTTTTTGAAAACCAATCTACTGACGTTCTGATTCTATTATATCATGACTTCCTCTGAAATATTAAGAATTTGTTGTATTTGAATCATTATTTTCTGTCGTGCTACTATTCTTATCTGATTTGGTTGAACCGTCAGCATTTGATGGAGCTTTTTTCTTTGAGTTATTACTGTTTCCTGAGCCATTTTGGCTGTTACTATTGTCACTTTGATCGTC
The DNA here is from genome assembly GCF_001813805.1 of Streptococcus sp. HMSC066F10. NCBI lineage: Bacteria > Bacillati > Bacillota > Bacilli > Lactobacillales > Streptococcaceae > Streptococcus > Streptococcus sp. HMSC066F10. The sequence goes on from NZ_KV814002.1 coordinate 52,431, forward strand.
ATTTTGTTTGGGTGGCATTCCGTTTGGACCGCCTTGATTATTTCCATTTTGTCCACCTGGGGGCATTCCCGGACCACCTTGATTTGGCTGCGAATTTCCCTGTTGTTGATTATTTTGTGCCTGAGTTGTTGTGCTTGTCTGTACTCTTGCCTGCTGATTGAGTGCATTTATCGCTAAAGAGCCAATGCCTAGCCCACTGAGAAGACCAACAGCGAGTGCCCCGCTTGATACAACAGTCATCCACCATTTGGTACTTCTTTCAACCATGATCATCTTCTCTTTCTTACTTGTGTTCTCTTGTTTCATTTTTGTCAAATTCCTTCTTTCTATTTTTAAGCGATCAGAGATTGCATTCCAAAGAGTATTGCCACAATAACTCCTTTAATGCCAAGATTTATCAGACAAACAAATTTAACTTTAAGTTTTTCATCTCATTACGTCCTTTCTTTTGAATGGAACTATCATATCTACTTTTTCTTAAAAGTGACTGAATTTTTTCTTAAAAGAAACTAAAAATAAAGAAAATAAGTAGTAAAACAATACAGAAATTATAGAAATAAAAAAACTAAATCAGATTGTTCCAATTTAGTTTAGAAGATTATCTCATCAAATTTGTCCTAGAAAAGGCAAAGAGCAAAGTAAAGTCTCTTTTCTCAAAAGAGTGACCTAATTTCCATTTTATCTTCAAGTAATGCTGCTATTTCTTTCGGTTTTTCCATATACAATGAATGACTACAGCTAGTCATTTCTATGAGGTTTAGAAAGTTCGGGATGGTCTGTATAGCCCTCTTTTTCCAAATTGGTGTTTCCTTGTTTATTTCTGGAATGAACAAAATTACATTTTTATTTTTCAAAAAGGACAAATTTCTAAAAACTTGCCGTCTTATTGTCAATAAGTGAGTCATTAACTTTTCAGATAAGCTTAAATGCCAATGTTTTTGAACTTTATCAAAAACAAAACTTTCTTTTGCCGCCCTCTCCAAATTTTCTGACCATATAACAGAGCTTTGTTTTTCAGTTATAACAACTTTCTTTAGGCTCTCATAAACATTCGTTTGAAGATAATTCAGAGAATCTTCAATTTCTATATTCAAAGGGCAAATTTTATCCATATTAATGTATCCACCATCTAATAAGACGAGATGCGTAATTTTATCATAGACACTTGTTAGATAAACTGCTAAATCTGCTCCCAAAGAATGGGCTATTAACAGAATATCGTCATCCATATCAACTTGTGCCATAAACCAATCTTTCAACGCCTGTAATGAAATCAGTTGCTCTTCCAACCTAGAATCATACATATCTAGATAAGTAACTGGAAAAGACAGGACATTAAAAAAGTCCTGGGGATAATAGCAATTGCAACCTAGTCCTCCAATAAAATAAGCCTTCATATTCTTATCCTTTCAGTCAGATGTTTCCAAAACAAACTTTACTTTTATATTTTATTGAGAGTAACAAGCAAATATTGAACCCAAAAAAACAAAAGCCCTTCAACAATAAGGACTTTTGAGGGAACATTATGTCCCCTGCCGGAATCGAACCAGCAACTACTCCTTAGGAGGGAGTTGTTATATCCATTGAACTAAGGGGACTAGAGAAAAACTCTGCCGACAGACAGAGTTATTTCTACATTAACGGCGAATTTCTTTAATACGCGCAGCTTTACCTTGTAATGCACGAAGGTAATACAATTTCGCACGACGTACTTTACCGTAACGTACTACTTCAATCTTTTCAACACGGGGTGTGTGAAGTGGGAAGATACGTTCAACACCTACACCGTTAGAAATTTTACGAACAGTATAGTTTTCTGAAATACCTGCACCCTTACGAGCGATAACCACACCTTCGAAGATTTGGATACGTTCGCGATTTCCTTCGACAACTTTCGCGTGAACACGAACAGTGTCACCAGGACGAAATGCAGGAATATCAGTACGAAGTTGACCTTCAGTCAAACTTTGGATTAATGGATTCATTTTTCTTCTCCTATCTTACTAATCTTACAGTTCAAGACCACAGCGGATTAGTCGTTTTCTAGTGCTTCCATTACACACTAACTAATATCATAACAAATTTTGTAATAATTGTAAATGCCTTATTTGGATTATTTTTTCCATTTTAGTAGAATTATTGAAGAACCAATGAAGCTGCTCCAATGACTCCTGCATCATTTCCAAGAGTTGCAAGTGCAAGTTTTGTGGATGTACGCACTTGGGGGAAAGAATTTTCTTCATAGAACTTACGAACACCGTCTAGTAAAAATTCACCTGCTGCAGAGACGCCACCACCGATGACAATTGTTGACGGATTTAAGATTGAGCCGATATTCGCACAAGCAATACCAAGATAACGTGCAAAATTCCGATAAACAATGAGAGCTAGCTCATCACCAGCTTTAGCCAAATCAAAGACAATTTTTGCATTAACGTCTTCGCCGTTGTCAATCAATTGTTTCAGCTCTGCATCACCAGCATATTCATCAGCGTAGCGGCGCGTTAAATTGACAATTCCCGTTGCAGAAGCTACTGTTTCTAGGCAACCTTTTTTACCACAAGTACAGAGAATCGGCTGATCAAAATCAACTGTGATATGTCCCAGCTCTCCAGCTGCTCCAGCTACACCGTGCAGTAATTTTCCTTCCGCAACAATACCGCCACCGACACCTGTTCCAAGAGTCATAAACACGACATCAGGCTGATTTTCACCAGCACCTTTCCAACGTTCGCCAAGAGCAGCTACATTTGCGTCATTATCAATAAAGAAAGAAATACCAGTTGCTTTCTCAATCTTTTCTTTTACAGGTTGTAAAGTTTTCCAATTGAGATTATAAGCCCCAATAACCGTTCCTTTTTCACGATCCACAACACCAGGTGAACCCATGCCAATTCCAATGAAATCTTCTGCCCCAAGTCCCAATAGTCGCAAGCGATGATTGATAGATTCAATCATATCATCAACAATATGACTACCTTCATCTAAAATGTTTGTCTTAATAGACCATTTTTCTTGAACTTCTCCCTCTTGGGTCAGAATCGCAAACTTCACAGATGTACCACCTAGGTCAATCCCAATAATTTTTTTAGACATGCTACTCTCCTCTAATAACTTTTTTTCATTCTCATTATATCAGATTTTTTACGAATTGAAAAGGTTTGCATAGAAATTAATATATCATGACAAAAAGAATACTGCTTTAAATTGCTTCTGTCATAAAGCTACGAATTTCTAAGACCTTTAGCATGGCATCAGCTGTATCAAGTGCTGTAAATAGCGGCACTCCATGCTCAATGGCTGATTGACGGATAGCCTGACCGTGTTCATCTGCTGTTCGTTTCGTTCCGACTGTATTGATAATCGCCTGAACCTTACCTTTGCGAACAAATGCAGGAATGTCATTATGATCATCTGTACCGATTTTTTCAACTAATTGCGTCAAAACACCATTTTCCTCAAAGAATTTCGCTGTGCCTTGTGTAGCTAGAATGCTATATCCGATCGCTGCAAAACGCTTCGCTAATGTGAGGGCTTCTTCCTTATTTTCATCTGCAATCGTAAAGACAACATTGCCAAAGTTTGGAAGATGTAGATAAGAAGCTTCAAAAGCCTTGTATAAAGCTTTTTCAAGAGTTGCATCTGTTCCCATAACCTCACCTGTCGATTTCATTTCAGGACCAAGAAGGCTATCTACCTTGGCTAACTTGGTAAAGGAAAAAACTGGCGCTTTTACATGTACTTGTTTGCTTTCTGGATAAAGACCGTCTTCATACCCTAGCTCCGCCAAAGTTTGACCTAAAATCAGTTGAGTTGCCACCTGTGCCATAGGAATATTTGTCACTTTCGACAAGAATGGCACCGTCCGGCTAGCACGAGGATTGACCTCAATGACATAAACCTTCTCATCTTTGATGACAAACTGAATGTTCATCATACCGATACAGTGAAGTCCGATAGCCAATTTCTTAGTATAATCGGCGATAGTCTGCTGCACTTGAGCAGATAAGGTTTGCGGAGGATAGACAGCCATAGAATCACCTGAGTGAACTCCAGCCCGTTCAATATGCTCCATAATTCCTGGAATCAAGACCTGACGACCGTCTGAAATAGCATCTACCTCACATTCTTTGCCAACAATGTAAGAGTCCACCAACACCGGATGATCAGGGCTAGCCTTGACAGCAGTTCGCATATAAGAACGAAGATCTGCTTCATTCTCGACAATCTCCATAGCCCGACCGCCCAGAACGTAAGACGGACGAACCAAAACAGAAAAACCAATCTTACGAGCAGCTGCTACCGCTTCTTCTTCATTCGTCGCTGTCTGACCTAGTGGCTGCGGAATATCCAAATCCTTAAGAGCCTGTTCAAAAAGGTCACGGTCTTCTGCACGGTCAAGGTCAGCTACCTGAGTACCTAAAATTTTCACGCCAGCTTTTGACAATGGCTCAGCTAGATTGATAGCGGTTTGTCCACCGAACTGAACGATAACTCCCTTAGGTTTTTCCAGTTCAACGACATTCATGACATCTTCAAAAGTCAAGGGTTCAAAGTAAAGCTTATCAGAAACCGAAAAATCTGTTGAGACCGTTTCAGGATTACTATTCATAATGATTGCTTCATAGCCAGTTGCTTGAATAGCCTTGACCGAGTGCACGGTCGCATAGTCAAATTCTACTCCTTGACCAATCCGAATAGGTCCAGAGCCTAGCACCAGAACAGATTCTTTGTCTGACTTGATTGATTCATTTTCCAAAGCATAAGTAGAATAAAAATATGGTGTGCTTGATTCAAACTCAGCTGCACAGGTGTCAACCATTTTATAGACTGGAAGAATTCGCTCCTCTTTACGAAATTGACGTATTTCTTCTGCTGTCATTTTCCAAAGCCGAGCTAATTTAGTATCTGCAAAGCCGTTTTGCTTAGCCTGTCTAAGCAGATTTGCATCTCCAATATGAGTCATTAACTCCTGCTCTAATTCATGGATGTGAAGTAATTTATCCAGAAAGAACAAATCAATCTTGGTTAGTTTTGCAATTTCTTCGATATCATAGCCACGGCGGATTGCTTCAGATATATAGAAAAGACGATCATCCTGAGCTTTGACGACCTTTTCCAGTAAATCATCATCTGCCACTAGATTTAGTTCTGGCATTTCATTATGGTCAACACCAATTTCCAGAGAACGACAGGCTTTGAGCAAACTTTCTTCTATATTACGTCCAATAGCCATGACTTCACCAGTCGCCTTCATCTGTGTTCCAAGACGACGTTCACCATGTTCAAATTTATCAAATGGAAAACGCGGAATCTTAGCCACTACATAGTCCAAAGCTGGTTCAAACATGGCATAAGTTGTCCCCGCAACTGGATTAATCATCTCATCCAGAGTTAAACCAACAGCGATTTTAGCAGCTAATTTAGCGATAGGGTAGCCAGTTGCTTTAGAAGCTAGAGCTGATGAACGTGAGACACGTGGATTAACCTCAATGACATAGTATTTAAAGCTATGCGGATCCAGAGCCAGCTGTACATTACAACCACCTTCAATCTTAAGGGCACGAATAATTTTTAAACTAGCATCACGCAGCATTTGATTTTCGATATCTGAAAGTGTCTGCGTTGGCGCAAAAACGATAGAATCCCCTGTATGAATACCAACTGGATCAAAATTTTCCATGTTACAGACAACTAGAGCATTATCTGCACTATCTCTCATAACTTCATATTCAATTTCCTTAAAGCCAGCAATAGAACGCTCAATCAGACATTGCGTTACAGGTGACAGTTTGAGACCATTTTCAGCAATTTCACGAAGTTCTTTCTCATCTGCACACATACCGCCGCCTGTGCCGCCAAGAGTAAATGCCGGACGAACAATGACTGGATAGCCAATCTTAGCAGCAAATGCAACAGCTTCGTCAACGCTATTAACAATTTCAGATTCCGGAATAGGCTGTTTCAGCTCTTCCATGAGTTGCTTGAACAAATCACGATCCTCAGCTTGGTCAATAGCCGACAGCTTGGTTCCCAAAAGTTCGACACCCAGTTCATCCAAGATGCCTTCTTTAGATAATTCCATTGCCATATTGAGACCTGTTTGCCCACCCAAAGTCGGTAGAAGTGCATCTGGTCGCTCTTTCCGTAAAATTCTGGTGACAAATTCCAGCGTAATTGGCTCAATATAAACCTTATCAGCAAATTCCTTGTCTGTCATAATCGTTGCAGGATTGGAATTAACTAAAACGACTGTGTAGCCTTCTTCTTTCAAAGACAAGCAAGCCTGCGTTCCTGCATAATCAAACTCAGCAGCCTGTCCAATGACAATGGGACCAGAGCCAATCACCATAATTTTCTGAATATCTGTACGTTTTGGCATGTCTTTCTCCTATTTCCTAATCCATTGATTAAAATGAACTATGCCGTTGTTTAAAAGCATCAATCATTTCCATAAACTCATCAAAGAGATAGCTGGCATCATGCGGTCCTGCTGCAGCATCAGGATGAAATTGCACTGAAAAAGCAGGGAAAAATCGATGCCGCACACCTTCAATAGACTTATCATTGATTTCCTCATGTGTAATCAACAACTCGCTCGGAAAATTTTCCCGACTAACAGCATAACCATGATTTTGGCTGGTAAAATCAATCCGCCCTGTCGCAATCTCTCTGACAGCATGATTAAAACCGCGATGACCGAATTTCATTTTATAGGTCTGAGCTCCATTAGCCTTACAAAAAAGTTGATGTCCCATACAGATACCAAAAAGAGGAATTTCCCCTTGAATCCCTCGAATCATTTCTAGCACTTGCGGTACATCATCTGGATTACCTGGACCGTTGGATAACATGACACCGTCAGGGTGAAGGTGAAGAATATCTGCTGCACTTGTATCATAGGGAACAACTGTCACATTACAATTGCGTGCCGCCAATTCACGAAGAATCGAATGTTTCAATCCAAAATCAACTAACACAATACTAGGACCTGAACCCGGTGCTGGATATGGCGTTTTCGTTGAGACTTGTTTGATATTGTCAGTCGGCAAAACGGTCGCCTTCAACTGATCTTGCAGATGCACCATTTGGTCGCCTACATTGGCTATTGTTGCTTTCATCGTTCCATGCTGCCGAATGATTTTCGTCAATGCCCGCGTATCAATACCAGCAATTCCTGGAATTTTCTTGAACTTTAAAAACTCGTCTAGGGTCATCTGATTGCGCCAATTGCTTGCCCTTCGTGCCCACTCATAAACAACCACCCCTTTACAAGTAGGAGTGATCGATTCGTAGTCATCACGGTTAATTCCATAATTTCCGATTAACGGGTAGGTAAAGGTCAAAATTTGCCCATTGTATGATTGATCTGTAATAGATTCTTGATAACCGGTCATACCTGTATTAAAGACGATTTCTCCGGTCACATCCATATCAGCCCCGAATGCCTCTCCTTCAAATACTGTCCCATCTTCCAGAATTAACAAGCGTTTTTCCATTTTCCCCTCCGTTTGTCCTTACAGCAATACCTTAGTGTCTATTGCTCTTTTCGTCCATTTAAAACAGACTCAATAATTGCCATACGGACAAATACACCATTTGTCATTTGCTCTACAATCCGCGATTTTGGAGCTTCTACCAGATGATCTGCAATTTCAACATCGCGATTGACTGGAGCTGGATGCATGATGATGGCTGTATCCTTCAGTCTGTCATATCGTTCCTGAGTTAAGCCGTGCAATCTATGATAATTTTCTTTTGAAAAGAGTGAATCGTCATCATGACGCTCGTGCTGCACGCGCAGAAGCATTAAGACATCCACTTGGTCAACGACTTCATCAAGTGTGACAAATTGCCCATAATCTGCAAATTCTTCACTTCTCCATACCTCTGGACCTGCAAAATAAAGTTCTGCACCCAGACGCTTCAATATTTGCATATTTGACTTGGCCACGCGCGAGTGATCTAAGTCGCCTGCAATCACAATCTTCAAGCCGTCAAAATGCCCAAACTCTTGATAAATGGTCATCAAATCTAGCAAACTTTGACTCGGATGTTGTCCAGAGCCATCACCACCATTCACAATTGAAGTTGTAATCGTTGGACTTTCGACTAATTCCTTGTAATAGTCCACTTCTGGATGACGAATGACACAGACATCCACTCCGAGCGCTGACAAGGTTAAAATCGTATCATATAAGGTCTCTCCTTTGTTGATAGAGCTGGTCTTTGAATCAAAATCCAACAGGTCACAACCTAGCTTTAATTCCGCTACTTCAAAGGCTTTATGTGTTCGCGTAGAGGGCTCAAAGAAGAGATTAGCGATAATATGCTGTTCATCATAATGAGCTTTTGCTCCATTTTTAAATCCAATGCCACGTTTGATTAAACTTAAGACTTCCTCATTGGTAAGAGTTTCCATAGAGACAACGTTTTTAAGAGCGATTTGATTAGATGACATGGTGTATTTCTCCTTTTATTAGATACAGCGTTTCTTTCAATAAAATTAAGAATTCAAACTAATTTTTAGGTTCAGGCAAAATAAGATAGAGTACAATACCAAGAACGGTTGACAAGGCAACCCCTGAAATTTGCAGACCTAAAAGTTGAAGCGTTAAGCCGCCAATCCCTGCAACTAAAATTACACTGGCAATTAACAGGTTTTTCTTATTATCAAAGTCTGTTTGCTTTTCAATCAAAATTTTCAAGCCGCTAGAGGCAATGACTCCAAAGAGTGCAATGGAGATTCCTCCAAGAACGGGACTTGGAATGGATTGCAAGAGGGCAGAAACTTTCCCAACAAAACTCATCACAATCGCAAGTACTGCCGCACCTGCAATCACATAAACGCTATAGATTTTGTTCAGAGCCATCACACCGATATTTTCACCGTAACTCGTTACTGGAGGCGCACCGAAAATCCCAGCGATAACTTGTGAAAGGCCATCTCCGGCAAGAGTTTTATCCAATCCTGGGTCTTTAAAGAAATCTTTTCCGGTCAAGCTATTCAGTACCATGACATGACCAAAGTGCTCTGTCATCGTCACAAAGGCAATTGGAGCCATTGTTAAAATCGCACTTGGATAAAATTTTAAATTGTAGTCTAAGAAAGGAAGATGCATAGGTGGGACATGGAACCATGAAGCTTGAGAGACTTTTGCAAAGGAAATAATTTCTTCTCCTGTTACCGCTCCAAGAATGAGCGCGAAGACATATCCGACAATCAAGCCTAACAGCACTGGAATAATTCCAACAATCTTTTTACCATAGATATTAAAGAGGATGACTGCAAAGAGAGTGACAATTCCAATGATGAAATAAGTTAAATTGTATTTACCATCTTTTAACATGACATCATTTACAGCTGTGCTTGCTAGGCTTAGTCCGATAACCATAATGATTGGTCCTACCAAAACTGGCGGCAAAATCTTATCAATCCAAGCATTCCCAGCGAACTTCACAATAAGAGCTACAATGAAGTAAACCAAACCACCTGTAATGGCACCTTGAGCGACTGCTGCGATACCGTCTGTTTTCATCAACATTTGCATAGCTGCGATATAAGCGAAACTAGACCCCATATAAGCTGGCACTTTGTACTTGGTAACCGTTAAATGTGCTAAGGTTCCTAGACCGCTTGAAAACAAGGCAACTGCTGGATCAATTCCGACTAGAATGGGAACAAGAACCGTTGCTCCAAACATAGCGAACAAATGCTGAAAGGACAATCCTACAAGCAAACCAGGTTTTGGCATATCGTGCACATCATATTTCACATCTTGACTCATTTTCTTATAACTCCTCCGCAATCAAGACACGGTCTTGACCATCCTGTTCTACCATTTCTACAATAATCTCTTCTGTTCGGCTTGTCGGAATATTTTTTCCAACATAATCTGCTCGAATCGGCAACTCACGATGCCCACGGTCTACTAAAACAGCCAAGCTCACGCGTGATGGACGTCCCAAGCTAACTAGATTATCAATAGCAGCACGAATGGTGCGTCCTGTATAGAGGACATCATCTACCAAGATGACTTCGCGGTCTGTAATATCAACAGGAACATGTGTTGTATCTTCTTCCACTTTAAAATCATCGCGGAATGGCTTGGTATCCAACTCACCGATGGGTACATCAATCTTTTCAAGTTGCGCTAATCGTTCTTGAATCCGCTGTGCAATGTAAACACCCCGTGTTTTTATACCAATCAAGATAATCTTGTCTAGCTCTTTGTTGCGCTCAATGATTTCATAAGTGATCCGTGTAATGGCACGTTTCATTGTCAAACCATCAACAACTTCTTTTGTTTTCATGGAAAACCTCCTGCATAAAAAAGATAAAAGAAAAAGTCTCCTTCACAAGGAGACTTCAGAAAATCTAGGTAAGCACAGAGAAACTACTAACAGCCTCACTGTGCTACACCATCTTATACTTTGACTCCTTGTCTGCCTCACAGGACAGATTTAAAGGATTATTTAATTTTTATTACTATATCACACTTTTTGAAAATCTTCAAGAGAAAACCGTAAAGTTTTAATGGAAATTCTCAAATTGATTCCGACTATAATATATAAGCCACATTTCTTTGCATTTTCTACAACTCATTTGCGATTTTATTGATTTTCCTCAAGCGATGATTGACACCACTTTTCGTCAAAGGCTTACTAAGACTTTCTGCCAATTGCTGGATAGAATAATCCGGATGATTGACACGCAGATAAGCTACCTCTTGCAAATCAACCGGCAAGCTTTCTAAACCAACTGTGTCAATGATTTTGCTAATGTTGTGAATGGTTTTCATGCTAGCTGTCACCGTTCGAGCAATATTCGCTGTTTCTGCATTATTCGTCCGATTCAGATCATTTCTAGCCTCCCGCAAAAGTTTGACCGACTCAAACTCAGTCATCGCTTCCATAGCCCCAATCACAATCAAAAAGTCCATAATGTCCTCAGCTCGCTGCAGATAGGTTACTGAGCCTTTTTTGCGCTCAATTGTCTTGGCGTCCAATAAAAACTTTCGCATCAAAGCTGCTAAATCCTCCGCATGGTCAAAATAGACCGACAAGATTTCCAGCTGATATTTCCCAGAATCTGGATCACGCATACTGCCCGTTGATAAAAATGCTCCTCGTAAATACGATCGGCTAGCCTCATCATCTGATAAAATAGCTTGATCAATACCTGCTTCAATTCCAAAAAAAGAGTCTGCCAAGTGCAAATCAGCTAAAATTTGTTCAACACCTTCATCTAAAAAAACAGTATAAACACGGTTTTTCCGAAGATTCGCTTTTTGATGATGACGAATATCCGACTTGACTTTATAAAAAGCTGCCAACAATTCATAAATATGACGAGCAATTTTTGCATTTTCTGTCGTAACAGATAATGTTAAGCCTTGACTAGAAATTCCTAAACTGCCTGATATCTTAATAATAGCAGATAATTCCGTTTTATCTTTTTTGCCTAGACCAAGCAGTTCTTCTTTCACTTTAATGGTAAAACTCATTTGCGCACCTGTATAATCTGCATGAGTTCATCTACGACTGATTCACCATCATGAAAAGCTCCGCCATTTTCCAAGCGAAGAAAATTAGACGAAATGACACGAGGAACTTGTTTTTTCAGGCCTTGAAAATCATGTTCAACTTGCACTAAATATTCATCAAATTTATTAGAATTCATATATTCTTGAGGAACTTGATCAATGTTCACTAAAACCGTGTCAATAAATGCTTTCCCAAGATGACGATGCAAAACAGCTACGTGGTCACTATCTGTGAAATGCTCGGTTTCACCACGCTGCGTCATAATATTACAAACATAAGCAATCTCTGCTTGGGTTTTCAAGAGCGCTTGCCCAATTTCTTCTATCACCATATTGGGTAAGATAGAGGTAAACAATGATCCCGGTCCCAAAACTACCATATCACTTTCTAAAATTGTTTGTACCACTTTGCGACTAGCCACCGGCTTCTGGTCATTATAGGTATTGGTCACATAAACCCGCTCAATCATACCTTGGTGTTCTGCGAGATGACTTTCTCCAGCGACTTCGCTTCCATCAGTAAATACAGCATGAAGCGTTAAAGGTGTATCACAAGACGGATAAATTTTGCCAGTTGTATGGAAAAACTTAGTCAGTAGCTGCATAGCATTGTAAGTCGACCCTTGCATTTCTGAAATACCTGCAATAATCAAGTTTCCAAGAGGATGTCCAGATAAAGCACCATCTTCTTCCGCAAAGCGATATTGAAAAACTTTTTCATAAAAGCGCGGCATGTCCGATAAAGCTACCAAAACATTTCGCAAATCACCAGGTGGTGTTAATTGTTGAATGTTTTTTCGCAATTCCCCTGAACTTCCACCGTCATCAGCGACCGTCACAATAGCAGCAATGTCTACGTCTTTCTTACGCAAACTATCCAAAATGACTGAAATCCCTGTGCCACCACCAATAACAGCAATCTTTGGTCTCCTCATGAACGATTCACCGTTTCCTTTCTGCGGTCTTTGTCTCGATGTGATGAGTGAACGGTCCATTCGCTTGCCAAATCATCTGCTAGACGTTGTGCAAAAGCTACGCTTCTGTGTTGACCGCCTGTACAACCAACCGCAATTGTTAAAACAGATTTCCCCTCTTTTTTGTAGCCCGGTAAAATCGGTTTGATAAGATCCACTAAGTGCTGATAAAATTCTTCTGACTCCATATGATTCATCACATAATCATAAACTGGTTTATCAAGTCCTGTTTGATTGCGAAGTTCTGGTTGGTAATATGGATTTGGTAAAAAACGCACATCAAATACAAGGTCGGCATCTAGCGGAATACCATATTTAAAGCCGAAACTCACCACTTCAATGCGAAACGATTGAAGCTTTGTCTGATCTGAAAAATGTTCAGAAATGGTTTTACGCAGTGCACGCGGTGTTAATTCGGTCGTATCTACTACATTTTGACTCATGTTTTTCAACGGTGCCAGTAACTCACGTTCTAGCTTAATCCCGTCTAAAATACGACCGTCTGCTGCTAAGGGGTGGCTGCGACGCGTTTCTTTATAACGAGCAACCAATTCCGTATCTGCCGCATCTAAAAACAAAATCTTAAAATCAAGTCCAGCGTTACTTTCAATCTCATCTAGAACTTTCTGAATCTCAGAAAAGAAGGAACGACTGCGCATATCTACAACCATAGCAATCTTGTCATTGTCTTGCGTTGTTTCGATCAACTGCAAAAATTTAGGAACAAGTGTAGGAGGCATATTGTCAATCGTAAAATAGCCTAAATCTTCAAAAGACTGGATGACCACGGTCTTTCCCGCTCCACTCATTCCCGTCACGATAACCAAATGAATTTGTTTGTCTGACATATTTCCTCCTTGATAAAACAATCAATTTCCAGTATATTAAAATATTTCCAATTCCTTTTTATTATAACACACCCAGTACAATTCGGATAGTAAAAAAGAGAGAACAAAAGCAATCACTATCTGTACTCTCTAGAATTTATACTACTATGTTTTAATGATTACCAAACCAAAGCGCAATTTCCCGTTTGGCAGACTCTTCAGAATCTGAACCGTGAACAACATTTCGAATCGTTTCACCAGCTTCAGCTGCTTGTGCAAAATCTCCGCGAATAGTTCCCGGTAGAGCTTCTTCCGGACGAGTAGCGCCCATCATGTGACGCCAACCTGAAATCACTTGGCTTCCCGATAAAACACCGATAATCACAGATCCGCTTGTCATATAATCACGGATTGAAGGATAAAAATCTTTCGCTAACAGGGCTTCATAATGCTGATCAATTAACTCATTTGAAACATTGGTTCTCATTTCCAAACGTTCGATTTTGTAACCACGTTGTTCTACGCGCTTCAGTACTTCTCCAACCAAGCCACGTTTTACGCCGTCTGGTTTTATAATAAAAAATGTTTGTTCCATGATTGACACGCTCCTCTTTTGTTACCTTTATTTTATCATAAATGAAAGAAAGTTGAAAGTCCTTTCAAAAATCTTCTTTCACAAATGACTTATCAAGGTCAAAGATGTTAAAAACATGAAGATTGTAAAAATCCAGAACCAAACAGAACGAAAAGCTTGCCTATAGGCCCCTGTAAATGAACGATTTTCTTGTACATACATTTTTATGTCTGCTTTGTTATTAATCAGGAAAATTACTGCGACACTTGCACCGACTAGCAGGATAAATAAGTGTAAGAGACCACCTATATCGTCCGGCAAAAACGAATACAAATAAGTTAAACCATCTCCAATGACCAAATTATTAAAAACGTGGAAAACCATTGCCCAGAGAATTGAATACTCCAAGGTCACATAAGAGAAGATAATTCCAACAAAAGTCGCAAAAAAGAACTGCGGGATATTTCCATGAAATAAACCAAATATGAGGGAAGACATCAAAATCGCAAAGACTTTTCCATATTTTTCAAATGTTCGTAAGCCTGCACCGCGAAAAATCAATTCTTCTGAAACAGGACCGAAAAAACCTGCATACAAAAACATCGTTACACTATCTGAGCCTGCGGAAGCTGATTCAATGGCTTTAAATAAGCTAAATCCAAAGATATTCAATACTGCCTCAAATATTTGATTAAAGAGTACAAAACCTAATTGACCCAGAAGTAAGAATGATAAAACTATTCCAAACGTTTTGGGAGTCATGACCCTTTTCTGCGTTCGTAAATCAGACTTAAATAATTTTCCGTCCCGATACAACCAAAAGATAAATACTCCTGCACAAACAGCAATTAGATAATAGCTGCCATCGCGTGACATAAAACTTTCCGTTGCTTTTTGGATTCTCTCAAGATTTCCGAAATAACGAATCGCTTGAAACAAGGTTACAATCGTCTGATAGATTAAGCTAATCATTGTCACGACGAAGACATAAATCAGACACAAAGCAGAAAATAAACTAACATCTTTTCGCACTTGCTGATTGGCTGACATCATTTTTCCTCCTTCTTCAAATAGATTTTTCGACTCCACAAGTATAACCCCACAGCAAAGCCTTCATAAAGAACAAAAAACAAAAGAAAGGCGTGGAGGAAAAATTCTTCTGGTAATATCCAAATGACAGGATCTTTAGCAGGGTCAAATAACCAAGTATTATCCCCAACAAATAAAATCTGATGAAAGAGAGTAAAAAACGCATCAAAGCCAATCCCCAGCGCCACACCAGCAATTACAATAGGTAACCAAATAATAGCTAAAATCACTTTGGAAAAGACAGATAGGTATCTTTTTTTTATAATGCTTTTTACAAACAAACAAACCGCTGGTAAGGTTACTAGAAAAGCAACTTGCGCCAGATGAAAAAGATATTTCACGACTTGAAAATGGTGCAGACCTGCTGCTGATGAGCGAAAATCAGGCATGAAGAGCTTTTGCTGAAATGGATTGGTTAAGTAATTCATCAAAACATTGAAATTATGCTGAATGGTTGCAGATTTGAGGTAAACTTGATTTTCTAAATGCAACCAAGAAATTTCCAAAGGATAAAACAGCCAAGTCAGATAAATGGTCAACAAAATGGCTGTTGCTAAAAAGCAGAGCATACTCAGCCAAAAGGTCAGTTTAGTGCGCATTAAAATCCCACTCCGCTAGGCTAGAAAGTACATAATCTGGTTGGATTGGCAAGCCTGGCACTTCTTCTGGTTTCGTAAAGCCAGTTGTCACCAGAAGCGTAGGGATACCATTGTCAATCCCAGCCCGAATGTCCGTCAGGTAATTATCCCCAACCATTATCACCTCTTGCCGCGGTAGTCCTAGATGCTCAACCGCCTTTTCCATGATAATTGCATTTGGCTTCCCGATATAAACAGGTTTCACACGAGTTGCTACTTCAATGAGAGTAATAATCGATCCTGCTCCAGGCATGAGACCGCGCTCCGTTGGAATATTAAGATCTGGATTGGTTCCTACGAAATGAGCTCCTTTTTGAATAGCTAAAGTAGCAATTGACAATTTTTCATAGTCCACTTCCCAGTCTAATCCAACAACTACATAATCTGGGTTATCAGTATCTTCGATATAGCCAGCTTCTGCAATGGCTTGCTTAAGTCCGACATCACCGATAACATAGACTTTCTTGCCTAGATTTTTATCATTTAAGTAGTCAACCGTTGCTAAAGTCGCTGTATAAATCGTTTCAATCGGCGTTTCAACATTGAATTGTTCCGCTAGCATTGTTTGAACAGTCTCAGGAGTACGTGTTGTATTATTTGTCACAAATAAATATGGAATATTACGCCGCTGCAATTCATGGACAAAAGCTTCTCCCGCCGGGATTCGGTCTTTTCCTTTATAAATCGTTCCGTCTAAATCAATTAAATATCCTTTGTAGGTCATACTTCTCTTTCTATTGTTTCTCTTATGAAATTTCTTGCCAAGTTACCATAGCTTGTGCATTGGTATCACCATTGCTGGAAATCTGATGATTGCTCTCTAATCCATTCAAATCATAGCTAGAGGTAATCTGCCCACCAGGTCGCACTTCCTTGACATACTTGAGGTGAACTTTTTTGGGAACGTGTTTCATAAGAAAATCCGCTCCCATAACCTCAAAAATCCAGTCCAAATACTTGCTATTATTGACATGACCATTCATGTCTAAATCATAAAATCGAACATGATAATCTTTACTAGTCGAATCTTTCAGTTCTGGATATTTTGGTCCACGAATCAACTTTTTAGAAAATTCTGTCTCGTAAGGCGCAACAATCTTTGGCTCTACAGCGTGCACTTTTCGACTGTCTCTGTCCATAAGGACAAAAGTAGCCATCATTTCAATCACAGCAACATCATTTTCATCAAAAACGGTAAAACGACGATAACAAAAGAGACGATTATAGGAAAGTGCTTCTGTTTCAATCGTCATTTCTTCACCAAATTTAGGCAGCCGTACCACATCGATATCATAGTCAGTAATAATCCAGACCAGATTGTATTTCTCCAGCATATCCTTGTCGCTAATCCCCAAATCAATGGATTGCAAACCTGATACCTGTAAGGACAGCAAAATAACATCAGGCAACTTGATATGACCGTTCATATCCGCCATGTCAAACGGAATTTTCATTTTCATTTGATAAGTTAAACCCATAATTTACTCCAATATAAATTTCTCTGCGACCGTATCACCCAAAAATAGACCTTTTTTAGTCATACGGACAACTTCTTTATCAGGTACTAAAAGCCCTTGCTCAGTTAATTCTGTTACTATATGACCATACTGCTGCTCAAAAGAAATGCCAAACTTTTCCTCAAAACGCTTTTTAGAAACACCTGACCTTTTGCGCAAGCCCAGAAACATTTCTTCTTCCATCATCTCTTGCTTACTCAGATGTTCCTCATTCACACGCGCATTGCCTTTTTCCACAGCCTCTAAATAATGACGAATCGGACCATGATTTTTGTAGCGGATTCCGTCAACATAGCCGGAAGCTCCAGCCCCAATACCAAAATATTCTGCATTGTTCCAGTACATGAGATTGTGTCGACTCTCAAAGCCTGGCTTAGAAAAGTTGGAAATCTCATAGTGTTCAAACCCAGCTTTTTCCAACTCCTCAATGATGTACTCAAACATCTCTGCTTCCAAGTCTTCTTTCGGTAAAGGCAGCTTTCCTCGCCGCATCCGGTTCATAAAGACCGTGTGATTCTCTAGAATTAAGCTATAAAGACTCATATGAGGGATGTCTAGTGCAATAGCCTTGGCTACATTTTCCCGCATGTTGTCCATGGTCTGCTTGGGCAATGCGTAGATCAAGTCAATAGAGATATTGTCAAACCCAGCTTGCTTCAGATTGGTGATATTTTCATAAATATCTTTCTCTAAATGGCTGCGCCCAATTTGCTTGAGCATGCGATCGTCAAACGTTTGAACACCCAAAGACACTCGGTTAACAGCCGAATCTTTTAAAACAGCAATCTTATCTGGATCCAAATCACCTGGATTGGCCTCAATCGTCAACTCTTCTAAACATGATAAATTCAAACTTTTCGTCAGCTCTGCTAGCAAAAATTCTAATTGAGTGGGGGACAGAGACGTTGGTGTCCCACCACCGATATAAAGCGTCTGTAAATGCTTTATATCATAAGAAGTATATTCTTGAAGCAAGTGCTCTAAATAGGCGTCCACTGGCTGATTTTTGATAAAGACCTTAGAAAAGTCACAATAATAACAAATTTGAGTACAAAACGGAATGTGTACATAGGCAGAAGTTGGTTTGGTATACATAGCATTTATTATAGCATAATTTTAGTATATAGATGTTTCAAAGTTCACACTAAAATACATAGGTCTCTTATCAATATATTCTTGCTAAGCAATAAAAACATAATAAATATTCAAAAACTTTCAGCTTAATTTTCTACTTCAGCTTGAACTTTTTTCAAATAATGATTTGTCAGTAAAAATGCCATCATTGCAAGAGCAATCAGAAAAGTACCTGCTAACAAATAGCCCACTAAATCTGGTGATACCAAAATGAAATAAGCGCTCATTGCAATAATGATTATGTAAATAATCATAGCAACAATGCCCAAAATCATCTTTAGTAAATTATTTTCACGATTAAATAATTCCGTCACATTCGACCAGTTAGTAACTTGTAGGCGTTTGTCACGATGATATCCCCAAGCACTCCATGCTAAGCAGGTCAATGTCCAAGCTATAATCATCAAGACAATAGCAACTGGTTGCACGCCGACAATAAAGGAAAAAATTGTCAATAAAATGAATGGTAAAATGGATTGAAGGACAAATAAATTCCAAAACTTAAGTTTAAGATAACGTGCCATGTCAAAGGGTAATACTTTCAAATAATCATAATTTTCACGTTCAAGTGAAATGCCAATTCCTGTTAAATTTGCTCCACCCGTATTTAAACTTGCTACAAATGTTGCTATCAACATCAGTGGAAAAGCAAATCTTGTTGTCAAATAAGGAGAAATCATTTCACTATTCTGCATAAAACTAGCCATTAACGGAATTAGAATAAAATAAGGTGACACACTAGGCATCAAAAGAGTTTGTAATAAGACGGAGCCATCACTGATTAGGTTTAATTGATAGCGCAACACAAACTGCGGAAAGTTCCTAAGTCCATTCATCTTAAAAATTTTCGTTCGTTTTTGTCTATTGACCGTTGCTGTTGTGGTCATTGCAGCTTCATAAAATTCTGGTAAAACCTTTCGCTTAACAATTATAAATAATATAACAGCTACGACTATCCATATTCCCATTCCAAGCAAGGAATTCAAAGCAAAAGGTTGCATACTGAAAGCATGAAAAACCGTCATTGGCGGAAAATAAGCAGGTTGATCTTGCAATATTGCGTTTTTAACGTTAGAGTTATTTTGCAAATTCACCAATAAAATCGCACCAAAAGCCATTATTGTAGCAAGAGCCAGTAAAATATTAGAGGCAAGCTTTTTATATTTCCTAAAAATAGTCGTTTTCGTAATAAAATGAACACCAACTAAAAGAAGGAAAATAAGTGTCGAAAATAGTATTCCTAACGAAATAAGCAGAATAGGGATTGCAAGCCAGATTGGTTGACCTGATTGCATTTGCAAACCAATAAAGTAAATAACAATGGGAAACACTCCCATTAAAGTAGTTAAAAGAACAGAAAATCCTTTCCCAACCATAATTTCGCTCTCACTAAAGGCATAAGGTCGGTAAGCTTGCAAGTCTTTACTTTCATAAAAAACATTGTAAAAGGAAAGAAATCCCTGTGCAAAGATGAAAAGATAAAAGACGCTGACAAAATTCGAAAATAGCCCTGGATTCTGAGCAAGCGGTAAAAAAGCACCCTGTACACCAAATATACAAGCATACAAAATTCCAGCATAGAGATAGTTCATCACTAGATTTCTAGCAACATTTCCTTTTTTCTTTGGATTTTTTTGCTGTTTTTTACGATAACTAGAAAGCCTAGTTGATTGCGTCGTATAAATGATATTTGCATGAATGAGGGAGCGAATCGCTTTAAGACGCATCAGGACTCACCTCTTCTCTACGACCTGCCAAACTGAGGTAAATACTTTCTAAGGATTTTTCAGGATGTTGACTTTTCAATTCCTCAATCGTACCGTAAAACAACAATTCTCCCTTTTTGAGAATGGCAATACGGTCACACAATTGCTCTGCCACTTCTAAAACATGGGTTGAGAACAAAACAGTATTTCCTTTATCTGCATGCTCTCGCATCATTTGTTTGAGGTCAAAAGCCGCCTGCGGATCCAAACCAGTTAAAGGCTCATCCAACACCCAGATATCTGGATCAGACAAAAGAGCACCAATGATAAACACTTTTTGTCGCATTCCATGTGAAAACGATTCAATAACTTCATAGCGATGAGCTGTAAAATCAAATAATTCCAGTAGCTCTGTTAAACGTTTCTCATAATCTGAAAGACTCATATCATAAGAAGTTCCAACCAATTCCCAGAATTCATTTGCCGTCAGGCGTAAAAACAAGTCCGGCGAATCAGCTACATAACCAATTTTCTTCTTGATTTCCAACCGATTAGCTGCTAATTCCTTGCCATCCACAAAAATCTGACCATGCGTTGGATTAATCACACTAACCAATGATTTAATCGTTGTTGATTTTCCAGCACCATTGTGTCCAATTAATCCTACAATTTCTCCACTCTGAAGCGTTAAATTCAGATGATTCAACGCTATCTTGTCATCGTACACTTTTGTAACATCCTTAAATTCAATCATAAATTTTCCTATCTATTGAATGTTTTCAGCATGATAGAAATAAAAGTAAAAATTCTTTCTCTTTATTCAAACATATATATTCATTAACAATTTATTATTAGTTTTCCAAAAAAACAAAATAATGCCTCTTTAACTAGTATCTGCCAACTCCAAAATTTTCTGAAAGGTTTTCCCATTGCGAATAGTCAAAGACTTGTAAAAGCTAGATTTGAGTAGCTTCTTGTGGTAGTTAGACTTGAGATAGTCAGCCTGGTCGCTATTTCTGTAAAAAAAGGCTGTCTGACCGAAATGCAGCAGATCCCTGTCATTTGCCCAGTTCCCCGCTTCTACCTCTATCTGCTCGCGATTAGCCTCTGGCAGGAAAAAGAGGACATCGCGCCGATAAGCTGCCTCATCCTGCCACCAAGCAGGCAGTTTTGCCACTTCTTCTTGAAGAATAGCAGAGCTGAGCAGGACAAAAGGGATTGGAAAGTCATAGGATTGACTGAAATAAGCCGTCAGAATCTCCCTAATCTTCTCCTCGTGCTCCTGACTGTCAAAAAAGAGAGCGCCACTGTTGATGTAGGAAACCGGATTATCAAAGCTCAGCTCCGCCAAATCGACCTTCAGGTCAGACACAATGACCTTGTTTTTTCCACCGACATTGATGCCACGGAGTAAGAGAATGTAACGCATTCTTCTTCCCTTTTTGCTTTGTTTATCTTTCTAATCCACCGCCTTAATCTCCAAAATCATATCGCGAATTTGAGCGGCAAGTTCGAAATCCAAAAGACCAGCCGCTTCTTGCATTTGTCCCTCTAGTTTCTTAATCATATCTTTACGTTCCTGCTTGTTAAGACTTTCAATATCTACCACTTCTTCCTTGTCTGGTAGAGCAGATTTTGTCACACTGATTAGGTCACGGATTTCTTTCTGGATTGTTTGCGGTACAATACCATGTTCTTCATTATAAGCCATTTGAATCTGACGACGACGGGCGGTTTCATCCATAGCTTTTTGCATGGAATCTGTGATCGTGTCAGCATACATGATGACGTGGCCTTCACTATTACGGGCAGCGCGACCAATGGTCTGGATTAAGCCACGTTCGTTACGTAGGAAACCTTCCTTATCGGCATCGAGAATGGCAACCAAGCTTACTTCAGGAACGTCAATTCCCTCGCGTAGCAGGTTAATCCCAACCAGAACGTCAAAAACACCCAAGCGCAGGTCTCGGATAATCTCGGTACGCTCCAAAGTCTTGATGTCTGAGTGCATGTACTTGACCTTGACACCCATTTCTTTAAAGTAATCCGTCAGATCTTCTGCCATCTTTTTAGTCAACGTCGTGATAAAAGTCCGCTCATTCTTTTCAGTACGTACGTTGATTTCCCCTAAAAGATCATCTATTTGCCCCATAGTCGGACGCACTTCAACTTCTGGATCCAGCAGTCCAGTTGGTCGAATAATTTGCTCAATTACTGTATCCGTCTGCTCTCGCTCATAATCCCCTGGTGTAGCAGACACGTAAACAATCTGGTGCACATGACTTTCAAATTCTTCCCGACGCAGCGGACGATTGTCCAAGGCAGACGGCAGGCGGAAACCATAATTGACCAGCATTTCCTTCCGCGAGCGGTCACCATTGTACATCCCTTTAATCTGCCCCATCGTCATATGACTTTCGTCTACCATGATTAAAAAATCATCAGGAAAGAAATCTAATAAAGTGTAAGGTGGCTCACCTTCACTCCGTCCGTCCATGTGGCGAGAATAATTCTCTACACCATTCGTGTAGCCCATTTCGCGCAGCATTTCAATATCATAGTCCGTTCTTTGCTTCAACCGCTGAGCTTCTAAAAGCTTCCCTTCTCTTTCAAAAAAGCCTAGCTGATCTTCTAATTCCGCTTGAATCTTGCCAATAGCAATCTCCATATTTTCGTCATTGGTCATAAAGTGAGTGGCAGGAAAAATAGCTAAATGGTCTACTTCGCCCAACACTTGACCTGTCAATACTTCCACTTCTCGAATGCGGTCAATTTCATCACCGAAAAATTCCACCCGAAAGGCATGTTCATCGCGAGAAGCTGGGAAGATTTCCACAACATCGCCACGCACACGAAATTTTCCCCGCTGAAAGTCAATATCATTGCGCTCAAATTGAATATCAACCAAATCATTGAGAAGTTGATCCCGTGAAATCTCTAAACCAGGTCGCAGACTGACCACGCTATCGGAGTATTCCTTAGGCGAGCCCAAACCATAAATGCAGCTGACTGATGCCACAACAATCACATCGTTGCGCTCCAAGAGAGCCGAGGTTGCTGAGTGACGAAGTTTGTCAATCTCATCATTGACCGAGCTGTCCTTCTCAATATAGGTATCACTAGAAGGCACATAGGCTTCCGGTTGGTAATAGTCATAGTAAGACACGAAGTATTCAACCGCATTGTCAGGAAAAAACTCCTTAAACTCACCATAGAGCTGACCAGCCAGGGTTTTATTATGAGCGATAACTAGGGTCGGTTTATTGACCTTTTGGATGACCTGACTCATAGTGTAGGTCTTCCCAGTTCCTGTCGCTCCCATGAGAATCTGAGCTTTCTCACCACCCTCTATATTATCCACTAATTGCTCAATCGCCTGTGGTTGATCTCCTGAAGGCTCATACTTGGAAACTAATTTAAATTTATTGTCCGTAATTCTATTTATCATTATTCTTTTCCTCTATACAATCTTCTCTTATTTTATCACAATTCTTAAAATATCACTGACTTAGGATATAAAGAATCTCACCTAGTAAAACTAAGTGAGATTTGATTTTCTAAATTGCAATGCTGTAGGCAATTTTTCTTCTTTTTTAAGAGACCAATACAGATAGGCAATACTGAGAATTAACACCAGACTGGTAAAAATAGAACCTTCTGCTCCAAAAGCCCCACCCGAAAGCCAATCAACACTAGATTTCGTATTATAGGCAAAGACGGAAGCTTCTGCTCCCTGACCGCTGACCTGAATACCATAAATATTACCTTGAACAAAATTCCAAGCCCCGTGGATACCAGCCAGACCCCACATATTGTCCGTTTTTAGCATGTAAAAACAAGCGAAAATACCATCAAGAATAATGTTGATAATCGAAAGAAGCGTTACACCGGGATTCAATAAATGGAGAGCACCAAATAGACCAGCAGAAATTAAGATACCGACTAAAATATTTGACTTGGCAGTAACTGTAGGAAATAGCCAACCACGCGTCACCAATTCTTCTGTTCCTCCTTGTAAAATCCAAAACGGAATCAAGGCGATGATAAAGAGCAAGGGCTCCAAACTAAGATGGTTGAGTTCTAACCTACCTAGACCTGTCAGCAAAAGCAAGACAACTATGAGAGAAAACTGTGCCGCTCCAATCAAAAATCCTTTTGTTAGTTCTTTAAACCAATTTTCCTTAAAAAAACCAAGACTTGAAAAAGGTCTTTTTTCAACGCATTTCACCCAAAGAAAGAGAGCCAAAGAAATAAAGGAAAAGAAGAAGAGTTGGATGAAAATCATATAATGTGATATCAGTTCTTGTATAATTACAAAGCCCGCCCCAGAATGAACAAGGCCAAGCACAAGACCCAGCAGTATCGAAATTGGAACCAATGCAAGCCCACCGACAATTTCACATCCATAAACAAAAACAATCGAGAGGATAACGGCCAACCAAATAGGCGGAATGTAACGGGACTGTTTCACATTATCAAGCATACGAGATTTAAACATAAAATTCCCTTTCTATTTTTTATTATTATATCATATTTATTTTACGCAAATCAAAAAAGAAATTTTCATCCATGTTATAAAATCTAACATAAAAACGCGAAATATTTGCCTTTCGAAGATATTTCTGGTATAATTTAAAAATATTCTTTAAAGGAGAGACTCATGAAGAAAAAAATTATAACTTTTTTGTTAGCTTTACTACCACTCTTTGCAGTAACAGCCATTCATGCCGATACAATCAAAGTGGTATCTGATACAGCTTACGCACCTTTTGAATTTAAAGATTCCGATCAAACTTATAAAGGTATTGATGTAGATATCATCAATAAAGTTGCTGAACTAAAAGGTTGGGACATCAATATGACTTTCCCTGGATTTGATGCAGCAGTCAATGCTGTTCAATCTGGTCAGGCAGATGCTATCATGGCTGGAATGACAAAAACTAAAGACCGTGAAAAAGTCTTCACCATGTCTGATACTTATTATGATACAAAAGTTGTCATCGCAACGACTAAAGCCAATACAATCAGTAGTTATTCACAATTAAAAGGAAAAACTGTTGGGGTTAAAAACGGAACTGCCTCTCAACGCTTTCTAGAAAAAATCAAAAACAAATACAAATTTACTATCAAAACATTTGACACAACTGATTTGACTTACAACAGCTTGAATTCTGGTTCAATTGACGCCATGATGGACGACCAACCAGTCATTGAGTATGCTATTAAACAAGGCCAAAATTTAAAAATCTCTATAAAAGGAGAAGCTGTTGGTAGTTTTGCTTTTGGTGTCAAAAAGGGAAGCAAGTATGAATATCTGGTAACAGAATTTAACGAAGCGCTTGCTCAAATGAAAAAAGATGGTTCTCTTGAGAAAATTATCACAAAATGGACAAGTTCTACAGCCACGAAAACAACTAGTTCTACTCCAGAAACCACTACTCCTGCTGGTCAAAAAGCTACTCCCGTAAAATCAACATATACCATTGCGAGTGACTCTTCCTTTGCACCATTCGTTTTTCAGGATAGTAATAACAAATATACTGGGATTGACATGGATTTGATAAAAGCTATCGCCAAAGACCAAGGTTTCACGATTGAAATTACAAATCCCGGATTTGATGCCGCTTTAAATGCTGTACAATCTGGACAAGCTGACGGAATGATTGCAGGGATGTCTGTGACAGACGCTCGTAAAGAAACCTTTGATTTCTCAGAGCCTTATTACACAGCAAACGCAATCCTTGCTGTCAAAGGATCAAGTACAATTGCTTCTTATAAAGACTTGAAAGGTAAAACAATCGGGGTTAAAAACGGAACTGCTTCACAAACTTTCTTAACAAAAAATCAAAGCAAATATGATTACAAAATCAAAACATTCGCTGATGCTTCTTCAATGTATGATAGCTTAAACTCTAGCTCTGTGGATGCCGTTATGGATGACGAACCTGTTGTTAAATACTCCATTAGCCAAGGCCAAAAACTGAAAACACCAATCAAAGGAACTCCTATTGGAGATACTGCTTTTGCCGTAAAAAAGGGTAGTAATCCTGAATTGATCCAAATGTTTAATAATGGTTTAGCAAATATCAAGAAAAATGGTCAGTATCAAAAAATTCTTGATAAGTATTTAAAAAAATCAAACTCAAATACTGGCTCTTCAGACAGTACAGTTGATGAAACAACCATTTGGGGGCTCCTCCAAAATAACTACAAGCAATTGTTAAGTGGTCTTGGAATTACTTTGGCACTCGCGCTTCTGTCATTTGCAATCGCTATGGTCATCGGAATCATCTTTGGTATGTTTAGCGTGAGTCCCGTCAAAGCCCTCCGCATTATCTCAGAAATCTTCGTGGATGTCATTCGTGGAATCCCGCTTATGATTCTCGCAGCCTTTATCTTCTGGGGCATTCCAAATCTCATTGAATCAATGACAGGGCACCAAAGTCCGATTAACGATTTTGTGGCTGGTACAATTGCTCTTTCTCTCAACGCTGGCGCTTATATTGCAGAAATCGTCCGTGGTGGAATTCAAGCTGTTCCAGCTGGACAAATGGAAGCCAGTCGAAGTCTTGGTATTTCTTACTCAAAAACCATGAGAAAGATTATTTTGCCGCAAGCGACAAAAATCATGTTACCAAACTTCGTCAATCAGTTTGTTATCGCTTTGAAAGATACTACAATCGTCTCTGCTATCGGTCTCGTCGAACTTTTCCAAACGGGTAAAATCATCATTGCTCGTAACTATCAAAGCTTCAAAATGTATGCTATCCTAGCAGTCTTTTACTTGATTATCATCACTCTTTTAACGAGACTTGCAAAACGCTTAGAAAAGAGGATTCAATAATGGCTAAATTAAAAATTGCTGTCAATGATTTACATAAATACTACGGAGAAAATGAAGTTCTAAAAGGAATCACAACCAAATTCTATGAAGGGGATGTCGTTTGTATCATCGGACCTTCAGGTTCGGGAAAATCAACCTTTCTTCGCAGTCTCAACCTGCTGGAAGAAGTTACAAGTGGATCTATTACCGTGGACGGTTTCGACTTAACCGATAAAAAAACAGATGTCGACTTAGTTCGTGAAAATATTGGTATGGTTTTCCAACACTTCAATCTCTTCCCTCACATGACAGTTTTGGAAAATATCACCTTTGCTCCTGTCGAGCACAAGCGAATGACACAAGCTGAAGCAGATAAACTTGGTATGGAATTATTAGAAAAAGTCGGTCTCTCTGATAAAGCTGATGCCATGCCAGATAGCCTCTCAGGTGGACAAAAACAACGTGTTGCAATTGCACGGGGACTTGCTATGAATCCTGATATTATGCTCTTTGACGAACCTACTTCTGCTCTTGATCCCGAAATGGTTGGAGATGTTCTCAATGTTATGAAAGAATTGGCCAAGCAAGGCATGACTATGATTATCGTAACTCATGAAATGGGATTTGCTCGCCAAGTGGCAAACCGTGTTATCTTTACGGCTGACGGAGAGTTTTTAGAAGACGGTAAACCCGACCAAATCTTTGATAATCCGCAGCACCCACGCCTCAAAGACTTCCTAGATAAAGTCTTGAACGTGTAATATGACTTCGAGTCTGGTACAAAAATGTTCCAGACTCGTTTACTTTTTAGAAGAAAACTTAATAACACAACAGTTGCACTTTCATTACATTTATTCTTAGTGACAAACTTTTATCTCGTACTCTTTTGACATTTTATATCTTTTTTGCTACACTAAAATCAGTAAAATTCGGAGGTAAGGAGTCTATGTACAAGAAATCTATTGCTTAAAGGAAACTTTATCTAGTAGATTTTTTGTTATGCTCTTGCCTATTTTTCATAAAAGAAATTTTTTTCAAACTTCTCAATGATAATCTATTCGTTGCAAACTACTCCGTTTTGCAATGTTTGTTGGCAATCCAAAAACAAGAACAGCTCTACTAGGTAAATAGGGCTGTTTTTCTTAGCTCTAAAATGACAATGAACATCATAAGGAGATATATATGCTACAAATTCGACATTTAACTATTACCCATTTAAAAGATTTGAAAGACTTAGTCAATGATTTATCACTTACTGTCAATGCAGGCGATAAAGTCGGTATTATCGGAGAAGAAGGGAATGGAAAATCTACTCTTCTCAAGCTACTTATGAATGACACACTTGTTTCAGACTATGTTAGTTATAGGGGAGGGATTCAGAAAAGCTATAATTGTTATGCTTATTTGCCGCAAACTTTACCTGAAAATGAAAGAAGGCTCTCCCTCAACGACTATTTCTTTGGTGATTTGGACGTAGACTTAGATTACAGCAAACTTTACCGCTTTGCTCAAGAATTACATTTTGATAGCGAACGTTTTACTAGTCAGCAAACATTAGCGACTCTATCTGGCGGTGAAACATTAAAAGTACAGCTTTTAAAAATCCTCTCTACAAATTGGGACATTCTCTTTTTAGATGAGCCCTCCAATGATTTAGACACAGACACTCTGATTTGGCTGGAAAATTTTCTTCAAAATACACCTCAAACAGTTATGTTTGTTTCACATGATGAAAGTCTTTTAAGTCATGCAGCAACAAAAATCGTGCATTTGGAATTGGTTAAGAAAAAGCAAGAAGCTAGAACAACTGTTAGGAATCTTGATTATGAAAATTACAGCCAGCAAAGACAGACCTCATTTGAAAAGCAAACTAAAGACGCAAAAAAAGAACGAGAAGAATATCAAAAAGCAATGGCAAAACACCAGCGAGTCAAACAAAGTGTGGAGCATGTCTTGCGTCATACTTATGACAGCACAGCTGGTAGATTACTAGCCAAAAAAATGAAAAATATTCTCTCACAAGAAAAACGTTTTAATCGAGAAGCCACTAAAATGACAGAGTTACCAACACAGGCAGATGCTATCAATCTACAATTTTCTACTATTACTCCTCTGCCATCTACAAAAAGAGTAGTCACTCTCAAACAGATGTATTTGAAGGTAGGGGAACGCACCTTAGCCAAAAATATAAATTTTGAACTCTTAGGGCAGGAAAAGATTGGGATTATTGGTGAAAATGGTGTCGGAAAATCTACTTTTATCAAAGAACTTCGAAATCTATTGCAAAAGAAAAAAGGCATTACGCTAGGGTATATGCCTCAAATCTATCCTGATAGTTTAAACGAAGTCGATTCTCCAATAGATTTTCTAACATCCACAGGAGAAGCTATTGAGCGAGAAAAAATCCTCACCCACCTAGCCAGTCTGCAATTCACGCGTAATGAAGTGCAACATTCTATTTCCCAGCTATCTGGTGGACAAAAAGCTAAATTACTGCTTCTAAAAATGGTATTAGATCAAGCAAATGTCTTGATATTAGACGAGCCAACACGTAACTTTTCTCCTACTTCGCAGCCACAAGTACGAAAACTTTTTACAGATTATAACGGAGCTGTCATTACCATTTCACACGACCGCACCTTTCTCAAAGAAGTTTGTCAGAAAATCTACCGCTTGACTAAGACAGGAATAGAGCTAGTCAGCAAAGAACAGCTATAAGTTTGTTCTACTAGTCAATCTTAAACAGCCAAACTTCCTTGAGCTGTCTGCATTTGGTAATAAACGCCTTTTGCTTGCATCAGCTCTTGATGACTGCCATATTCCACAATATCTCCGTCAACCAACACTAAAATGATATCTGCATTCTGAATGGTAGACAAGCGATGAGCAATGATAAAACTGGTTCGCCCTACCATGAGCTTATTAAAAGCCTCTTGAATGAGTACTTCAGTCCGCGTATCAATAGAGGAGGTTGCTTCATCCAAAATCAGGATTTTAGGAACCGCTAGAAAAACACGCGCAATGGTCAATAGCTGGCGTTGTCCTTGTGACAAAGAATCTCCTGCATCTGCTAGATAAGTATCATAGCCATGCGGCAATTGCTGGATAAAGAAATGAGCATTAGCAGCTTTAGCTGCTGCAATTACTTCTTCTCGGCTAGACTCTGGTCGCCCAAAAGCAATATTTTCATGAATCGTCGCTGTCTTCAGCCATGTTTCTTGTAAAACCATACCAAACTGCTGGCGAAATGAGACTCTGGTATAATCTGTAATATCTCTATCGTCTAACTTAATCTTACCCGCATCTACATTATAAAAACGCATGAGGAGATTGATTAAAGTGGATTTTCCAGCACCAGTTGGTCCAACAATAGCAACTTTGCTTCCTGCTGGAACGGTCATGTTTAAATCGTGAATCAAAGGTTTATCTTTTTCATAACCAAAACGGACGTGCTCAAAACAAATCGCACCCCGTACTGCTTCACTCGTGAGTTCTTCTTTTCCAGTTTCTACAACTTCTTTTTCATCTAAAATCATGTACAAGCGCTCTGCACAAGCAAGGGCGCTTTGTAATTCAGCCATAACAGACGAAATATCGTTGAAAGGCTTGGTGTATTGGTTGACATAATTTAAGAATGTCACTAATTGTCCAACTGTGAAACTAGAGCCGTTAATGATACGAACCGCACCAAATCCAACAACAATAGCATAAATAAGAGCATTCACGAAGCGAGTCGCTGGATTGACAGTAGAGGAATAAAAGATAGCATCCTGAGAATAATCTGCATAGCTCTCATTGCCTTTTGTAAAATCCGTAATGAATTGCTCTTGGGCATTAAAACTTTGAATCAAACTTTCTTGAGAGAGACTTTCTTCAATGAGCTGTGTCTGAAGCCCTCGTGTCGTCGTTTGTTTTTGAAACAGCTTGTAGCTTTTACGGGCTATAAAACGTGCAATCAGCATAGATAAGGGAGTTAAAAGAAAGACTAACATCATCATGAAAAAGTCAATCCTTGCCATTGTCACAATCGTTATAAGAATAGTTAACACGCCTACAAAAAACTGATTGAAAACCATGAGCAGACCATTATTTAACTGCTCCACATCCGTCGTCAAGCGACTCACTAAATCACCACTCCCTTGACAATCAAGATAAGCTAAGGGAAGTCGATGAATTTTTTGAATAACTGCGTCCCGAAGTTTCTGACTATAACTATAAATCAACTGATTATAGATTAAAGGATTGAGCCATTGAATCGCTGTATTGGCAACAATCACCATCCCCATTTTCGAGAGAATTGGCAGCAAATGCTGACTTGCATCGGAAAGTAAAATACTATCAACTGCATTTCCAATCAAAATCGGCAAATAAATGGTCAAGGCAACCTGAACAATCGTTCCAATTGTAGCTAGTAGGAAAAGCCAGCGCTGCTGCAATAAATCACTTGCAAGGCGTTTTAAACTACTTTTAGAATACCTCATTTTCATGCTTTTCCTCCTTACTATGTTGTGAGAGATGAATTTCTCGATAAATAGCGCTCGTTTGAAGCAAATCTTCATGTGCACCAAGAGCGACCTGATGACCTTTATCCAAGACAAGTATCTGATCAGCTGCACACAAGCTATTGGTTCGCTGTGAAATTAAAATCAAACTCGTGTTCTTTAACTGCTCTTTGATAGCTTGCAATAGTTTAGCTTCTGTTAAATAATCAAGTGCCGAAGTGGAATCATCCAGCACCAGAAAAGGTGCTTTTTGTAAAATAGCGTGCGCAATTGTCAACCGTTGGCGTTGACCACCGGAAAAATTCCGACCAAAAGCTTCTACTACTGCATCTAGCTGACCTTCTTTTTCCTGTACAAAGTCACTAGCCTGCGCAATATCAAGAGCCCACCAAAGTTGTTCATCCGTCACCTTGTCTTCCAAACCCAGCAATAAATTCGAGCGAATAGTTCCACGGAACAATTCTGCTTTTTGTGGCACCAAACTCATCCAAGTGCGCCACTCTTCAAGGTTTCTAGGACTTCGGCCATTTTTAAAAATAACCAACTGACCAGCATCAATCGTATACAAGTGCGCCAAGAGTTGCACCAAAGTTGATTTTCCTGAGCCTGTTCCGCCAATCACTCCCAAAGTCTGACCAGATAGTACGTCAAACGAAATATTTTCCAAGGCTGGACTAGCAGCTTGTGGATAGGTAAAGGTAACATTTTCAGCAGAAATAGACTGAGCACCAATAGAATGCCGTATTGGCAGTTCTGCTAGTACATCTTCCTCTTCCTGTTCAAAGACCTCTTGAATTCGTCCAGCGCTGATGTAACTTTGATTCAAAGAAGTGACGAGCATAGCTAATTTCAACAGTTCTATCAAAATTTGCAAAAGGTAATTGACTAAAGCGACTAATTTCCCTTGCGTCAGCAAATCCTGTCCAATAGCTAGATTCCCATGCCAAATAACCATGACCAAAGTGCTATTTACCACTAAAAAAGTCAACGGGCTAATCAAGCTAGACCAAACTCCTGTTTTTATCTGCCAGGTCTTATAGATTTCGTTGGTATCTCTAAACTCATGGATTTCTTTATTTGTTTGCCCAAAGGCACGGATAACACGCATACCTTGCAGTTGTTGGCGTGTCATATTGACAATTTTATCTGTAATCTGGCGAATTTTAGCGTACAGCGGATTTACCAAGCGTGACATGATATAGATAATACCCGTTAGGATGACAACCATGAGTAAGAACCACAGTGTAATACTTGGACTAATCAAAAATGCCATGATAATCGAGCCAAAAACAATAATCGGCGCGCGCAAAAAAAGACGAAGAAATTGATTGATACCGGTCTGAATTTGATAAGTATCACTTGTTAAACGAGTGACCAGACTAGATGTCGTCAAGCTATCTCGACTAGCTTTTGGCAAACGCATGATTTTTTGATATAAATCTTTAGTTAATTGACGTGTAAAACCTACCGCTGCTTTTGAGGAATAATATTGAGCAATAATCGCCACAACAACACCAAACGATGCAAGGACAACCAATAAAAAGATCATAGCATAAAGATGCGCACTGTCTTTTTTAGGGATTGTTTGGTCCACAATTGTTGCAATCAAAATTGGCACCAATAGTTCAAAACTAGCTTCTAACAATTTAAAAAGCGGACCCAACAAGGATTCCTTGATATAGCCCTTAAAATATTTCAATAAATCTTTCATGAAATCTCTTTTCTCATACAAAACTAGTTCTATTTTATCATATTTATCATAATCTAGCCTTCTCTGTGATTTGTTAGCGGATACAATTATTTTTATAGGAGAATTTTTGCTAGATGAATTCCAGATAAAAAGGAGAAGAACAATTTCGTTCTCTCCTACTAAATTTCTTTCAAATAAAATATTTATTGATGACGATTTGCCCAAGCAACATCCAAATCTAACACTTCTTGTGTTGT
This sequence comes from Streptococcus sp. HMSC066F10, assembly GCF_001813805.1. Classification (NCBI taxonomy): domain Bacteria; kingdom Bacillati; phylum Bacillota; class Bacilli; order Lactobacillales; family Streptococcaceae; genus Streptococcus; species Streptococcus sp. HMSC066F10. The sequence goes on from NZ_KV814002.1 coordinate 85,708, forward strand.
GTATTGTTGGCGATAAGGATTGTAGACTTTGTTAGTTGTTGCAACATTGGTTGCTTGCACATTTGGTACATCATATTGTGTCAAATTATATTGTTGAATCAAATTGTTCAACTTAACATTATAGCTTGTATCCGTTGCATAGACACCTGTTAAAGCAGCAGTTGCATTCATATAGCTGGTCGTATTACTCTTCCAAGCATAAGTGTAGCGGCTATGTTTTAAAATCGTCACATAGTCTTGTAAAGATTCAACATAACTTGGATAGGATCTAAATTCTGCATTGACATTATAAGTATTTCCTTGCCCATCATCTTCTAGTGTAGCCATTGTTGCTGATTGCCCAGCATATTGTCCTTTGATGCCAAATAAATTATGATGAGGAGCGGCTGATAAAGCAGAACGTCCAGAATTGCTTTCCAGAATGGCCTGTGCGATCATAATCGAAGCATATAAATCATTTTCTTGTCCCAATTGACGAGCAGTTTCACCAATTTGTGAAATGAACACCTCTGTTTGAGTTAACGGACGTTGGTAAGTCTCATCATTGGCACTAGCTGGGTGAACTTGCTTGGACAAAACTGCACTAACCAATAAAGCAGCGACCGCCAAAGCTAGAACTGTTAAAATTCTTTTTTTCAATTTTTTCTTTCTCATAGCTTATTCTCCAGTATAATATATTTTGATTATAACATAAAATTTCCAGCCCTTAGTTACAATTTGGTGACAGATTCATTATAAAAAACAGAGAAAATGTGTACTGACCCCCAAGAGTTAGATTTTTCTTGTCCAACTTTTGGGGGTCAGTACAATGATTCTCAGTTTTTTCTTCAATTCCTAAATTTTTTCCAAAATCGCATCCCAAGCTGCATCTAAACCATCTTTATTGACAGATGAAAAAACAATAAAATCATCATTTTTATCAAAATCCAACTTTTTCTTAATGACTGATTCGTGCTTGTTCCATTTGCCGCGTGGAATTTTGTCAGCTTTCGTGGCTACGACAATGACTGGTATTTCATAATATTTAAGAAATTCGTACATTTGTACATCGTCTGCACTTGGCTCATGCCGAAAGTCCACTAGACTGACAACTGCTCTGAGATTTTCCCTGCTCGTCAGATATTCCTCAATCATCTTGCCCCACTTCGCTCGTTCTGTCTTAGAAACTTTAGCATAGCCATATCCTGGGACATCCACAAAACGAAGTTTGTCATCAATATTGAAGAAATTCAGCAATTGCGTTTTTCCTGGCTTGCCAGAAGTTCGAGCTAGATTTTTTCGATTTAACAATGTATTGATAAAGGAAGATTTACCAACATTTGATCGTCCAGCAAGAGCGATTTCAGGAATCTCATCTTGGGGATAATGAGATTTATTTGCTGCACTTAGCAAAATTTCTGCATTGTGTGTGTTAATTTCCATTGCACACCTCTTTATGCTGTTTCTAAAATCGGCTTATCCGTTCCATCAACTGCTTCCTTGGTAATCCGTACCAGCTTCACATTTTCTTGACTTGGAACTTCAAACATAACATCCATCATAGTTTCCTCAATGATTGAACGTAATCCACGCGCACCTGTCTTGCGTTCAATGGCCTTGTTAGCAATTTCCTGAAGAGCATCATCATCAAACTCTAGTTTAACATCGTCATAAGAAAGGAGAGTCTGATATTGCTTCACTAAAGCATTCTTTGGTTCGCGCAGGATTCGCACCAAATCATCAACTGTCAAAGGCTCAAGCGCTGCAAACACAGGCAAACGACCAATCAATTCCGGAATCAAACCAAATTTTTGAATATCTTCAGAGATGATTTCTTGCATATAAGAACCAGTTTCATCAATGGCTTTATTATTTTGACCAAAACCGATAATTTTTTCGCCTAGACGTTGTTTGACAATTTCTTCAATACTGTCAAATGCACCACCAACGATAAAGAGAATATTCTTGGTATCTACTTGAATCATTTCTTGTTGAGGGTGCTTGCGACCGCCTTGCGGAGGTACGCTGGCTACAGTTCCTTCAATAATCTTGAGGAGCGCTTGCTGAACGCCTTCACCAGACACATCGCGAGTAATAGACACGTTTTCGCTTTTCTTCGCAATTTTGTCAATCTCATCTACATAGATGATACCACGTTCTGCACGCTCAATATTGAAATCTGCTGCTTGCAAGAGTTTCAAGAGAATATTTTCAACATCTTCTCCGACATACCCAGCTTCTGTCAAAGCTGTCGCATCTGCAATCGCAAAAGGAACATTCAGACTTTTCGCCAAGGTTTGAGCAAGAAAAGTCTTACCAGAACCAGTTGGCCCAATCATAAGAATATTGGATTTTTGTAATTCGACATCATCCTCTTCTTCACGATTATCGTGAAAATTGATACGTTTATAGTGATTGTATACAGCAACAGCCAATGCTCGCTTAGCACGATCTTGCCCAATCACATAATGATTCAAAATATTGAGTAGTTCTTGCGGTTTTGGCACTTCTGACAAGTCCGCTAGTACTTCTTCTGCTAGTTCCTCTCTGATGATTTCTTGCGCTAATTCCACGCATTCATTACAAATAAAGGCATTATTTCCTGCGATAATTTTTTGGACTTCTTCTTGGCTTTTACCACAAAAAGAGCAATAAACCATCATTTCATTCGTACGATTTGTAGGCATTTTTCACTCCAATTCTATTCGTTGTTTATTCTATTTTCTCATTTAAATAAGGTCATATAAAAAGCATGAATACTATTCACCAAATTTGTAAAAGCATTCAGCCAAAAGAGCACTGACAATCCATACCGTTTTTTACGAAAAGCTTGCGTTGCCGCCATAACACAAACGACACATAAAAGAGCCGTAAAAAATCCGAAAATACTACGTTCCATTACGACTCCTTTCTCTGAAAGGTTGTGACAGTAAAGTCATACTCATTCTTTTCATCTTTGGCATGAAACTGATGAGACAGCTCCTGAAATTTCGTCATATTAAAATCTTTCGGGAAATAGGTATCTCCTTGTAAACGAGCATGAATACGGGTAATAACTAATTCATCTATTAAGGGCTCGAACGCAGAAAAAATCTGACCACCGCCAATAATATAAAGAGTTTTTTCCTGAGTCTCATACCATTTCATGACAGAATCAACATCATGAAACACTAGAACTTGCTCATTCTCTGCTTGATATGATTTGTCTCTCGTCAAAATAATTGTCGTGCGATTGGGTAATACTCTGCGGTTCATCCCATCAAATGTCACTCGCCCCATTAAAATAGCCTGTCCAGTTGTCATTTCTTTAAAATGCTTGAGATCAGCTGGTAAATGCCAGGGCAATGTGTTGTCTCGCCCAATCAAGCCATTCTCATCTTGCGCCCAAATAGCTACAATTTTCTTTGTCATTTCCTAATCCTTTGAATTGATATTTCTATTTTATCAAATTTCACAAAAAAAGGCTGACTTTAACTATCAAATCAATACTAATTTATATTGCACAAGAAATCCGTTCTTTTATGATGTCTTGTGAAAATAGTTAGATACAGCCCTTTATTTTTTAGATTTTGAAAATCTGAAAATCAATTCATTCTCAAATGGCTAAATCAAATTTCAACTGTGGCTTAACAGGGATATAATCAACTAATTCAAAATCTTCTGCTTTAATGTCAAAAAAGTTGGTTCCGTCTGGAACATTTAAAACCAAGCGTGGCGTACAGTTAGTTGGTTCACGTTGAAGTAATTCTTCAGCCTGTTCAAATTGATTATCATAAATGTGCAAATTATTGACAAAATAAAAGAATTTACCAACTTTCCAGCCAAAATGCTTGGCAATCATCATTTGCAATGCTACATACTGCATGGCATTGATGTGATGAGCTACCAGCATATCATTTGAGCGTTGTGTCAGAGTTGCATCCAGATAAATGTCACCGTCTACACGACGTACATCAAACATGGTCTGAAAGGCACACGGTAGTAGACCTTCTGTTTCTTCAAATGCTTCATAATCCCAAAGTGAGATAATATTTCGTCGATTCCAAGGATTGATTTCTAGCTGTTTCAAGATTTTATTGATAATATCATGTTTCTTAACAACAGCGCCATAACGCAAGCCAATCGTGCGAGTATCTCCTACTTCCCAATCATTCCAATAATGAACATTGTACTTTTCTTCTAAAATATCTAAGCTATTGGATTGGTCTTGGTAAATCCAGAGCACCTCTTTGATAGCTGACTTGATAGCAATCGGCCGAAGCGTTGTAATAGGAAATTCTCCCTTGCTCAAGTCGTATTCAGCAAAAGAACCTGTAATATACTTAGAGTTAGCCACTTTCCCGTTTTTATAACGAGGGCGTGCATTTTCAGAAAAAACACCTTCAGTCAAGATTTTTCGAATATTTTCTTTAAAAATAGTATCTGCTTTTGTCATGATTTCCCTTTTCTAATATTACTTTTTCTAGTATAACACAAAATAAAAATCTCCTACAAGTCAAAACCTTGCAAGAGAACATGCTTTAATATCGAATTTTTTGAGCTCCATAAATCGAATGCTGACGATGTAGAGAAAACGCCACCGAACACACTATGAAAAAATAGGGGAAATTAGTAAAGCCAAATACTTCACAGCCAATTAAAATCGGACCTAAGAAAGTAGAGGTCGCACTTCCGAAAACTGCAGCATAGCCTAGCGCCGCAACCAAGCTAACTGGAAGACCAAATAAACCTGCCAGTAGAACGCCTAGACTTGCCCCAATTGCAAAAAGCGGTGTTACTTCTCCACCTTGAAAACCTGCTGATAAAGTCAAAACTGTTAGAAGTAATTTGAAGAGCCAATCATATACATAGACGGGCTGACCAGCAAAACTAGCTGCAATCAAATTTGTTCCAAGCCCTGAGTAGCGACCTTTATCTAACAGCAGAAAGACAATACTTAAAAATATTCCCATAACGACAATCCGTTTGTAGGAATTTGGAAAAATAATTGCTGCTTTCTTTTTGCTCCATGAGAGAGCATAAGCAAATAAATTGCCGCAAAGTCCAAATAGAACTCCAAGAAACACTAATTTGATAAGAAGCGTCGGTGACAATACCAGATGCACAGAAATTGGTTGTACAAACTTTTCAAGCCCTAACGCATGCGATGTCCAAGAAGCAACAAAGGAAGCAATCATTGCAGGATACAGAGCCGTCAGTTGCATGGTTCCTACAACCAAGACTTCCATTGCAAACAAAATTGCCGCCAGCGGTGTTTGAAACAGTCCAGCAAAACCAGCAGCCATTCCTGCGACTAAAAAGATTTTTGAAGTGTTGGGGATAGAAAATTTCTTGCCAAACCAATGAGAAACTGTTGCTCCTAATTGTACTGCTACTCCTTCTCGACCAGCTGAGCCACCAAAAAGGTGCGTCATCCAAGTTGTAAATATAACCAAAGGAATCAAGCGCTTTGGGATATGTTCCTCTACACCATGTCCTACATCAAAAATCAAGGTCATCCCTTTGCTACTGCTTCCACCATACTTTTGATAAAGAAATACAATTCCTAATCCCGCAACAGCTAAAAAAGGAATCAAATAGAGTGGATACATAGAACGAATATCGCTTAAAAAGATAAGGGTTCGCCCAAATATCACATCAATAATCCCAACTACTAGACCTATAAAAATGGATAACACTGTAATAGCCACTGCTCGCTTTCCACTATCAAGCCATTCTATATCACGCGAATGTTTCATTTTAACTTCCTTTATTATTTGACGTGTTGGTCTTGATAAGCACGCGAATGTTTCAAAATATCAGAAAAAGTCTGAACAATAGTTTCTTTGTACTGTTTTTCATGTACACTATTTGCAACTTTCTCTAGAATAACTTGTTCACGTTGGATATCCAAGACAGCTTTTCCAGTCTGACGTTTATAAAGAGCAACTTGACTCACCAAAGCCATTCTTTTTTCTAGTAAGGCAGTCAAATCTGCATCTATTTGATCGATTTCTTTTCTAATTTCTACTAAATCCATAATTTCCTCCTAATTACTTTCTATCTTAACAAAATTTTTCACAATATGCTAGTAATCGTCAGATTTTGAATCTCAGTCCTAATTTTCTCAATTTTAGCAGAAAAATAACACTCAAATTGAGACAAGTTCAAATAAAGCTTATTCTTTCAGAGCTAAGCAGCTTCTAACCTTCTACTTTGCTTCTACTCGCCCTAAAATCCGGCTTGACAATCCCTTTCCTTCTGTGGTAATTTTGAAAAATAAGGGGGAACGATGTTAGATTACTATTTGGAAAAAGTTATTTTAAACAAGGCAGAAGTGTTACAAATTTTGCTGGAATTTCAAACTTTAGAGATTGAGCAGATAAACACAAATTACCAGTTTTAGTGAGAAAAACATTTATCAATACTTGGCAGAGCTGAAGGAAGAATTTCAAGATTTGTTCTGTTTGCAAGTCATTAGACGTACGGTTCATTTGGATATTTATACAAAGCTCAATCCGCTAGTCTGTTTTCATCGGATTTATCAAGGTTCTATTTTTCTTCGTCTTTTGTGTTATTTCTTGCGGGAAGAAAAAGAAAGTTTTGCCTGTTTTATCCAAAAAGAATATCTCTCACGAGCTACGGGTTATCGGCTCTGCGATAAGTGTTTGGATTTTCTAAAAGGAATTAGACTTTCTTTAGACAAATACCAAGTGATTGGGCCAGAATACCGCATTCGATTTCTGATTGCTTTGTTGGAGTACAAGTTTGGCATTCATCTGTATGCGATCACAGAGAAAGAATTAGAGATTGTTTTTGACTTGATTAGCGCTTCCAACGCTCACCTCTCTATAGAAGCTTTTGAGGAAGCTACAGAAGAAAGTCGCTTCTTTTGCATTTTAATGGTTTTAATGTGGAAACGAAAGGATTTTGCAGCGGATATTCCGGAATCTCCTGAACTGACTCGGCTCAAAACACTATTTATCTATCCAAAACTGATGTCCTTGACCAAGAACATCATGGAATCTGCGTTAGAAATAACATTTACTCAAGCAGACTATGATTATCTCTTTCTAGCTTATTGTACGGACTCCCAATCCTTTTTTCAAAGACAAATGGTCCGATGAAGACCAGCGTTTAGCGGTTGATATGGTGACCAATCAAGGGATTTTGCTTCCATTTATTCAGAAATTGCAACACTTGTTTGGCGAGGAGATGACGAATTCTCAGACCTTTCGCATTGTCATACTTTTCTTTCTGAAGCCTTTTTTCTGCAATTTGCAAAGCTTGGTGCCTAATTCCTACATTTTTCAATACGACCATCGGGGTCTGTGCGACCCACTTTATCGGATTTTAAAGGTGCTTGTGAGAGAATGGATGCAAGAGATGGGCTTAACAGTCGAGGTTTACAAGTACCACATTTATCATGTGAGCATTCAGCTACGAGAGCTGATTTATTCCCGCATGGCTCCTATTCCGCTTTACATTTTTACGAGTAACAATGCGGATTTGACAACTTTAAAGAATGCCTTCTCCATGCATATTCCACCTGCTATTGCACGAATATCTGGTGTTGACTTTTTGAATACCTCCTTGGATTTGCAGACGCACGAGGAAACAAGCATTATCGTAGCCGACCAGCACCTTTCGACTTATCTCGAAGCCTTATTTCCAGAGGCAGAACACATTCTCATCAACTTTTCTATGAACTTTTATGACATTCATTACCAGCATATCTATGAAGCTATTTATAAACTGAGAGAAGCGGTATCGGGAGTATGTCAAGGGCTTGGAGAAGTTGATGTAGAACAAATCAAAATCGTTAAAATCCGGAAAATGGTTATCTGTACAGTGCCTGAAAGTTAAAAAATACTTTTCTTCAGTTAAAAGCAATAAAGCCTGAAAAAGTTCCTTTAGGTAACAATTTTCAGGCTATTTTTTATCTAAAAATCTCAATTGAACAGCCTTTTCAGGAAATTCAAAATAAAATTTTATTATTGTTTTGAGACAGACTCCTGCTCATTAGACGAAGTTGTCTTTTCAGCTGTTGATTTTGTTTCATTTTCAGCCCCTTTCAAGTCTGACGGAACTTATTCTTTCTCAGAATTGTTTACCTTATTTCCTTCTTCATCTAATCCTTTCCTCGAATCCGGCTGCACTTTTTCTTCTTTTTTAGTCTCAGAACCCTTGTCTATTGAGTCAGCAGTTTGTTCCTCTACTGGAGACGATTTAGCTTCACTGGTATCTACTTTCTTTGCAGTACCTTCTTTTTTAGAAACCTCTTTTTCTTCTTTCTTTTCCTCTCTCAATGGATTGTTTTCAATGCTTTCTCCCTTAACGGCTGGGAAATGCTGAGCCAATGCTTTTGGAATTCGATTTTCATTTAACTCCAGTTCTAACTTTGGAATAAAATTATGACTAAGATCAATATAGGTAATGGTATTGTTAGGGGTACTAATCGCCACGCTTGTGATCTTATTCTTAGATACATCTAAATTTTCAAGTGCTTTAAATTGATTCACACCTTCCAAATTCTTCAAGGCATTGCCGCTTAAACTCAATTCCTTCAAAGATGATTGAGCTCCAGAGATATTTAAGCTCTGAATTTGATCTTAAGCTGCTGTAAAGCTGGTCAGATTCTTTGCTGCTTCAATCCCTGCCAACGAAGTCAGGCGATTACCACTCATTGTAATACTTGTCAAAGCAGGATTGTTTTTCAAGAAATTCAAATTTTGAATATTTGACTCATTCACTGTCAGTTCTGCAAGCGCTAAGGTTTTCAAACTATTGATATCCAAGTTAGGATTATTTGACAAGAACAGACGTGTTAGGTGCGCTTTTTGAGCCAATGCTGATACATCTTGGAGTTGATTGTGCTCCAGACTAACCGCTTGTAAATTTGAAAGATTTGACAGAGCTGAAATATCTGAAATTTCATTATAGTCCAAATTTAAGGATTCTAAATTCTTCAACTGAGCCAGCGGACGAATGTCTTTAATTTTGGTAAAACCAATTCCTAGCACTTCAATATTTGGCATCAAATTAAGACCTTTACGTTCCAGCGGATCTTTTCATTGCCCAATATTTAGGTATTTCACCGTTGCCAACCAGGCTTTCATCTTTTCCAAGTCCGTTTCATTTGACGGAAATTCTGTATCCGCAGTTGCATGTAAAATATCTTCGATAATCTCATCATCAAATCCTAAGGCTTTCAATGTTGCCATGCCTACCTTATCATGAGCATGCGGATCACCGTGTGGATCGAATGGTTTGGTCGTATCAATGTCACTAATTAAAGTTGAATGTTTGTGATCGCCATGTGGATAAACAAAAGCCTTCCCTTTTTCATTGTCAATCACTTGGATCAAACTTTCATCAATTCCCAACTGTTATGCCAGATAGGTCTTTTTCTTAGTGATTTCTTCATTTTCTTTTGAAGAATCTTGTGCTGGCGTGGACGGAGTTTGACCTTTTCGAGCATAGTAAGCGTCCTCAGCAGATTTTTTATACTCTGCTGGGATTAAATATTCCCATTTGGACTGAATGAGTTGTTCATAAGAGATAACGTGCGTATGACCGTTATGGTTCACTAATAAGCCATAGGATTTCTTTTCTTGAATCCCTGTTCCATCAAATAAAAATCCATCACTTGTCGGATAATCTATACCAGCAAACTGATGTTTGTTTGAACCTGGATGTTGCGGATTAACAGGTGGATTTGTGTAATTTGGCTACGCAGCGGCGGTTGACGGAGCTTGACCATTTTTCGGAATCAAATAAGCCCATTTGCTGTTTTTTAAATCGGAATAAAAAATAAAGTGTGTGTGACCATCATGGTCTAAAATCAAACCGTCACTTGTTCTAGCCTTAATCTGTGATTCACTTGTGAATAGAAAACTATCATCTGTCGGCTTATCTACACCTGGTACTTGACCTTTTTTAGCGTTAGAATGTTTCTTTTTCACTCCTTGTTTCGCCGTCACCTTATCCCTGCTTTTTGACGACGAGTTAGAATAGCAAGCAGTCAGTAAAAGATTGCAAGATAAAGCAATTCCCGCCAATGCCCAAAGCTTCTTATATTTCATATAGCTCTCCTTTTATTTAACTAGTTAATATTTAACTAGTTAAACATAACACAGAAAACACATCTTGACAAGAAAAAATAAGTCAAATAGAGAGTTTTTAGCAAAATATAGAAAAAAACAGACAACATCTGTTTTTTGTAAACTCTAAGAGGGCTGTTTTCGTTTCTGACGTCTTGAAAAAGACATCACTCCATAAAAACTATAACCGGCAAGCAAATAGCCGATAAAGATTTTAAGTGACCATTGCAACACATACGGCCAACCGTACTTTGGAATATTTAAGAAAAAATAAGCAAAAGGACTATCTTTTGCGCCTGGAATAGGCCATTTGATGACTAAACCATTAAACAAGGCAAAAGCCAAATAAATCAAAGGCACACTTGTCCAAACAATCGGGTCAAACCAACGATATTGTGAGCGTTTATCAAACAACAAGGTATCCGCTAAAAACCATAGTGGTACAATGTAATGACAGAGGAAATTTTCCAGTCGATAAAAATCAGTCGCGAGCGGTGCCAACATAAAATGATAAATGACGCATGTAATCATGATACACATGGTCACTCCGCCTTTTAATCGAAACAGCGACTGCGTTTGCCAGCGATGTTCAGAATGCGCCATTAGATAGAGCAAATAGGCCGTAAAAGCTGTGACAATCATGTTAGATAAAACTGTGTAGTACATCAGCATTCCTAAGCCACCATGCTTTATGATTTCAAGGTAGACTCCTATAAATCCTAACATAAACAATACCATGCGGCTATAAAAAATCACATTTCGCTTCATCACCAACCTCAGATTTTCTTGACAAACTCCGATTTGAGCTTCATCGCACCAAAACCATCAATCTTGCAGTCAATATTGTGGTCTCCTTCTACAATCCGAATATTTTTCACACGCGTCCCTTGTTTCAAATCCTTTGGAGCACCTTTGACCTTTAAATCTTTGATGAGAGTGACGGTATCTCCGTCCGCAAGCTGATTCCCATTTGCATCAATTGCTCTGATACGCTCTTCTTCAACGACTTCTGTCGGATTCCATTCGTAGGCACATTCAGGGCAAACTAACAGCAAACCGTCTTCGTAAACATATTCTGAGTTGCATTGTGGACAATTTGGTAATTGATTCATACTTCTCCTTCACTAATCTCTAGACATCACACCTAGAATTTATCATGCTTTTCTATTTTACTATAAGATAAAAAATTTGACAAATGAGATAAAATGACTAATTTTTAAAAGACTTTTTGACTCAATACTTAATGAAAATTACAAGATTTAACGACCTTCACTTCTATCTGCTAGTACCTTGAGCAATCAACTACCATGTTGTTGATTTATTGCGCCATACACTTTGAAGTTGGAGATTTTTACAAAGTATAAAAAATCATTTGATTTTCTATTATAAATTTTTTTGATGTCATAAAATGCTTCAATCATTGCAAACCATCTATGTCATTTGCCTAGTTCCTGAGTGCGTTTATAAGACGCAGCAACGGCTTTGATAATGTTCCCTCTGAAAGCATCTTCTTCAAGACTTGCTACTCCCGCAATCGTTGAGCCTGCTGGGCTGCAAACCTGATCTTTGAGAACAGCAGGGTGTTGACCACTTTCTTTGGCTAATGCTGCTGCTCCTAAAAGGGTCTGATTTGCTAATTGCAGAGCTAAGTCTCGTGGTAAGCCAGTTTGTACTCCTGCGTCAGCTAATGCTTCTAAAAAAAGATACACAAAAGCAGGACCACAGCCTGCCACAGCAGTAGCGGCATCTAATTGCTGCTCCTTTAAATGAACCAGCAAACCGGCAGAATCCAATAGTTCACACAACAAGTCTTCATCCTGCTCTGTTGCTTTATCTGATAAAACATAGCTGATAACACCGTCACCAACTGCAACAGGCGTATTGGGCATTATCCGGATCAACCGATGTTGTGTAGGAACAAGAGCTTCTAACTGCTGCAAGGTCAAGCCGGCAGCCATAGAAATCAGTAAAACAGAGCTGCGTTTTTCCAAAATAGCATGGTACTCTTGCAACAAATCCGCAAATTGGGCGGGTTTAACACCTAAGAAAATAACATCTGCTTGCTCAAAGACGACTTCGTTCGTGACAGGTTCGCCACCCACTTCATTCGCGATCTGTTTTGCTTTTTCTGGGCTTCGATTTGCTAGTAGAGCTTGATGATTTTTTTGCCTCGCCACTACACGCGCTAAGCTCCCTCCCATATTTCCTAAGCCGATAAATCCAATTTTCATGTTTTTACTCCCTAATTTGTCCTGAACCTTGCACAACATATTTGTAACTCGTTAATTCTTTTAAGCCCATCGGACCGCGTGCGTGTAATTTCTGAGTAGAAATCCCCATTTCACAGCCCAAACCAAATTCTCCACCGTCTGTGAAACGTGTGGAAGTATTGACATAGACTGCTGCACTATCAACCTGCTCTGTAAAAGTCGCTGCGCTGGTGGCATTGTTGGTAATAATGGCATCTGAATGATGTGTGCTGTGTTGCTCAATATGTGTGATAGCTTCTTCCAAAGAAGCCACTACCTTTACAGCCATGATGTAATCTGAAAATTCGCTATCAAAGTCGCTAGGCTCTGCTATTTCCCCTGAGATGAAAGAGCGAGCTATTTCATCCAATCGAAGTTGAACAGGTACTACCCCACGCGCTTTACGAACAGTTACTAAGCGTTCTTCTAATGTTGGGAGAAACTGAGAAGCAATTTCTTTATGAACCAGACAAACTTCCATTGCATTGCAGACCGAAGGACGACTGGTTTTAGCGTTATCAATGATATCTAGTGCCATTTCTTGATTGGCGTCCTTATCAACATAGATATGAACAATCCCCGTACCAGTCTCAATAACAGGAACGGTCGCATTTTCAACGACCGCTTGAATCAGCCCCGCACCCCCACGAGGAATTAGCAAATCCAAATAGCCTTTTGCTTTCATCAAGATTTGAGCACTTTCACGACTGGTATCTGACACCAACTGCAAACAATCATCTGAAATCGCGGTTTGACAAAGTGCAGCTTTTAGCGCAGAAATAATGGCAGTAGCTGTTTTATGCGCTTCTTTTCCGCTGCGAAGAACAACTGCATTCCCGCTTTTAATGGCTAAAGCAGCTGCATCAGATGTCACATTTGGACGACTTTCATAGATAATTCCAATCACTCCAAGAGCTACCCGCTTTTTAATGATTTCTAGTCCATTTTCCAAATGAGAGACTTCTAAGATGTCTCCAACGGGATCTGGCAACGCAATCACTTGACGAATGCCAGTTGCCATGTCTTTGATGCGATTGACATCTAAATACAGACGATCCAACATGACATCTGAAATATGACCTTTTGCCGCTTTCATGTCTTCCGCATTGGCTGTCAAAATTGCGTCCGTAGCTGCTTCTAAATAATCAGCCATCAAAGACAGAGCTTTATTTTTCTCAGCTGTTGAAGCTGTGTTAATTGATTTTTTTGCTTGCTTGATTTTCTCTAGTAAGCCTTGTGTACTATTCATATCCTACTTCCTCTTAAAATTCTGACAATAATAATTCCAATTCAGGCGTTAGTGAAATCCAATGATCTCGGTGAATTACCACTCCCTTTGGTTTATTGGCTTTCAGCATATCTTGCAAAGCTGACTGCCCAAAACGAACACGTCCTTTTCCTAAAATGCGCTCTGTATCCTTTTCATAGACGGTCACAATATCATCATAAGAAAAGTGTCCTGACATTTTTGAAATTCCTGAAACAAGTAAGCTCTTGCCTTGCTCACTCAATGCTGTACTTGCACCTCTATCCACCCAGATAGAGCCTTGACTGGCAGCGTAAAAAGCCAACCATTGTTTTTGCGTTTTCATATTTTTGGCTGAAGCAGTAAAAAATGTGCCATTTCCCTGATTTTCTGCGGCTTCGATGAGGGCTTGCTCTTTCAAAGAGGAACAAATATAAACAGGAACCCCTGCCATAGTGGCAATCGTTGCTGCTTTTAGCTTGGTCAGCATACCACCTGTTCCATTAGAAGAGCCTGCTCCACCTGCCATTTCAAGCAAATCCGTCGTAATCTCCTCTACCAAATCAAGGCGCTTGGCATCAGGATGATTGACTGGATTTGCCGTATAAAGCCCGTCAACATCCGTTAATAAAACTAACAAATCTGCTTGCACCATAGACGCAACCTGAGCGCTCAACGTATCATTGTCACCGACTTTCAACTCAGCAATGGAAACCGTATCATTTTCATTGATAATTGGAATGGCTCCTCGGTTGAGCAAAACAGAAATCGCCTGATGTGTATTTTTATAGCGCCGTTTATCCGCAAAATCATCTTGTGTTAATAAAATCTGAGCCGAGACAATCTTTTTCAATAACAGATTCGTCGTGTATTCTTCTAACAGCAAGCCCTGACCCACCGCTGCGGACGCTTGCTTGTCTGCAATTTTTGTCGGGCGTTTCTTAAAGCCCAAAGATGAGAAGCCTGCCGCTATTGCTCCTGATGAGACTAAAATCACCTCGTGCCCTGCTTCATGTAGCATGGCTAACTGCTGGGTAATCACTCTCACTTTCGTTCTCGATAAACTTCCATCCTCATTTGTTAAAGAACTGGTGCCGACTTTACATACAATTCGTTTATATTTCATAACCCTCTCCAAAGCTAATATAACACGTGGTGCTATTTAATTTCAAAATATCTCA
>NZ_KV814003.1:0-1465 GCF_001813805.1 Streptococcus sp. HMSC066F10
TGCACATTGTGTTCAAAAAGACCCGATGGCCGACCGCCCAAAAAGAACACCAGTCAGCGAGCCGCTATTGCGGCCCGCTTCAAAGTCCTTTGCCTGGACGCTGGCCTAAAGGTACCTGACGTGGCTCGCACTCTTCAGGTCACCGAGCGCACGGTCTATGCGTGGTTTTCAGGCAAGACGGCCGTGCCGTACTCGGCCTACAAGCTGCTGCGGATTCTCAACCGGTTCGAGCTCCCAGGTTGGTCAGGATGGCACATGCACAGCGGCAAGCTCTGGACACCTGAGGGCTTCGGGTTCGAGCCGCAGGATGGTGCGTGGTGGTCTCTCCTGGTCCGTCAGGCTCGATCCTTCAGGACGCTCTACGCCCGTGCAAACGCCCTCGAGCAGCTGATACAGGCGCAGGGAGCGGCGCGCGACGTCTCGGGAAGGGGCCCCGCCTGCGGGGATATGCCCGAGGCGGCGGGCGCGGCGCCCGGCCACGCGGAGGCGAAGCCCGCGGGGCGGCGCGCAGCGCCGCCTAACTTGTTCTTAAAACACTTTAGGACACGGAATTATCAGATTGGCGTGCTGCCTCACTCTGATGCTATCGATAACGTAGCAGGCCGTCAGCGGCCACTAACCTAGCAGGGGTCTCTTCATGAAGCGTAGTTCTCGGTTGGCCACGAAGGCTCTGAATCGAGGTGTGTCCTCTCGCAGCTATGAGATGGCCTTCAAGCGTCGTTTTGCTCCTGATGGCTCCTCGGGTAGCCCGGGGCTCCTCCAAGGGCTTCTGGTGCGTTCTGGCGCCCTTCCCGCGCCGCCTGCTGTCGAGCCTGCTCCTCCTGCTAAGAAGCGCGGCAGGCCTCGCAAGGCCGATGTCGCAGCGATCGCTGCGCAGGTCTGGTCCGATGTGACTGACGGTGCCGGCGTCGTTCTGGTCGACGGAAAGGAGGTCGACTCCAAACCTGCTGATTAAGTCGGTCCCCGGGGGTGTTGGAGCACGCCCGAGGGCCTAACCAAGTTCAACTGTAGGAGAGCTGAAATGGCTGATAGCGAGTGTATTGCCCGGGCTGAGTTGCGGGCTGTGTTGGAGTCGGGGGAGCCTGGACTTCCTCAACAGTGGCGGGCTGCGTTCCGTAGTCCTGAGGATGCGTTGGTCTGGGTGGGGCAGCACCACCCTAACCTGCTTGCGCGGACTCTGTTCGCGGCCGTGGCTGAGCTCAGTGCCAGCTTCAAGGCTCAACTTGAGGTCGAGGCCACCTGGAGGGCTGTTCGGGGGCCGGAGCGAAGCGTAGGGAGGGGGCGAAGCGCCCCTGCAAAGCGGTGCCCGAATTGAGCGATGGCGCCCTCCCCCTATTGGTTCTCGCGTGGCTAATTGCTTGCGCCTCGCAGGAGCTAATTCGCGCTTTGCAAAGCGGTCTTCAATTGGTGTCTAATTGAAGGAAATTCAGTGAAAAAGAATTCCTCCAAAAAGTGCACATTGTGT
>NZ_KV814004.1:0-402 GCF_001813805.1 Streptococcus sp. HMSC066F10
CCGATCAGTTCCGGTGGAATGACCTGGCGGCGGTTCGACCAGCGATCCAGGACCGCCTGCATCTGTGAGGTATTCCACGCCATCACGATGTTGGCCATCAGGCTCAACGCATCGGCCACAGCCTGCATTTCATCGACACGTTTGGCCTGCGCCGGGCTGATCCGGCCGGTATAAATGGCGCGCTTGAGGGCGTTAACAGCCTCGCCCCGATTGAGCACCCGGCGCAACTCGTTCCTGAAAGCGTCCTTGACAAAGTAGTCAGCCAAAAACGCCGTACGCAGCAACCGCCCCAATTGCACGCCAGCCTCATAGATTGGATCGCCCTGGGCGGCAGAACCGAACCGCGCAAGAGCTGCCACCGCACTGGCATGTCCGCTCATGACCGAGGCTGCCAGGTGCACC
>NZ_KV814005.1:0-2386 GCF_001813805.1 Streptococcus sp. HMSC066F10
AAGGCTTAGCACGGCGGGTCGGCTCGTGTGGGGACTATTTGATGTTCCGGCACTACTTCACCGTCGACGAAGTGCGGTTGCATGCAGCTTCGC
This sequence comes from Streptococcus sp. HMSC066F10, assembly GCF_001813805.1. Classification (NCBI taxonomy): domain Bacteria; kingdom Bacillati; phylum Bacillota; class Bacilli; order Lactobacillales; family Streptococcaceae; genus Streptococcus; species Streptococcus sp. HMSC066F10. The sequence goes on from NZ_KV814005.1 coordinate 94, forward strand.
TTTGCATGAAGCATCTCCTATGCCCCCTGTGCGCCATCAGGAGGGGCAGCAAGGCCCTCAAAAGCTACCTGGATAGGTGGGAGGTGCTTAGAGGGTCGAACGCCTCTTTAAAGCCCTTTCTCGTGACTCTGACCGTTAAGGATGGCAATGACTTGGCTGAGCGTTTTAAGCACCTCCATCGTGGCCAGCGAGAGCTATGGATGCGGAAACACCGTGCTCGCGGCTCTTGCCTCGATGGTGTTATGGGTGCTGTGTGGTCGTACGAAGTGAAGCGCGGCACAGGTTCTGGGCTCTGGCATCCGCATCTGCACATGATCGCGATCGCTGAGCATCAGCCTGACCAGCTGCAGCTCTCGGCTGAGTGGAAAAACATCACTGGTGATAGCCACGTGGTGGACGTACGGCCGATCAGCCAGGAGGATCCTGTGAGTGGCTTCCTCGAGGTGTTCAAGTACGCGGTGAAGTTTTCGGATCAGCCTGTTGAGGACACGTGGCACTGCTACGAGACCTTGCGCGGAAAGAGACTCATCGGATCTGCTGGCTGCTTCCGTTCGGTGGTGGTGCCGGAGCAGCTCATTGACGAGCCCTTCGACGACCTCCCCTTTCGCACCCTTTTTTACCGCTACCTGACCGGTCGCGGATACGACCTTCAGAGGAGGAAAGATCGACCCGCCTGAGTGCACGGATGAATGTTCTTCGCGGGGCAGGATATGCGAGGTGCTAGCACCTCGCTCAGGCTGATTCACGCAGAGCGTTCAACAGCGAAAGCGGCCCCGGTGAGTGCGTCAACACCCACCGAGGCCTAACCAAAACCCATCTGTGTTGGAGATGAAAAATGGCTGAGAAGAAGTCTATTGCGCCCGAGCTGGGCGAAGCTGAACGCGAGATCCACGGGCCTCTGGCCGAAGCCCAAGCGTTGATCGAGATCTGGCGCAGCTCGAATCCCGACGAGGCGTCGTTTTGCTGCCTCGCGGTATCCACCCTGTCTCGCCTCTGTGATCGTTTTGACACCTACCAACACCTGCTGTTGAAGCATGGTCGGCCGGCATTCGCCGAGACTGACTACGGCGTCCTGGGAGACCCGGTGGAGGATCAGCCAGCGGCCTAAGGGGGTATGGGGGGTATGCCCCCCATGCAGAGCCACGGCTCTCACGCCAACGCAGCGATGCGCCGCGTGCCCAGCGCCCTCCCCTCCCCTGCCCGTCTTCGCGCATGCAAAACAGGCTGCGTGGACCACAAAAAGGGCTCTGAATTCGTATCCTGCACGCGTAAGGCTTTACATCGGCCTTTCGTCTGGTAACAATTGTCGTTCCTGCAACCTTCAATTGGAGCCGATGTGGACCTTGATTCCCTCATCCAGCATAAAGCTCTCGACGAGCTTTACAAACGTGGCAACTACGGCCTGATGGATCACTTCCTCAGAGACCCGGAGACTGCCGAGCAGCTCAAGCTGAAGAAGCTGCAATTCGACGTTCACCCCGAGCTGTTCAGCGACGTGGAAGATGTCTGCCAGCTGCTCGACATGAGCAAGCGTGAGTTCCTCACGGCCGCCACGCTGCAAGCCGTCAAGCTCGCGCAGGAGGCCATCGAAAAGCACGGTTTGATCCCTGATGAGGAGACGCACTGATGCTGACTCTCACAGGCACCGTTCGCGCTGCCACCACTCTCGGTGGTGGTGTCAACAAGAAGACCGGCGAGGTCATCCAGCCCCGGTCAGTACTCCAGGTGGAAGGCCTCGACTCCCGCGGCTTGGTGCAGCTCTACACCCTCACGGTTCCCGATCTGACGAAGTACGCCGACCAGGTCGGCTCGCAGATCTCCGTGCCGGTGCGTGCGTGGGCACCTGGCGCGACAGTCAATTTGTCGTACGAGGAAAAGAAGTGAGCGCGGGACGACGCCTTGGGACGGGCCTGCCCCGGCACTTGGCGCCGGCCGGCGCTCTTCCCTTGATACATACAAACAATTGCTCCAAGCCAGCATCCATGCGGGTTTCCGGCTCGTTTGCCTGCGATCAGGGCTTGTCGCCGGACGCCGTCCGGCTGGGCCGCGAGATGCTGGCTGGACCCATTGGGTTCCTCATCGCACGGAGGGCCGCCGATGGAGGAACGACCACCGGATGACCCAAAGGAAAACGCCGACTCTCTGGCAGGAGAAATCGGCGTTCAGGGCATCGAGGCACTACCCCGAAGGGTTCAGAGATATGGAGCAGCTAAAGCAGGCGCTCTCGACGTAGCGGAGTTTATCAGCGGGCTTGGAGGCCATCAAGGCTTAGCACGGCGGGTCGGCTCGTGTG